>DATJWL010000159.1:0-107973 GCA_035501215.1 Casimicrobiaceae bacterium
CCGAACAGTCCGCCGAGAATCGGTATCCGCGAGACCAGCGGCAGACCCTTCGAGCTGTTTTCGTTGTCCTCGGAGATGAGTCCTCCCATGACCATCGTCTGACCGGTAGGCACGGCGAGGAGCGTCTGCACCGAGCGCGTATTGATGGGCGGCGCCAGCGTGGGATCGCTGGTCGTGCCCGGCGTGCTCACTTCGGCGTCCACTTCCAGCGTGACCAGCCCGCCGATGTTGATGTGCGGCGTCACCTGCAGCAGCACGCCGGTATCGATGTACTGCGCGGTCGTCGTCACTGCGTTCGTGGTGCCGCCGACGATCGTCTGCTGCTGGATCGGGATGCGATTGCCGACCTTGATCGTCGCCTTCTGGTTGTCGAGCGCGGAGAGGTGCGGATTGGAGATGACCTTGGTGTTGCCGTAGGTGTCGAGCAGGTGCAGCGCGGCCTGGATGCCGCCGGGGAAATTCGCGTTCTGAATGAGGTAGGTGAAGCCGTTCAGGAGCGACAGGCCGGCGTTGGTCGTCGAGCCGGTGGAGGTAGTCGTCGTCCCCGTGCCGCCGGGATTGAACGGCGGCGTGCGGGTAAGGAGGCCGCCCGCGCCGCGACCCGAGGGCGCGCCGCCCTTGAACAGCCACTCCACTCCGAAGGAGATCTGATCGGTCAGCGTGACTTCCGCGATCGTCACGTCGATCACGACCTGCCGTTGCGGAATGTCGAGCTTCTTCAGCGCGGCCTCGATCACCGAATACTCGGCCGGGGTCGCGACGATGAGGATCGTGTTGTTGTCCTTGTCGGCAACGACCTGAACGTTGCGCACGATGCCGGTCCCGTCGGCGCCGATGAGGCTGCGCGCGATCGCCGTCGCCGCGCCGCCCGGTGTGGCCGGGGCTTGAGGCGGCTGGGTGGTCGTGTTCTGCGGGAGCGCGACGTTGACGGTCGGCTGCGCCTGATAGGCCGGTGGAGTCACGATCGTGCCCGCCGGCGTGCCGGGAGCCAGCGTGGGCGGTCCCTGCGAGGGCGGCGGCTGCGTCACGCGCCCGGTGAACGCCTGCTGCAGCAGCGGCGCGATGTGCTCGCTGCGGCCGTTCTGGACGGAATAGACGTAGAAGCGGATCCCCGCGCTGTCGGTGCCGGCCTTGTCGAGACGCTCGATCCATTTCTTCGCCTCGTCGAGGTACGCCGGCTGCGGCGTGATGATGAGGAGCGCGTTCAACCGCTCGATCGGAATGATGCGAAGTATCCCCGCGAGCGGGCTCTTGTCCGGCGTGCCGAGCGCCTTGTCCAACTCGGCGACTACCGATTTCACGTCGGTGCTCTGCAGGGTAAACAGCCCCGCCGACATGCCCGCCATCCAGTTGATGTCGAACATGTCGACGGTCTCGAGCAGATGCTTCAGCTCGAACTCGGTGCCGGAGAGGATCAGCAGGTTGCGCAGATCGTCGACGCGAACCGTGGTCTGATCCTTGACGAAGGGCTCGAGCAGCGTCGCCATCTGCCGCGCGCCCACGTACTGCAGCGGCACGATCAGCACGGAGTACCCGGGCCGAAGCGCGCGGCTCACGCTGCCGAGCTGAGGCGTGACGTTACCGCGTACGGCAGCCGCGGCCGGCAATATCTTCCAGATGCCGCCCTCCTTCGTCATGGTCGCGCCGTTCATGCGCAACAACATCTCCATCGTCGCGGGCAGCGATTCGCGCGGAATGCCCGAGGTCGTGCGGATCGTCACCGTCCCGCCGACGGCCGGATCGATGGTGTACGACTCGTTCATGATGTCGCCGAGGATGTTCCGGATGACGTCGCGAATGTCCGCGCCCTCGAAGTTGAGGGTCACCGCCTGCCCGGGAGGCGCGGGCGGGCGTGCCAGGGGCGGGACCTCGCCCCCGAGCAGCTGCCCATCCACGAGTACTCCGTTGCCCTTGTAGAGCCTCGATTGCTCCGGAGGCTTCTCCGGCGCGGCGCTCAGCGCGGTGCCGGTGTCCCGCGTAGTAGTGGTCTTCTCCGTGGGCGCCCGCGCGGGCGAGGGGGGTTCCTTGGGCGTCGCGCAGGCGACCAGCAGCAAAGAGAGCAATAGCGGAAGCGATCGAGTCGGCAGTAGCGGCAGCGGCTGGGCATGCGTCAGCTTTGCGTTGCGTTCATGCATCATTGCCCCTTGTTGTTGTCGTTGCTCCCCCAGGCAGGCGACGCCTCGGGAACCTGAGCCGCTGCACGGATGCAGCGTCACCGGTTCCGGTTACGTCCGCCCTGGGCGGACGCATCGCTGCCCTGCCCCGGCGTCGCATCGGCATTGCCGTGTTGTGCGGCGGCACGCGCCGCGCGGCGAGCTTGCCGGGCTTCCTGCGGCTGTGCATTCGGCGCAGCAGCCGCCTGTGCACGGGCTTGGGCGGCGACGCGGGCCGGCGCCGCGGCGGCGCCCGGTGCCGCGACGGCCGGCGCAGGCGCTCCCGGCGGCGGCGGCGCCGCCACAAGCGTCGTCTTCGGGCCATGCGCGACTTGGAGGACCAACTCCTCGGACTCATCGCCGAGCGTCAATTTCACGCGATCGGGCTGCACCGAGGCGACACGCACGCCGTCGATGTCGTCGCCCTGCCGCACGACTCGCGACTTGCCTCCCGCAACGTCCTTCAAGAAAGCGATGTTGCGCTCGGCGGTCACGGTGGTCCCCATGAGTTGGAACCGGCCGGGGTTGAGTCGATGCGGCCCTCCATCACTCGCAAGCGTTGGCGCCGGACGGCGCGTCGCGTTGAATAGCGTTCGCGCGACCGTCTCGGCGTGGCCGGGAAGCCCACCTTCGATCTGATACTCGGGCAGCGCCGCAGCCGTCACCGGCTTCGGCTCGGCCGGTGGCGGGGCGGACGGCACTCGTACGATCTGCCGTCCCCAGTCGGTTTCCCAGCCGACGAGCGCGGCCAACGCTACTGCGGGCACAATCCAAAGCGCCCACCCGCGCGCGCGATTCCCGTTGACAAGGGCCGGTAGCGTGCTCATTCCAATTCGGCCCGCGTTTTCGCCGGCACGACAACGATAATCGTCGTGCTCACTTCTTCGATCCTTCGTTCCTGGAACCTTCGGCGAACGCGAAGCCGGAGACGTCGAGCAGGACCGAGAGCTCAGGCTCGTTGCCTGGTGCGGGCTTGAAGCCTCGAAACGCGTTCAACGGCCGCACGGTGATGTTCTCGATCAGGGTGTACGGCGTCTGCGTTTCGAGCGTGTAAATGATCTTCTGCAGGTTCGGCGTGGTCGCGAAGAGCTGTACGTTAATGCCGACCTGGCGGAACCGGCCGTCCTCGCGCGGCTGCGCCGTCTGGATGGTCGTGATGCGGCCGCCATTGTTTTCGATCGCCGCGCGAACGAGATCCTGCAACTCGGCGCCAGCGAGATTCGGCGCCGTGTTGTTCAGGAAAAACCGGCGTCCATCCTTCGCACGCAGCGCCTCGAGCGCTTTTTTCAGCTCCGGAGTCTGCGCCGCGACGCGGCGATAGACCTCGACTCGGTCCTGCAGGGCGTCGATCGCGGCATCGTAGTGCCGGTGGAGCAGGAGGAATGGAGTGAGCAATAGCGCGACCCCCAGAACCAATGCCAGAGCGAGCAACACGAGAGCCAGTAAACGGCTCTGCCTCGGCGGCAGCGCGAGCGCGAGGGAGGCCATCAGTTGTCTTCGTCCTGCTCCGCTTCGCCGGGAACGGGTGGAGGCGCATCCGTGGCCGGAGGCGGCGCAGTCGCGCCAGCGACCGCAGGCGTCATTGCAGCAGCCGCGGGCGGCGCGACCGGTGCGTCGGCGGGCGCAGTGAGGGGTGCGACACGCGCCCGCCGCCCCACCGCGGCTCGCGGCGCAACTGCGTCAGCCGGCATCCCGGAGGGCGGCGGGACGTAGCCCGGAGGAAAGGGACCGAAGCCCGCTGCAGTGGTCGGCGAGATGGGCGCCGGCGCGGCGGGCACCATGGATCGTTCTGGCGGTTGCGAAGCGTTCGAAGCCGGCGGGTTTGCCGCGGGCAATGTAGTGCTCGCGACAGGTTGCGGCGGCGGCGTTGCGACAGCAGGCGCGACAACGCTCACCGGTGCAAGCGCAGCGCCGGACGTCGATCGTGGCGAAGCGATCGGCGCTGCGTTTGACAATACTGTTTCCGGCGCGGGCAGCGTCAGCGTGCGCAAGCGGGCGCCGACATCGAAGATCTCGCCGCTCGCGCCCTGAATCTTGGTTGTCGGGGAACGCGGTGCGGCCTGCTCGACAAGCTTCGTATCCTCGAGCAGCGCGATCAGCTTGCCGGCATTTCCGGATTCGCCACGTAGATAGAGATCGCGCTGCGACTCCTTGCCACGGCCCGTCGTCTTCAACTCGAACTGCGTGAGCCAGGTATCGTCAGGGAGCGTGCGCGTAATCTCGTCGAGCACCTGCACCAGGCTCGGGTACGCGTACTTCTTCGCGAGGACGTAGTCATAGTCGTTCTGCATCACTTCGAG
The DNA here is from genome assembly GCA_035501215.1 of Casimicrobiaceae bacterium. GTDB lineage: Bacteria > Pseudomonadota > Gammaproteobacteria > Burkholderiales > Casimicrobiaceae > PALSA-1003. The sequence continues at coordinate 4,454 of DATJWL010000159.1, forward strand.
CTGGTGGCGCACCGCATCGGCCGCCTGTGCTTGTTGTCCTGCTTCCGCGCTGAGCGCGTTCAACTCGATCGCGTACTGGCGCTTCTGCGCGAGGGGCACGATCACTGCGGCGAGCGCGATGGTCGCAACGGCGGCCGCCGGCGCCCACACCTGCCAGCGACGCCATTCCAGAGGCCGCGGTCGTGCAACGTCGGGGATGAGGTTGAGCTTCGCGGACGTAGCCGGAGGGCCAGGCACCACTGCGCGCGGCACCGCGCCCCATGCTTCGACCTGCTTGCGTGCGTTGTCGACGATGCTCCGTAATGCCGCGGCCCAGTCGACACGCACTGTTTTCTTCGCTGCGTCGCGGCTGACGACGACAGCATCGAAGTAGAGCTGCTCGGGCCGGAAAGGCGTGTGCCGGTCGAGATCGTAGGCGAGCGTCTGCGCGAGATTCTCCTCCACCGCGGCCGGCAAGGTGAACTCCTTGCGCAACACCTGCCGGGAGCTGAGCGCGATGACCACCTTCGGCGCCGCGAGACCGCCCGAGGCATCCGCGGCGAGTCGCGCTACGGCGGCGCGACCAGCGGCGAGTACCGCAGCAGCGTCGCCAGTCAGCGACACTTTCTCCGCCATCACGAGGCGTGTCGGACCAACGCCGAACTCGGGCCGCCAGAACACCGCCTCGCCGTCGGCAAATTCGATCACCGGTCGCACGAAGCGGCGCTGCAACGCGATGCGCGAGGCGCTCGGGAGCAGCGGGGTCAACTCGCCGATCCACCAGCGCCAGAAGCGAGGCAGGCCGACGCGGTTTGCCGCATCGCGAAGGCGTTGCCGCCAGTTGTCCAGTCCCACGTTCATGCGTTGTTCGAAAAAGAGTCGCCTCGCTCAGGACACCGCCCGCGCCAGATGGTTCGCCACGTTCCGATCACTGGCTCGCCGGCGGCGGGGCAAATTGCCGGCTGTCAGCTTCCTGCCACAACAACACAGTGACCGGATGCAGCGCATCTTCGCCGCCCGGCCTTATCACCGCTTCCCGGACGAAGGTCACTCCGTCCGCAGCGGTCGCTTCAGCGCGGATTCGCCACACGTTGATCGGCGCCGCGCCGCCCGCGATCGGAAAGGCCGGCAACGGCAGCCGCTGCGCGAGCGCGTCGTTCCGCTGCGCGATATACGCGTCGACAACCTCTGCCGTCGCATTGGGCAGCGCCAGCAGAATCGCCCGCGATGCGTACGCGGGGTTTACGCCCGGCTGCCGGCTGAATACGGTCAGGCTGTCCGCTACCGCGGCATACAGCGCGGGGGTCATGCCCAGCACGCGCTGCAGCTCAGCCACCGTCTCGAACGGCGCGTTCGCCGGCGTGTACGACAGCCCCGCTGCCTGATACTCCGGCGCCTCCGCGCCCTGCGGGCGCCTCACCTCGTCCGCATCCTTCCAGTCGCCGATCGCATCGATCAGACGCGCTGCGGTGTCGGCATCGACTCCTGCTGCCGTCTGAAACAAATTCTTGAGCAACGCATCCGACGCCGCGTTGAGGTCGATTTTACCAGACTCGTCGACCGCGTTGGCCGCGATGGTTGCGCCGTCTTCCTGCCAATAATGCACGGCGCCGTCGGAAGCCCAGGTGTCGGCCACCGTCCGCGGGCGCATCATCTCGAAGGCCACGCGCGAGATCGCCCCATCGGCGAGCGCACGCATCTGCGCCAATGCGACTGCGTTGCGGGCAGCGAGCGCTTCGGTGCGCATGCTGTACGCAAAGCCGGCCGCGATCACGGTAAGCAGCACCGTGAGCCACAGCACGAGGATCAGCGCGACACCGCGCTGCGCGCGCGGCTTCATGCGTTGCGCTCCCGGCAGAACTCCCAGAGCTGCGGCCAAACGAGCAGCGCTTTGCCGTATGCATCGACCAGCGAGCGCATCGCCGCGACGGTCGGCGAGCGTGCGCGCAGCGCGGTTTCGTCGAGCGCGAGCGCCGGCGAGTCGAGCCACGACCCAAGAGACTGCTTCCAGGCGGCGGGCAACGCTGCGTCGTCGAGCTGTTCCTGCAGCGAGAACAACACGCGGCTCGACGCCTCCGCCGCGTGCTCCAGGAGCATCTCCGAGAGATGCGCATCGCTTGCCGCCGCGAGGTCCACGAGCAAGGCTCCCGCCGCGGCGAGGCGTTGGCCGGGCGGCGCGGCAATGCTCGCGGCCTCGTGTCGCTCGAGGTAGTCGAGGATGAAAGGCAGCGGCTCGACCGCGACGGGATCGCCGGCGCGCAACCAGTGCTTGGTCGGCTCGCGTCGGTGCCGCACGCCGAACGGCAGATCGACTTGCCATGTTGTGCGATGCATCCATTGCGCCACCGCTCCGAGCAACAAATCCTCGCTGCGATGACTCCGTGCAGTCGGCGGCAGCAGGCGCGAGTTATCGAGACCCGCGATAGTCGTCAACGTCAGCATCCGGCGCGGCGCGAGCCGCAACCGGGAGTGCCCACGCCAGTTGATGCGCCGAGCGAATGCGTGGGCCGCGGCGTGCGGGTTCGCCGCGAGCCACCCTCGCGACCGCGCCGGGAGCGAGAGCAGGTGCAGCGGCAGCATTGTCGAGCCCGGATCGCCGCAGGCGTGACTCTGGGTAAAGATGATGCGTGCATCGGAAGCGAAGCGGGCGGCCTGCGCAGCGTCGATCTGCATCGCGGCCAGCGGCCCTCCCTCCTCTTCCGCCCGGATCCATGCATCAGCAAGCGGCAAGCCGAGCCATTGCGCATGTTCCGCGATCGGATCGACATCTGCTCGCGAACAGTGCTGCAGCAAAGACTCCTCGCTCTCATACCAGGTGAGCTCGTCCGGCGCGTCCGAAACTGCGAACCCTGCGTCGGACAGCGGCGGGCAGCGAGGCTCGAGCAGCACGTCGTCGTCGACGCTGGCGAACGCGCGACCGGCGAGTCGCAGCAGGGCGTGATTGAGCGGACGGCCATAGGTCGCTTCGCCGTCAAGCCCCGGCGCCAACAGCCATTCGATCTCTCCCGCCGCGCGTGGAAACTCGGCGACCAGTGCCTCCTGAAGCGCCACGGCAGCGGTGCGATCGTAATGCGTGATCGCGAGTGAGCGCGCGTTCGCGATCGCAGCGCGGTTGGCTTGCTCGTTAGCGGGATCGTGCGAGTCGTCGACCACGAGCCAGTGTCGCTTCTCACCACCGCGTGCTTCGAGCGTCTCCGCGCTCGCGAGGAGCCGCGCCAGCAGTTGCGGCCGATCGGCGGTTCGCACGACAACGCCGCCGAACGCGGCAGGCCCAGCCGCGGATGGCGTTCCGAATCGCGACACGAGCTGAGGCACAGAGAGCAGCAATCCCTGCGCTGCGCAGCGCTCGAGCAGCTCGCGGATCGCCGGCCGATGCGCCGCCGGCGCGCCCAGTTGCGCGGCGGCCCGCGCTTCGTGCTCGCTGAGCGTGTGGCAACCCTCGCATGCCGCCAGTACGGCGTGTTCGCCCGAGGAGAGTTGCAACGTAGCGCCGTTAAGGGGATTGCGCACGAAACAGCGCCGGGTCGCGACCGGAAGCATGCGCAGTTGCAGAGCGAGCCACCAAGTCATTGGAAGCGCTCGCGGCAGAATGACCATAACCGCGGCCAGGCGACGAGCGCGCGCCCGTAACCCTGCGCCAGCGCTCGCACTGCCGCGTTCGGTGCAATGCGCCCGCGCAGCGATGCCGGATCAAGCTTGTAGTTCGGCGAGGCGAGCCACTGCTTGAGCTTATCTTTCCAGGCGGCCGGGAGCGATGGATCGTTCAACTGCTCCTCGATCCCGAAGTGGACGCGGGCCGCATACTCTGCCGCATGCTGGATCTGTATATCGGTCAGTTCGGCGTCGCTGGCGATGGCGAGGTCGAGACACAACGCGCCCAGCATCGACATGCGCTGCGCGGGGCGCTCGGCGACGATCGTCCGCATGCTGGCGCGCACATGAGCCACGAGAAGCCTTTCAGGGCCCAGGACGAGCCGGTCCGCGGGCCGCCGTTGCCGCCGCGGCGCCTCGCGCAGATGCGGCAGCGCGAACGGCAGCTTGACGGCCCAGCTCCATGGATGAACACATCGCGCCGCCTCGCTCAACAATACGTCCTCGCCCGGGCCGACACGGACAGTCGGCGGAAGCAGCGCGGAATTATCGAAGCCGACGAGCATGTGGACGCTCTGCATCCGATTCGGCGCCAGGCGCAATGCTGCGCAGCCGCGCCAGTAGATCTGGCTCTCCAGACCGCAGCGCGCGGCGTCCGGATTGGCCGCGAGCCATCTTCGTGTCTCGATATCCAGCAACAGTTGCTGCGTGGTCATCGTCGCCCACCCTGGATCGCCGAGCAACTGGCTGCGCGTGAACATCACGCGCGCATCGGCGGCAAAGGACTCGCCAACGTCACCCGGCAGCTCTCCCACGGCGAGACCGCCTGGTTCATGTTGCGCCTGGGTCCAGGCTTCGCTCATCGGCAACCCGAGCCACTTGAGATGCGCCGCGAGCGGATCGACTTCGAGCGCAGGACAGGCTTGCTGCGCTGCCGCCAGGCTCTCGTACCAGAATCCCGCTTCGGGCTGGATCGTCAGCTCGACCCCTGCCTTCGCCGAGGGCGGCCGGCGCGGATCGAGTACTACGTCGTCATCCACCATCAGCAAGCGCTGACCGGCGAAACGCAGCATGAAGTAGTTCTGCGGTCGGCCGTAGGTCACTTCGTCTCCATTCGCCGGCCCCAGCAGCCACCGAACTTCTTCGGCAACATCGGGAAACGCCGCGCACAGCTCCGCTTCGAGCAAGCGTGCGGACAGATCGTGGTGCGTCGACTCCAGCGCACGATGCCCGGCCATCGCTTCCCGATTCGCGCGCCGGTTGGCGTCGTGACGCGAATCGTCGGCGACATGCCAAGAATGAGCGACTCCAGTTCTCGACTGCAGTGCGGCACCGCTCGCGAGAAGTCGACGAAGCTGCTGCGGTCGGTCGGCGGTGCGCACCACGATACCGGCGAAGGGCGCGAGCGGTGTCGCGGCGGTCGGGGCGAAGCGGGCAACGAGGTCCGGCAGCGACACGAGAAGCCCTCGTCGTGCGCAACGCTCGAGCAACTCGCGGATCGCGGGTATGTGCTCCTCGGGCGCGCGAAGCTGTGCAGCCACTCGCGCTTCGTGCTCGGCGAGCGTGCGACAGCCCTCACAGTTGATCAGCACCGCCTGCTCTCCCGAAGAGAGCTCCAGCGCCGCGCCGTTGAGCGCGTTGCGTACGAGGCAGCGCCGCGCGGCGAGCGGCAGAGTGATCAACTGCGGAACGAACCAGCGCGTGTCGGTTCTCGCCTCGCTGGAGGCCCGAGACCCAATGTCGTTGCTGCCTTGCATCACGGTTGCAACTTGGATCCCGGCCTGCGCTGGGATGACGCTCTCATTCATGCGCACCGCATCTCGAGTTCGAGAATCTCGTTACATGCAGCGCCGCGCCGCAGGATTCCAGCTCGCACAGCCAACTTGAAGCGCGAGGCGCGGCTCCACGACCAGGGGCGGCCACGCAGCGCTGTTCGCGGGCTTGACATCCATGCGGATCAAGTCGGGCAAGCGTTGCGGGTCGTCCCAGCGGTCGTGCCAAGTCGGAGCGACGGTATCGGCAGCGTCCGGATCGCGCCCGAAATAGGCGAACCGAACCTCTGCAATCCGGTCGGCGAGGATCGAGAAATCGTTGCCGAAGTCCGGGAGGCCGGTGGCCGCATAATCCGGGATGACGCGCGAGAGCGTGAGCCGCGAGCTGTCGCCGTTGAGGGTGAGTCCAATCTTGAAGTAGTACATGCCGGCGCCGGCGCGCCCCGGTAGCGCGGCGGCGTACGACAGCGAATCGCGCGTGCCGGCAAAATAAAGCGGCTTTTCGAGCACTTTCTGCAGGCGCAGCGGATGCTGTGCCCCGAGCGTGCGCCGCAGGAAGTCCTCGGTAAGGCGCATCTCGCTTGACTGCTGGGCCTTCGCCTCCCCGCGATCCCAGCTCGTCCCCGCGAGCGAGAGCGAGCCGTAGAGCACCGAAGCCATCAGCGCGAGCAGCACCAGCGCGATGGACAGCTCGATCAATGTGAACCCGTGCTCGCGGCTGGGTTGAACGCGGTGCGTCATCCGTCTTCTTTCCGTCATGGCTGCTTGGCCGCGAGGCGTACACTGGCCAGCGAGACGCTGCGCTGGTTCCCGAGCGTGCCCGGCCACGACACTGTGACCGAGATGCGCCACAGGCGCACGGCGGCCTGTTGCCCGAGGCGATCCTCGTCGACCGTCGTTCCGGGGCCAACATACGGCTCGATCCTCGTCGCCCACGTGTACTTCCCATCTTCCGAGACGCCCTGATCGCCGCCCTCGCGCAACGGCGTTTCCACGGCTGCGGCGGTGAGTCGGCTCTCGGCGAAGAGCGCGCCGCGGCTGTACTCGTCGGCTACGGCGGCGTTGTTGAGCGCGCCGCCGAAAAGCTCGAACAGCGCCGTGCCCACGAGCGCAAGGATGATGAACGCGACAAGGACTTCGAGCAGCGAGAATCCGACGGCGCGCGATCTAGGTCGCGTGCCGTCGTTCCCGCGCAAGCGGGAACCCTGTGGCTTCGGGGTTGCGCCACTGGATTCCCGCTTGCGCGGGAACGACGAAGGAGTTCCCGATCGCCCCACGGAATTGATGCTATTCGAGGATCGCGACGCGGCCTGTCAGCCAATCCACGTCAACGTCGTACTTGCGCTCGCCTGCGGAAAGCGTAACGCGCCCGCCGTTGGAGCCCCCGTCCGGGTAGAAGCGCAGCGCACCAACCTGATCGTTGACGAGATCACGCTGCGCGGTGAAGAGCTTGAGGTCGATCCCCGAAGGCAGCGCGTGCACGCGCGCATCGGGCGGCACGATGAAGCTGCGCGTCGCGACATCGAGCACGAGCATCGCTTCGGTCCGCTGCGCAATGGCCTGACCGCGCGCGAGGCGGAGTCCCGCGGCGACTTCGCGCGCCGCGCTCCTCAACTGCGTGGTCGAAACGCCGGGGCCGAAGATGGGAATGGTTACCGCGGCAATCACCGCCATCAGCATGAGCACGATGAGCAGCTCGAGCAGCGTGACGCCGGAGGACGATCGGGTCATTGATCCCAGCTTGTCACGTCCTTGTCGGCGCCGTCGCCGCCTTCCTTCCCGTCCGCGCCATAGGACATGATGTCGTACGCGCCGTGCTGCCCGGGGAAGGTGTAGACGTAGTCGTTGCCCCAGGGGTCCTTCGGCACCGTCGCTTTCTTCCAATACGGGCCGTTCCAGTTGGCCACCCCTGCTGGCTGGGTGATCAGTGCCTGCAGGCCTTCCTGCGAGCTCGGATAGCGCCCGACCTCGAGCTTGAACAGATCGAGTGTCTGGCCGATCTGTCCAATCTCGATCTTGGCGGCATCGCGCTTCGCCTTCTCGCCGCGCTGGATGAAATTGCCCCCGACGATGCCCATGACGATGCCGATCAGGACCAGCACGACCAGGATCTCGATCAGCGTCATACCGCGTGCGCGCCGCGGTGTTGCCCTACTCATACGTCCTCCTGTTTCGCCGAAGCGAACGGGGCCGGTTAGACGCCCCTTCACACCACAAGTTCGCTCATGCCCATGACTCCGAGCAGGATCGAAAACACGATGCCGCCTATCAGCACCGCCAGCCCGAGAATCAATGCGGGCTCGAGCACCGCCAGAAAACGCTTGACCGCCATCGCCACCTCGCGGTCGTAAACGTCGGCCACGCGGTTGAGCATCTCCTCCAGCCGTCCCGACTCCTCGCCGACGAGGATCATCTGGGTCGCGAGCCGCGGATACAACCCCGTCTCCAGTAGCGGACGACCGAAGCCCTTGCCTTCGCGCAGCCGCGTGGTCACCCCATCGAGTCCCTGCGCCAGCGCGCTATTGGTCATCGTCTCCTTGACGATCGACAGTCCCGCAAGCAGGGTCACGCCGTTGGCGAGCAGCGTAGCGAGCGTGCGCGCGAAGCGCGCGACCTCGACCTTGGCGGTGAGATCGCCGATCAGCGGCCAGCGCAGCAGCCGCTGGTCCCAGCGGAACCGCACCGCCGGACGGCTGAGCCAGCGCCGGAAGAGCCACACTCCCGCAGCGACGACGGCAATCAGCAGCCACCAGTATTTGCGCAGGCCGGTGCCGACGAAAATGACCACCTGAGTCGGAACGGGCAGCGCCTTGCCCGCTTGCGCGAAGGTCTGCTGGAACTGCGGCACGACGAATACGAGCAGGATCATCACCGAGGTCACGGCCACGCAGATCAGGATGATCGGGTAGATCAGCGCCGACTTCACGCTCTCGCGCAACTCCTTGTTGCGCTCCATCGTATCGGCGAGCCGTGTCAGCACGGCGCCGAGTGCCCCACCGGCCTCGCCCGCTCGCACGATGTTCACATAGAAGCGCGAGAACACCTCACGATGCATATCGAGCGCCTGCGAGAGCGACTTGCCGCCGCGCACGCTATCGCGCACCGCCTGCAGCAGGCGCGCCACAGGGGGTGCGCCGGCGAGGTTGATCTGGATTTCCAGCGCGCGGTCAAGCGGCAGCCCCGCGCGCAGCAGCGTGGCGAGCTCGCGCGTGAACGCGAGCAGATGCTCGCGCGTCACTCGACGCGGGGCGAACCAGCTGCGGCGGGCCGTCTTCGGCGCGGCGCCGGCCCGCTCTCCGGACGCTGCCACGACCTGCATCGGCATCAGGCCCTGATCGCGCAGGCGCTCGACGATCTCGGATTCGTTGGCAGCGTCCAGCTCGCCAGCGGCGACGTCGCCGGAGGTGTTGACCGCTTTGTAGCGATACAGTGGCATCAGTCATCCCGAGCGAAGCGAGGGATCTGCTGTCGACAGCGGATTCCTCGTCGCTGATGCTCCTCGGAATGACAGGTGTTCCATCTAATCTTCGCGGGTGACGCGAAGAACTTCCTCGAACGTCGTCACGCCGTGCAGCGCCTTGCGCATGCCGTCCTCGTACATGGTCACCATGCCGTCCTTGATGGCCTGCGCTCGAAGCTCGTTCGCGTTCGCGTGGCGCATGACGAGCGTGCGCATCGGATCGGTCATCGGCATCATCTCGATGATGCTGATCCGGCCCATGTAGCCGGTGTTGGCGCACTGCTTGCAGCCTTTGGCGTGATAGAGCGTGATGTCGCCGCCGTCGGCGAACTTGGAAAGTCCGAGCTCGGCCACCAACTCGGGCAGCGCCGTGTACGGCTGGTTGCACTCGGGACAGAGCGTGCGCACCAGCCGCTGCGCCTGGATGCCGATCACTGTCGAGGTGAGAAGGTAATCCTCGACGCCCATGTCGAGCAGCCGGTTCACCGTCGATGACGCGTCGTTGGTGTGCACGGTCGAGAGCACGAGGTGGCCGGTCAGCGCCGACTGCACGGCGATCTGCGCCGTCTCCAAGTCTCGGATCTCGCCGATCATGATCACGTCCGGGTCCTGGCGCACGATCGAGCGCAGCGCATTGGCGAACGTGAGATCGATCTGCGGCTTGACCTGGATCTGGTTGATGCCCGGCATCTGGTACTCGACCGGATCCTCCACGGTGAGGATCTTGACGTCGGGCTTGTTGAGCCGGTCGAGCGCGGTGTAGAGCGTCGTCGTCTTGCCGCTGCCGGTCGGACCCGTGACCAGCAGAATGCCGTGGGGCTCGAGCAGCACGTCGAGAAAGCGCTTCAGCGTGTCGTCCTCGAACCCCAGCCGCTTGAAGTCGAGCGCTACGCCCCCCTTGTCGAGGATACGCATCACCACCGACTCGCCGTGCATGGTGGGCACGGTCGAGATCCGCAGATCGATTTCCTTGCCCTGGGCGCGCAAGCGGATGCGGCCGTCCTGCGGCAGCCGGCGCTCGGCGATGTCGAGGTTGGCCATGATCTTTACCCGCGAGATCACCGCCGGCGCGAGCTTTCGGGGCGGCGATTCGACTTCATGCAGCACGCCGTCGATCCGATAGCGGACGATAAGGCGGTTCTCGAACGGCTCGATGTGGATGTCGGAGGCGCGCGTCTCGAGCGCGTTGGTGATGATGAGCGAAACCAGCCGGATGACCGGCGCTTCCGAGGCGAGGTCCTTCAACTGCTGGATGTCGGCGTCGAAGGCGAGGTCGTCGCGCTGCTCGACGTCGCCCACGAGCGTTCCAAGCGCGGACTTGCCCTGGCCGTACAGCCGCTCGAGCGCCGCTTCGAGCTCGGTGGGAATGGCGACGAGCGGCCGGACCTTGCGGCCGGTGACCATCTCGAAGGCGCTGATCGTGTAGCTGTCCGTCGGGTCCGCCATCGCCAGCGCAAGCTCGTGCTCGTCTTCGGACAGAGGCAGCGCGCGCGCTTCGCGCAGGAAGCGCGCCGAGATTTGCTCCTCGAGGATCGGCAGCTCCGGATAGCCGGCCGCTTCGACCAGCGGAAGCTCGAGCTGCGCGGCGAGGGCCTCGGCGACGTCGCGCTGGGCGACGATCCCGAGTGTCACGAGCAGGCTCCCGATCTTCTCGCCGGTCTCCTGCTGCATCCGCAGTGCGCGGTCGAGGCCAGCGGCGTCGAGCCGGCCACGCTCGATCAGTATCTCACCGATGCGCTTGCGCGCCGGCCGGGCCGCCTCGGGCGGCGGCGCCGCCGACGTACCGGCTGCGATGTCCGCTGTGGTGTCCAAAGGGTCCTGGCTGGCGATGGTTAACTATAGATTCTAGCATTCCGGTCGATCGAGACGCGATGCGTTGGACGACCGACGCGCCGGTTCGGTTCATTCGTCGCGACCGTCTGGTGGAACCTATAATGGGCGCGGCGCTCCGGCGCCCGCCAACCGACACATGTCCGACGTCCGCCTGATCGCCTTCTACCTGCCGCAGTTCCACCCGATCCCCGAGAACGACGCTTGGTGGGGTGAGGGCTTTACCGAATGGACCAACGTGCGGCGGGCGAAGCCCAACTTCGTTGGCCACTACCAGCCGCACGTGCCGACCGAGCTGGGTTACTACGATCTGCGCGACCCGGGAACGCGCGAAGCTCAAGCGAATCTCGCGCGCGCGCACGGCATCCACGGCTTCTGCTATTACTACTACTGGTTCGGCGACAAGCGGTTGCTGGACCTTCCACTCGACGAGGTCGTCCGGTCGGGCCGGCCAGATTTTCCGTTCTGCGTGTCCTGGGCCAACGGGAACTGGACGCGGCGCTGGGACGGCGGCAACGATGAGCTGCTGATGGCACAAACCTACTCGTCAGAAAGCGAGCGCCGTCTGATCGCAGAGCTGCTCCCAGTCTTCCGCGACCGGCGCTATATCCGTGTAAACGGCCGGCCGCTGCTCCTTGTTCACCGCGCGGATCTACTGCCCGACCCGCGGAGCACGACGGGTGTCTTTCGCGACGCGGCGCTCGCGAGCGGCGAAGCGGAACCGTATCTTGCGATGGTGCATGTGCCGGGGATCGCGACGCCCGCCGCGCTCGGGTTTGATGCCGGCATTGAATTCCCGCCGCATGGGCTGGAGATCGCCACGCTCACCGAGGACATCGAACGCCTGAACCCGAACTTCGTCGGCGAGGTGTGGGACTACGTGTCGGCGGCCAAGTACGCGATGGGACGCCCGCTCCCCGAATTCCCGCTCTTCCGCAGTGTGATGGTCGGCTGGGACAATACGCCGCGGTTGCAGAACAACGGACACATCTTCGTGAACGCGCATCCGGAAAACTACCGCCGCTGGCTTGCGGCGATGATCGCGGAGACACGACAAACCCGGTCGGAAGGCGAGCGTATCGTATTTGTCAACGCCTGGAACGAGTGGGCCGAGGGCTGCTATCTCGAGCCGGGCGAGCGGTTTGGACGCGGCTTTCTCGAAGCCACCCGTGCAGCGCTGGCTGACGATCCGCGCCTATAATGAGTGCCATCCGTTTCCGCTCGCCCGCATGACTTCCGCCAACGCCGAACCCGGTGCATCGGGCCCTCAGAAAATCGGCGCGCTCGCCCTCGCCGCGGAGCTGACGCCGGAGCAGCTCGAATCGGTGTGCCTGCTGCTCGGCCCCTACCGCAATCTGACCACGCTGACGTGCGCGATCCTGAGCCTTCATCCACAGTGCGTGGTGTTGAACCATGCCGGGCAGCGGATTCTGCCGAATCCGCGGCTCAACTTTCTGGTCGACTACTCGCCGGGCAAGTTCCGGGAGTTCGTCGGCTTTGCAGGCCACGAGTCGCATGGCGGGGCGCGGGGTCAGCACGGCGGCGATATCCGGCTTTCGCACGCATTCGATTTCGAGGCGATGCGGCAAGCCGCGGCAAAGGTCCAGGACTCGCCCCGGGAACCGGCGAAGTGCCTCGTGTGGAAAGACTCCCACATGGTGACGAACTTCCTGCGCTCCGCGCAGGTGGACGTGCCGCAACTCCTGGAGCGCAACGAAGCGCTCAGATTCCTTCTGCCGATCCGCAATCCGATCGATTGCGCCCTCTCCAACCTGCGAACGGGTCACGTAACGTTCTTCGGAGCTCCGGACCTTCTGTCGGGCGAGCAGCCGATCGATATGGTGCTGAGCGCGGTGCTGGACGAAATCGTCTGGTTCCTCGGGCTGCGCGACGCCAGCGCGCGACCGGAACGTTTCTTTCTTTTCTTCCAACACGAGATCGGTCGGCGCGTGCTCGAGAAGATGCTCGATTTTCTGAGGCTCCCGCCTGACGAGGCATACCTTGCGGCGGTCACGGATGCGTTTCGGGTAGCTGGCGGCGGTTACAAGCCGCGCAAGGACCAGCGGCTTCTGGGTCTTTACGCATCCCTCGTCAGCCAGAAGTTCGATCGCTATCCCGCGATACGGGACGCCCTCCTGGAGTTCGCGCCGCGCTGAATGCCGGATTGGAATATCCGCCGCAACGATCCTTGTCCTTGCGGCAGCGGCCAACGCTACAAGGACTGCCACGGCGCGCCGCGCCCTGGAGGTTCCGAATCGCTCGGCGAGATCGCGCGCGCCGGTCTCGCGCAAGGCGACTACCGGCGCCGCCGCGGCGAGCACGACGCTGCGATTGCCGCGTATGAAACCGCCATCGCGGCGGGATCCGCGCATCCCGTGCTGCTCAACAATCTCGGTCTGTCGCTCCAGGCGCTGGGCCGGCTCGACGTGGCCGCCGATCGATACCGCGAGGCGATCGCGCTGCAACCCGAGCTCCTGCAGGCGCACGCGAACCTCGGCGACGTGCTGAGCGCACGCCACCGCTATGCCGAGGCTGCTGCGAGCTATGCACGCGCCGCCGCGCTGGACCCAAGCCTCGCGGCGGTATGGAACAACCTCGCCTTTTGCCAGCAGCGCGGCGGCGCGCCGGCGGCCGCGCGCATGAGCTTCCAGCGCGTGCTCTCGCTCGCTCCAGACGATCCACGAGCCCTGATCGGCCTGGCCTCGCTCGATATCGCAGAGCAGCGCTATGAACCAGCCGCTCCGTTAATCGAACGGGCGCTCGCGCTGCAGCCGGAGTCCGCCGACGCGATGAACCTCCTGCTCTACACGCGTCTGCACACCTGCGACTGGGCGGACTTCGAGCGCCTGCTCGAAGCGCAGCGCGCCTCGCTCGCACAACCGGAAGCGCCGTCGGTCACGCCGCACAATCTCCTTGCGCTGCCGTACGCCCCCGACGAACTGCTCGCGGCAACTCGCAAATGGGCGAAGGAGCAGCTTGGTGGCCTCAACCCGGGCCACCCGGCGCCGCCTTCCACTGTCGGCGGCAGGGTGCGCATCGCATACATCGGACCGGACTTTCGCACGCATCCGCTGGCCAATCTCTTGACCGAAGTGATCGAGCGACACGACCGGACACGCTTCGAGGTGTTTGCTTATTCATTCGGTCCGGACGAGGGAAGTCCGGCGCGGGCGCGCTTTACGGCCGCGTTCGACCGCTTCGTCGACGTGCGCGGCGAATCGTTCGAAGCCACGGCGCGCCGCATCGCCGATGATCGCGTCGCGGTGCTCTTCGACACGAGCGGCTACGTGATCCATGCGCGAAGCGAGATCTTCGCGCTGCGGCCGGCGCCGATCCAGGTCAACTGCATTGGCTTCCCGGGAACGCTCGGCGCGGATTGCTACGATTACATCCTGACCGACCGCTTCGTAACGCCACCCGAGCAGCAGGCGAACTTCGCGGAGCGATTCCTCTATCTGCCCGACTGCTACCTGCCGAGCGACAGCAAACGGCCGATCGCGGCGACGCCTTCGCGTGCACAGTGCGGACTGCCCGAGGACGCGTTCGTCTTCTGCTGCTTCAACTCGAGCTACAAGATCCTGCCGCACGTGTTCGAAGTCTGGATGCGGCTGCTGCGCGAAGTGGAAGGCAGTGTGCTGTGGCTGCTGCAAACCAACGCGCCGGCCACCGGCAATCTCCGCCGCGAAGCCAGGCGCTGCGGTGTAGCGCCCGAGCGCCTGGTCTTCGCGCCACGCATTCCGCTCGCCGAGCACCTGGCGCGTCACGCCGCGGCCGATCTCTTCCTCGATACGACCCCGTGCAATGCGCACACGACCGCCAACGATGCGCTCTTCGTGGGATTGCCGATCGTCACCTGTGCCGGCGAAACCTTCGCGGGCAGAGTTTCCGGGAGTCAGTTGAACGCGATCGGGCTGCCCGAGTTGGTAACCTACGATCTCGAATCGTACGAGGCACTGGCGCTGAAACTCGCCCGCGATCCTGAGACGTTGCGGAGTCTCCGCGCGAGGTTGCGAGCGAATCGCAAATCATGCCCTCTCTTCGACACGGCGCGCTACACCCGCGAGCTCGAGAAGCTGATCTGCGCGGTGTGCAGCCTATGCTGAGGCGGCCGCTCGCCACAGCGGCCTTTGCTGGAATCGCGCGTCATACGATACCGAAGTATGCCCGCCGCAGCTCCGGCTGCGCCATCAACGCCTGCGGCTCACCCTGCGCGACGATTCGCCCCTCGTCGAGCACATAGGCGCGCGTGGCGACGTCGAGCGCCATCGCAACGTTCTGCTCGACGAGCAGGATCGCGGTGCCCTCGCGATGGATCGCGCGGATGATGGCGAACATCTCGATCACGATCGCCGGTGCGAGCCCGAGCGAGGGCTCGTCGAGGAGGAGGAGCCGCGGCAGCGCCATCAGCGCGCGCGCGACCGCCACCATCTGCTGCTGACCGCCGGAAAGCGTTCCCGCCGCGTCGTCGAGACGATTCGCGAGCGCCGGAAGCAGCTCGCAGACCCGCTTCAGCGAATCCTCGCGCTGCGCTTTCGCCTGCGGCAGCAGGCTCCCCAGCTCCAGATTCTCGCGCACGCTCATCGCGGCGAAGAGGCGCCGTCCTTCCGGCACGATCGCGATTCCCGTCTGACAGAAGCGATGCGCGGGCAGCCGCGCGAGGTCGATGTCGTTGAAGCGAAGCGTCCCCGCGCAGATGCGATTGAGACCCGCGATCGCGTTGATGAGCGTGCTCTTGCCCGCCCCGTTGGGGCCGACGACGCAAACGAACTCGCCCGGCTCGACACGCAGCGACACATCCCACAGCGCCTGCGCTGCGCCGTAGGCCACGCCGATGCGATCGGCCTCAAGCATACGTACGTCCCAAGTACGCGGTGACGACTTCGGGACGCTGCATCACGTCCTCCGGCGAGCCCTCGGCGATCACTCGTCCGTGATTGAGCACGACGATGCGATCGGCAAGCGCCATCACCGCGTGCATCACGTGCTCGACCAGAACAATGGTCGCCCCCTGATCGCGGATCGCGTGCACCAGCTCGACGGCGCCTTCGATCTCGGCCGGCGTGAGCCCGGAGAGCACTTCGTCGAGAAGGACAAGCTTCGGTCGCGAAGCGAGCGCGCGCGCCAACTCGAGAAACTTCCGCTGATGCAAATTGAGCTCGCCCGGAAGCGCGTCGGCGCGGCGGGCTAGCGCGGTGAAGTCGAGCCAGCGCTCGGCCTCGCGCCACGCCGCGTCGCGATCGAGCGCCGGGCCGCCGAACATCGCCGGAAGCGCGGCATTCTCGCGCACGCTCATTGCCGCGAACGGGCGCGGAATCTGGAAGGTTCGCGCGATCCCCGCTCGCGCGATCCGGTGCGCGGGCTCGTGCGCAAGATCGCTCCCCGTGAACATGATCCGCCCTGCATCAGCCCCGTAATAACCGCTCACGACATTGATGAGCGTCGACTTCCCCGAGCCGTTGGGCCCGAGAAGGCCCAGGACTTCGCCTTCGCGCACCGCGAGATCCACGTGCTCCAGCGCGTGCACGCCGGCGAAGGCTTTCGAGAGACCTTCGATCTGCAGCAGCACCGTGCCGCGGCGGCCACTCTTCTCGACAGGCCCCGGCGCGGCGAGGTTCTTGACCGGCGTCGATGCGAGCGGAACAGTCGATGCGCTGCTCGCGTCCCGTCGGCGCGGCCGCAACCGTCCCAGCACGCCCTGCGGCAGGAACAGCATCACCACCACCAGGATCAAGCCGACGATCGCCTTGCCCGCGATCGCGAGATCGCCGGCGGTGAACGCGTACAGCAGCGCCGTGATCACCGCCGCGCCGGTCGCGGGACCAGCCCAGTGCCGGGTGCCACCGAGCACGCTCATCAGGACCACCATCAGCGGAACCGTGATCGAGAAAGTCTCGCCGGCGGTGACGTAGGAGACAAAGAGCGCGTGAATGCCGCCTGCCGCACCGGCGAGCGCGCACGAGATCGCGAGCGCGGCGAGCTTGCAGCGATAGGTCGGCACGCCCATTACCTCGGCGACGTTCTCGTCGTCATGGATGGCGAATAGCGCGGTGCCGAGCTTCGAGCGATACACTAGGTACGCGATCACCATGGTCGCGGTCGCGAGACCGAGCGCCATGAGATAGAACGACGACGCGGCGCTCGGGCCGAGCTTCGGCACCGGGACGTTGCTCAAATAGACACCCGGCCCGCCGTCGAGTGGCGTGTTGAGCACGATGGTAGCGAGCACGAAGGTCACGGCGAGCGTGAGCAGCGCGAAAAGCTCGCCGCGCACGCGCTGCACGCGAAACGCCACCGCACCCAGCAGCACGCCGAGTGCAGCGGCGACGAGCGCCGCGGCGGGCAGCGTCCAGAGAAACGGAACGTCGAACCGCGACGCGATCGCCGCACTCGTATACACGCCGGCGCCGAAGAACGCGCCGTGACCGAATGAGACGTAACCCGAGTATCCCGACAGGATGTTCCACGAGGTCGCGAGCACGATCCAGTGGAATACGAGATAGAGAAAGGTCTCGTAGAAGAGCGGCAGCCCGAGCCACGGCACGGCGGCGAGCGCGATGCCGATCACGGCGAGCGAAGCGACGGTCCGATTCAGGGCTACGCTCGCTCGGGGCGCGCGACGAGGAGCAGGATCAACAGCGAGAACGACACGAGCGGCGCCCACGAGGGCGCGGTCACCGCCATCGTCACCGCTTCGCTCACGCCGATGATGACGCCGGCGATGAGCGGACCAAGCGCGTTGCCGAGGCCTCCCATCATCACGGCGGCGAAGACCACGCCGATCCAGACGTAGATTTGCGAGGGCGCGAGCGTGTAGGTTAGTGCGAGGCACACGCCGCCGGCGCCCGCGAGCGCGGCGGCGACTCCCGAGAGCAGCAGCCCGAGCAGCCGCTCGTTCACACCGAAGGCGGCAGCGATCGGAGCGTCCTCGGCGGCTGCGCGCATTGCCTTGCCGAGATCGGTGTAGCGCAACACCGCCCACATGCCGAGCGAGAGCGCGAGCGCGATCGCGAGCGTCAGCAGTTCGGGCAGCGGCACGAACAGAGCGCCAAGGCGCAGGCTGATGCGCGAGTATCTCGAGTCGAGCCGCAGCAGGTCCGCGGTCCAGATCCACTGGATCAGCGCCTCGATGATCACCGTGAAGCCGAAGGTGACCAGCAGCGAGTTGAGTGGGCTCACCTTGAAGCGTGTGAGCAGCCAGTGCGACGCGACGCCGAGCACGAAAAAGCCTGGCGCGACGACGACAAGGGTGAGGAGCGGGTCGAGACCGCCGACGGCGGAGAGCTGATAAGTGAGGTAGGCGCCGAGAAAGACGAGCGCGAAGTGCGCGAGGTTGATCTGCCGCAGCAGTCCCCAGGAGAGGCTCAGCCCCAGGCCGAGCAGTCCGTAGAGGGCGCCAGTGAAGATGCCGGAGAGAACCGATTGCGCGAGCAGCGTGAAACTCGGAAAGCTCACGCTCTCGCTCCGGCCAGGGCGACGAGCCTAGCGCACGATGAGCTTCGCGCCGGGGGCGGCGGCTTCCTTCGGCCAGACGACGACCCATTTGCCATTCTGCACCTGCTTCACGCGCATGAGATCGTCGCCGTAATTGCTCGGGCCGTCGAAGCGGATCTTGCCCTGGATCGTGTCGACCTTATGCGTCCGAAGCCACTCGGCGAGCACCTTGTCGTCGAGGCTCTTCGTCGCGGTCACCGCCGCTTCGAGCACCTGCCACGCGGTGTACGAGGCGGCAGCCTGCGTGTCGACGGACGTGTCCGTGAGTCCCGCCTTCGCCGCGCGCTCGTTGTATACCTTGATGAACGCGGCCGCACCGGGATTGTTCGTGAACGGCGGATGCTCCTCGAAGATCGTGCCCGCGAGGGCGAGATCGCCTTCCTGCGACTTCGCCATCGGGCCAGGTGCCGGATACATGTAGAAGTGCTCCTTCGGCGTGTAGTCGATCTTCTTGAGCGCATCGAGGAGCTGGTTGCCTTCGAGTCCGAGCGCACCGACGAACATGAAGTCTGGATTGGCCTCCTTCACTCTTGCCGCGATCGGCCCGAAGTCCTTGTTGCCGAACTCCCATTCGAGGAAGAGCACCTCGGTCAGGCCTCGCTTCTTCGCCACGTCGCGCGCGCCGAGCGCCATGAAATGCACCGACGGGAACTTGCTCGTGACGATCGCGATCGTCTTCGGCGGCTTGGGCGACGCGGCGAGCGCGTCGAGGAGCGTATTCGGGAAGGTTACCGCCGGGTCCGGTCCGAGAGACCACGTCGGGAACTGCATCTCGTACTTGGCGAGGCTCGGGATGCCGAACGTGTGATGGATAAGCATCTTGTTGTAGCGCTGCGCCACGCCCATTGCGGAAAGGATCGCGCCGGTCGCGTACGGGCCCATGAGAAGGTCCACCTTGTCGACCGTGATGAGCTGCTCGTAGAGCGTGCGCGCGAGCTCAGGCTTCGACTGGTCGTCCCTCACGATCCACTCGACCGGACGGCCGAGCAGCCCATCCTTCGCATTCAATTGCTCGACGTAGATGTCGCCGACCAGCTTGTGAATCTGCGCTGTCGCCGCAAGCGGGCCGGTGAGCGCGAGCGTGCTGCCGATGCGAATAGGCTGGCCCGACGGCGCGGCGATCGCCGTCGAGGCACCAAGCGTGAGCACCGCGATCGTCGTCGCGGCGAGCAGATGACGGAAGATGCTCATGACTTTAGGCCTCCTTGGCAGTCTTTGAAATGCGGGTCTGTCATTCCGCGCAGCGCGAGCGCCGAGGAATCCCTGAGCGAAGCGAAGGATCTGCTTCTCGATATGTCAAAAAAACAGCAGATCGCTCACATTCGTTTGGGAGATCCCTCGCTCCGCTCGGGATGACACTCCAGCCAGCTTACGCGGCAACCGCCTCCGGAAGCTCGCAGTTCATGACGAAGTAGTCGGGCACCGGAGGGCCCCAGAGATAGAACGAATCCTCGAGTGGACAATCCTTCGCCTTCCACTCGATGTCCGCGGGGATGAAGTCGATGTCGTGCGAGTACTCGGCGAAGCTCCCCCACGGATCACGCACATAGTAGAAGTAGTTCGAGCCGAGCACGTGCCGTCCCACGCCCCATCCTTCCTTGTGCCCGCGATCGACCATCTGCTGCATGCCGAGGCCGACATCGTCGAGGGTCGCGACGTCCCAGCTCGAGTGATGCAGCCCCGGTCCCTCCGACTTGGCGAAGGCAAGGAGGTGGTGATCGCTCGCGTGCGCGCCGTGCAGGAAAGCGATGCCGTCGCCGGAATAGTCGGACAGCTTCAGTCCCAGCGCGTCGATGTAGAAGCGCGCCGAGCCCATGACGTCGGAGCTGAACATCAGCGCGTGCGAGAGACGAGTCGGCCGCACGCCCTTCATCGTCGATCGGCCCGGACAGGCGCCCTTACCTGGAGCGGCAGACGGCCACGCGATCGGCTTCTTCTCGCCCGGCGAGACTTTCGGGCCGGCGAGCACCTGCACAGCCACCCCCTGCGGATCCTCGCACCACACACCCGCGGCTTGCGCCAGCGGGTTCGGCTCGCGGCGCACGACGCGCATGCGAGCGAAACGCTCGCGCAGCGGCTCGATGTCCTCGGCATACGCGCCGAAGCAAAGGTACTGCAGCTTCTTTCGTCCCGGCGCGCGATGGATCGAGCCCCAGCGATGCGGATGCCCGAAGGTGTAGAGATCGATGCGGCCCTCCGTGCGGCGGACGTCGAGGCCGAACTCGGTGTAGAAGCGCGCAGCCTCGTCGAGGTCCGGCACCGTGAATGCGAAATGGTCCAGCGAATGGACCGCGGGGCCGGCGGACCGCGCGGCCGATTGGGGCGCCTGTGGCATGAGACTCTCCTCCTCGGGCGATTATAGCGAAAACGCGGCCGCCGACCGGCACCCGTAACCGCCGGGCGAGTCCGAACGTCCTCAGGGCGCGACGACCGACAGCGGCGGGGCGATGCGCTCGAGCGAGGTGCGCTCGGCATCCACGCCGAGCCAGGCCTCGATCGCCGCGGCGGCGAGCATCAGCGTCGCGCCGAAGGCGTAGCCGCCGAACACCGACACGCGCGATCCGTTGCCGATCAGCACGCCGAAGAGCCACGGCGCGAGCATCCCGCCCGCGGCGGTGCCCAGTGCGTAGAAGAGCGCAATGGCGAGCGCACGCAGCTCGAGCGGAAAAATCTCGCTCACCGTGAGATAGGCAGAACTCGCGGCCGCGGAGGCGACGAAGAAGATCGCGCCCCACAGCGCCGTCTGCGCAAATGCGGTCAGCTCGCCGGCGGCGAACAATGCGCCGGTGACGAACAAGAGCACGGCGCTCAGCGCATAGGTGCTCGCGATCATCACGCGCCGCCCGATGCGATCGAACAGCCAGCCGAGCGCGAGCGGTCCGAGGAAGTTGGCGAGCGCGAAAGGCAGCAGATACAAACCGGTGTTCGCCGGCGGCACGTCGTAGAAGCGCGTCAGCACCAGCGCATAGGTGAAAAAGATCGCGTTGTAGAGGAACGCCTGCGAGGTGATGAGCGCCATGCCGAGGACCGCACGGCGCGGGTAGCTCTTGAACATCGTGGTCATCACGACGCCGAGTCCCACGTGCGGCTGCGGATGGATGGTGAGCGATTCGAGCGGCTCCGTCGCGACCGCACCGGTCGGGCGCGACGCGCGTTTCGATCGCACTGACGACCGCCTGCGCGTGTTCGTGCCGCCCGTGAATCGTCAGCCAGCGCGGACTCTCCGGTACGTAGCGCCTGGCAAAGAGCACGGCGAGCCCGAGCGCGGCGCCGATACCGAAACCGAGCCGCCATCCGAGATCGATCGGAAGCAAGAAGGGATCGAGCAGCAAGAGCGTCGCCGCAGAACCTGCCGCCGCCCCGACCCAGTAGCTCCCGTTGATGAAGAGATTGACCTGGCCGCGCACGCGCGCTGGAATCAGCTCGTCGATGGCGGAGTTGATCGCGGCGTACTCGCCGCCGATGCCGAAGCCGGTGATCACGCGGCACGCGCTCATGCTCCAGAAGTCCCAGGAGAACGCGGTGAGAAGCGTCCCCGCGAGATAGATCCCGAGCGTGATGAAGAAAAGCTTCGACCGCCCGTGACGATCGGTGAGATAGCCGCAGACGGGCGCCCCGACCACTGCGCCCGCCAAATAGAAGGAGCCGAGCGCGCCGATCTCGCCGCTGCCGAGGCCGAGCGTCGCGCTATCCTGCAGCACGCCGCTCACCGCGCCGGTGAGCGTCACTTCGAGGCCATCGATCGCCCAGCTCGCGCCGAGCGCGAGCACGACGAGCCAGTAAAAGCCTGCCCAGGGGAGGCGGTCGAGCCGCGCGGGGATGTCGGTGGTGATCGGCGCAAGAGGCGCGGGCCGCGCCGGCCTTCCGGTCAGCGCGCTGCTCGCGTCCATGCGCGGCCGGCCCGGATGCTCTCTAATGAAGCTTCGGGATTCTGCTGCGCGCGCCGGGGTCCTCGTACAGCGTCTGGCACTCCGCGCAGCGCACGGCATGCGTGTAGATGCGCAGCCGCTCGTATTCGATCGGTCCCCCGCAATCGATGCAGATGCCGAAGGTGCCCTGCGCCACGCGCTCGCGCGCGGCCTCGATCTCGCGCAGCTCTCGTATTTGCTGCTCCGCGCGGCCGGTCTCGATGTCCACGACCGTCTCGACGAAGGCGCGATCCGCTTCGTCCCCGACGACTCCTTGGAGCTGCTCGTAGTCCTCGACGCCGGTGCGTCGCATTTCTTCGGCGATGCTCGAACGCAGGTCCCGCTCGCGGCGCGCCAGTTGCTCGAGCAAGGGTTTGAGCTGGCGTTGTGTAATCGCGCGTCTCATGCGAATTTCCTCTTCAGAAAAAAGCTCAGGGCGCTTGCGCCCGATCACTCCCTTGGAAAGAAGATCGTGCGGCGAGTTCAACGATCAGCGTTCCTCGCTCGGGTGGTCGACAGGATTTCCACGTCAGACGTTGTCTGATGGATCGGGATAGTGAGTTGTGTTATAGATCGACGCTGGCGGTTTTCGACGAAGCGGTCTTACGGAGAGCGCGCCGATCGGTTACGATAGCGAGGAGTCATGAAATACACGAAGTGGATTCTCATCTTGGCGCTGGCACTCGGCGCCTGTTCGGACCGCAGCGCTCCGCCTCCGGCAACCGCGCCCGCAAAACAGGCAGCGGCGCCCGAAACCGCCGCGCCTGCAGGGCAGGCGTCGAGTCCGCCAAGCCCGGCGCTGCCCGCTTCCCCGAGTTCTTCGGCGTCCGATTCGGCGCCGGCGCCGAGCCTGAAACCGAAGTACCCGGATAAGACGGCGTTTCTCGCCGACGTAAAGGCCGCGAACCCAACCACAGCCGTCGAGCTCGATGGTGAGACCGTCGCACCGGGATTCGGCCCCCCGATGCGTTACCGCACAGCGAAGGACGGAAGCGTAAGCCGCTAATTGACGCTCGCGGCGCCGACGCCGTTCCCGATTTCCCGAAGAGCTTTGCAGATCCGCGTGATCGGCGGAGTCCACTCCCCAAACCGATCCTGCCGGAAGATGCGCACCGTCGGATACCACGGCGATCTATCCTCGGCGAGGCGCCAGCGCCAGTCGCTGTTGAAGCGGTCGACCAGCCAGGTGGGTTTCCCCATGGCGCCGGCGACGTGCGCAACCGAAGTGTCGCTCGAAATCACGAGATCGAGTTGAGCGATGATCGCCGCCGTGTCGCCGAAGTCCCGAATGTCGGCGGTGAAATCGACCACGCGCTCCGCGAGCGCGCCCAGCGCCGCGAGCGATTCCGCCGGCCCCACTTGCAGGCTCACGAAGCTCAAACCCGGTAACGAAAGCAACGGTGCCAGCTCGCGCACGGGAATCGACTTCATCCGGGTGAGATAGGCGAGGTCGCGACGGACCAGGGCTGCCCACGCAAGCCCGATCCGGGGCCGAGCGAGGCCGGCGAGGCGAGGCTCCCAGCGGGCGACGTAATCGGGCGGGGCCGAAAGATAAGGGATCTCGCCGGGGAGCGCAGCAACATCCACGCCCAGAAGGAACGGCAGCGAAAGCACTGACACGCGCGCACTGGGCCGGGGAGACAAAGCGTCGATCGCTGTCTCGCCCACGCAGAATTCATCGATCCCGGACAAGGTTGCAAGAAGCGGTTGGAGGTTTCGCCAAGCTCCTCCGGCAAACATCACGAGGCGGCGCACGCGGCCGCGGGCGGCGGGGATGAACCGCGCAAACTGGACGATGTCGCCGAGCCCCTGCTCGCAATAGAGCAACAGCGTGCCGTCGAGCGGCTCGCCCCGCCACTGCGGAAACTCCGCGAACCTGCGTGGCTCGCCCAAGCAGCCGTCCGGGCGCTCCTCGAAGGCACGCCAGCCCTCGGCATATGCACCGCGTGCGAGCAGCGTAGCTGCTACTCCGAACCGCGCCAGGTGGTCGCCGGGTTCGAGTGCCGCCGCCCGCCGGAATGCCGCTTCGGCGCCAACGATATCGCCGGTCCAGAGCCGCAAGTTCGCAAGCGACTGCCAGAGCGGCTCGTAGGACACCGTGGCTTCGGTCGCGAGGGCTTCGAGCGTGGCTCGCGATGCGTCGAGACTTCCCTCGAGCGCGTCGGTCACGGCGAGCGCGACGCGAGCACCCAGATGGCCGGGCTGCGTTGCCAGCGCGCGGCCGAGCGTGGCGCGGGCGCGTACGCTGTCGCCGTCGCGAGTCAGCATCTCGCCCAGGTTGGCGGCGGCATCGACGAAACGGGGATTGAGTTCGAGCGCGCGCTCGAAAGCGGCGATCGCGTCGCCGCGGCGCTCCATGTGCTCGAAAGCAATGCCCAGATTGTTGTGAGCGAGACTGTCGTTCGGGTCGAGGGCGACCGCGCGCTCGAGATGCTTCACCGCCTCAGAAGTCCGCCCGGTGTGAATCAGCGCGTAGCCGAGGTTGCTGTGACCGCGGGCATACTCGGGGACGAGCTTCACCAGTGTTTCGAATCGCGCCACGGCGAGCTCAATGCGTCCGCTCTGCAAGGCGATTACACCCGCATTGTTGAGTGCCGTCTTGCTGTCGGGATGACGGGCGAGGTAGGTGGCGTAACTCGCCTCGGCTTCGGCAAGGCGGCCGGCTCGGTGCAGCTCGAGCGCGAGGGAAAGTTCTTCCTGCGTCACGCCGCTTGGCAGGAATGGACTCGGATGCGCACGCTGTTTCAGTCGCCGCCAACCGGCAGAAAGGACTCTGTCGCGATGCGGACCGTAGCGGCAACGTCCTCCGCCGTGTGCGCGGCCGACACGAATCCCGCTTCGAACGCGCTCGGCGCGAGATAGATGCCGGCGTCCAGCATGCGGTGAAAGAAGCGATTGAAGGCTTCCTTGTCGCAGGTCATCACCGCAGCGTAGCTCTGCGGGAGTTCGCGCGCGAAGTAGATCCCGAACATACCGCCGATCGACTGCGCCGAGAACGCAACGCCCGCTTTCGCCGCAGCGCCGGTCAGACCCTCGGTGAGCGCGCGCGTCCGCTCGCTGAGACGATCATAGAACCCCGGCGCCTGGATCAGCTTCAGGGTCGCGAGTCCCGCCGCGACCGCCACCGGATTGCCCGAAAGCGTCCCCGCCTGATACACCGGTCCGAGCGGCGCGATCTTGTGCATGATCTCGCGCCGGCCGCCGAATGCGCCGACCGGCATGCCGCCGCCGATCACCTTGCCGAGCGTGGTGAGGTCCGGAGTGACGCCGTAAAGTCCCTGCGCCCCGCGCAGATGCACCCGAAAGCCCGTCATCACCTCGTCGAAGATGAGCACCGCGCCATAACGGTCGCAGAGCTTGCGCAATCCCGCGAGGAACCCGGGCTTCGGCGCGATGAGATTCATGTTGCCCGCGACCGGCTCGATGATCACGCCGGCGATGTCGTCCGGATGTTCCTTGAACGCGCGCTCGACTTCTTCGAGGCCGTTGTAGGAGAGCACCAGCGTCTCGCCGGCGATCGCAGGCGGCACGCCCGCCGACGACGGCTGCCCGAAGGTCAGCGCGCCGGAGCCCGCTTTCACAAGCAGGCTGTCGCCGTGACCGTGATAGCAGCCCTCGAACTTCACGATCTTCGGGCGGCCGGTGTGGCCTCGCGCGAGGCGCAGCGCCGACATCGTCGCCTCGGTGCCGGAGCTCACGAGTCGGACCATCTCGATCGAGGGCAGGAGCGCGCACAGCGTCTCTGCCATCTCGATCTCGCCTTCCGTCGGTGCGCCGAAGGACAACGCGTTGCTCGCGGTCTCCTGCACCGCGCGCACGACCTCGGGATGGGCGTGCCCGAGGATCGCCGGGCCCCACGAGCCGACATAGTCGATGTAACGCTTCTCGTCCGCGTCCCACAGGTAGGCGCCTTCCCCGCGAGCGAAGAAGCGCGGCGTGCCGCCGACCGAGCGGAACGCACGTACCGGAGAGTTGACGCCCGCGGGAATCGTGCGCTGTGCGCGCGCGAAAAGCTCCTCGTTACGGCTCATGCGGGCGTCAGGCGCGTCCCGTTGCGCTCGTGTTCTGCGCCGCGAAAAGGTCGCTGAACGCCTTCGCCGCCGCACGAATGTCCGGCGCCTCGAACACCGCCGTGATGACGGCGAGCGCATCGGCGCCCGCGGTGATGAGCGCGGGAGCGTGACTCGCGGTGATGCCGCCGATCGCCACGACCGGAACGGTCCAGAAGCGAGCCTTCGCCGCGGTGATGAGCGAGGGCTCGGCGCGCGCCGCATCCGGCTTGACGGGAGAACCGAAGAAGCTTCCGAAGGCGACGTAATCGGCGCCGGCCGCCACCGCCGCGGTCGCGCGTTCGAGCGAGTCGTAACACGAGGCGCCGACGATGGCGCCGTGACCGAGTCGCTGCCGCGCGTGCGCGACCGAC
Organism: Casimicrobiaceae bacterium; assembly: GCA_035501215.1. Taxonomy (GTDB): domain Bacteria; phylum Pseudomonadota; class Gammaproteobacteria; order Burkholderiales; family Casimicrobiaceae; genus PALSA-1003. The sequence goes on from DATJWL010000159.1 coordinate 30,908, forward strand.
GCATCGTCGCGGCCGAGGTGCACGCCGTCGGCGTCGACCGCGTAGGCGAGGTTCACGTCGTCGTTGACGATGAAGGTCACGCGGCTCTCCGCGCACAGATCGCGCAGACGAAGCGCCTGAGCGCGCCGTAGCGGCGGCGAGGCGATCTTGTTGCGGTATTGGATGGCGGCCGCGCCGCCATCGATCGCTGCGGCGACGCGCTCGAGGAGCTCGTCGCTGTCGAGCATGTCGGGAGTCAGCGCGTAGAGACCGGCGATCATCAATGGCGATGCATGTCTGGCGCACGCTCCGCCGCCGCTTCGCCCGCCGGCGGCTCGCTCTCGTCCTCGCGCGCCCAGAAGAGCCGATCGGGCAGAAGCTGACCCATCCCCGGCCGGTACGCCTTGGCGAGCGCGTGCCAGGTATAGTCCTGCGCTTCGCGCACCGCCTCGGGCAGCTCGAGACCGTTGGCGATGAGCGCCGCGATCGCGGAAGCGAGCGTGCAGCCGGAGCCGTGATAGCTCCCGGCGAGCCGCTCCCACGAATCGCTGCGCACGACCCCGCTGCGGTTGTAGAGCGTGTTCAGGACCTGCGGCGTGGGCTCGTGCGTGCCCGTGATGAGCACGTATTCGCAACCCATCTCGATCAGCCGCTGCGCGCACACTGGAAGCGCCGGCTCGACGTCTTCCTCGCCGTCGGCAAGCCGCCGCGCCTCGGTGCTGTTCGGAGTCACTATCGTCGTGCGCGGGAGCAGCAGCTCGCGCAACGCGTGCAGCATTTCGTCGGTGGCGAGCTCGTCGCCGCGTCCCGACGCGAGGACCGGATCGAGCACTAGCGGCACGTCCGGATAGTCGGACAGTATCTCGGCGATGGCTGCGATGTTCTCGACGCTGCCGAGCACGCCGATCTTGAATGCATCGACCGGCATGTCCTCCAGCAGACAGCGCGCCTGGTCGGCGACCCATTCCGCGTCGAGCGGCTGCACGCCTTCGACGCCGAGCGTGTCCTGCACCGTGATCGCAGTGAGCACCGAGAGCGGATGGCAGCCCATGCTGGAGAGCGTGAGGATGTCGGCCTGCATGCCCGCGCCGCCGCTCGGATCGGACGCCGCGAAGGTCAGCACCACCGCTGGGGAATCGGAAGGTGGATCCGACGAGGAGGACATCGTTTGCCCGCGCGGGACGGAAACGGTGGACGCGTTCCCGGAGTCGCTGAACTTGGTAAAATCGAATTCTACCCCATCCGTTTTTCCGCGTTCTCTCCACCGATGCGAAAATACATGTGCCTCATCTGCGGCCACATCTACGACGAGGCACTCGGCGATCCCGACACGGGCGTTCCCCCCGGCACCAAATGGGAGGACGTGCCGCCGAACTGGACCTGCCCCGATTGCGGGGCGCGCAAGGAAGACTACGAGCTGATCGAATTCTGATGCGCATCCTTCACACCATGCTCCGCGTCGGCGACCTCGATCGCTCGACGCGCTTCTACACGGAGGTGCTCGGGATGAAGCTCCTGCGCACGACCGACCGCCCGGAGCAGAAATACTCACTCGCCTTCGTAGGCTACGGGGACGAATCGGCGCACGCGGTCCTCGAGCTGACCTACAACTACGGCGTGGATCGCTACGACCTCGGCACAGGCTACGGCCACGTCGCGATCGAAGTGCCCGACGCTGCCGCGGCGTGCGACTCGGTGCGCACCGCAGTTGCCAGCTACGGCGGCAAGGTCACGCGCGAAGCCGGCCCGGTGAAGGGCGGCACGACGGTGATCGCCTTCGTCGAGGATCCCGACGGCTACAAGATCGAGCTGATCGAGCACAAGCGCTAGGCGCGTTCGTTGTCAACACAGCAGGTCCCTCGCTGCGCTCGGAATGACAATCATGTCGGGAATGACAATCAGGGCGCTGAAGCATCACCGCAGATCCTGAGCAGCAGCGCTTCCCAGTCACGCGTGAAGCCGGCCGTATCGAAGAGAGGGCTGGTCTCGCGCGTGTGCTCCAGAAAGGCGCGGTAGTCGCGCAATCGAGTCGGGTTCGAAACGAGCTCGAGCAGGCGCTCGCCGTACTCTTCCGGCGAGGACGCGACCAGCTCGGGCAGACCGCTCGCCTTGAGCAGGCTCGCGCCGACGCGCCCCGCGAAGGTGGCGCCGCGGCAGGTGAGCATCGGAACGCCGCACCACAGTGCGTCGCATCCGGTCGTGTGCGCTCCGTACGGCAGCGTGTCGAGCGCGAGATCGGCGCAGCCGATCCGCGCGATGTGCGCGTCCTGCGGCAGCAGCGGAGCGAAGACGAGCCGCTGCGGCTCGACGCCCGCGCGTTCGGCTTCCGCGCGCAGGTTGCGCTGCATGCGTGGATGGCCGGTGAGCAGCCACAGCACCGCATCGCTTCGCGCTGCGAGCGCGGCGAGCCAGGTCGCGAAGAGCGGCCGGCGCAACCGGGAGCTCTGGTTGAAGCAGGCGAGCACGAGCGCATGCTCCGGCAGCGCGTTCGCGGCGCGGCTCGTCGCCCTCGGCATTCCGCGCTTGCTGTCATTGACGTAATAGCAGCGCGGCAGTCGCCACACGCGCTCGTGGAAGAAAGCTTCGTCCTGTTGCGGGAGCACCTCGGCATCGGCGATGACGCCGTCGACGGCATCGTAGCCCAGCGATCCGGGAAAGCTCATGTAGTGGAGCTGCACCGGCGCGGGCCGCGAGGCGAGGATGCCGAGGCGTCCGCCCAAGGTGTACCCGTGGCGCTCGATCAGAATGTCGACCGCATCGTCGCGGATCAGGCGCGCCGCTTCGTCGTCGGCAACGCTGCCGAGGTCGCGCCAGCGGTCGAAGGCCGCGCGCACGCGTTTGCCCGTTGCGCTGTCGCGATCGGCTCCGTACGCATAGCCGAAGATTTCGAAACGCTTCCGGTCGTGCTGCTCGAACAGGCCCGCCATCAGACGGCCGGTCGGATGATCGTGGAAATTCCCGGACAGATAACCCACGCGCAATCGCCGTGCACCGCGCGGAGGAGCCGCGCGGCGCGTCGCGGCCGGCGGCAGCATCGCGCCGGCCCATCGCCTCGCGATAGCGAGTTGCTGCTCCGACGAAAGTGGCATCGAGAGCGCGACCCACGGCGACCAGCGCGGATCGCTCGCCGGCTTGTCGAGCGTGGCGATCAGGCGCTGCTCGCAGCCTTCGAGCCCGTCCCATTCGCACAAGGCATAGCGCTCCTGGACGATATTCGCGAGCGCGGGCGTGAGCGATGGGTCGGCCGCGGCAGCGCGCTCGAAGGAGGCGAGCGCCTGTGCGGGCTCGCCGAGCAGCCGCTGCGCAAGCCCGAGATTGTCCCAGACCTCCGCGCCTTCCGCGCCGAGAGCCATGGCGCGCTGCAGATGTTCGCGCGCGATGGCAGGACGGTAATCGTCGAGACAGGCCGCGCCGAGGCTTACCCTCAGCGCGGCGCTTTCCGGCGCGAGCGCGACGCATTGTTCGAGGAGCCTCCGCGCGTTGTGCGCCGCGCCACCCGACTTGAAGCGCCTCGCGATCGAGTGCGCCTGCTCAATGGCGGCTTCGGCATCGTCCCGCTCGCCACGTGCGAGCCGGACGCGCGCCATCGCCAGCCAGATCTCGTGCGCGGGCGAGGTGTTCTTCCGCGCAGCGGCCAGCGCGCGCTCAAGGAAGGCAAGCGCATCGTCGTACCGGCCTGCGGCCAGCGCCTGCTCGGCGATGCGCAGCAGCGCGCCGGGATGTTCGGGCAGCGAGGCGAGGATCTCGTCGTAGATCGCGCGCGCCTCGGCGCCACGGCCGGTGGCCTCATACCGCGCGGCAAGCGCAAACGCGTCCTGGAGCGTGAGCTGCATTGCGCGGCGAGTCTACAGCAGCGCGCGAATATCGTGCGCGAGCGCGTCCGGACCTTGCGCGTAGCTTTCGTACACGCGCAGCCGCCCTTCCCGGTCGAAGATGAAGGTCCCGGTTGAATGGTCCATGCTGTAGGTCCCTGGCGTGGGTCCGGGCTGCTTCTGATAGAGGACCTTGAACTCCTTCGCCACTTCCGCCGTCGCGGCCGCGTCGCCGTACAGGCCGAGAAAGGTCGGATCGAACGCAGGAACGTATTGCGACAGCACTTGGGGCGTATCGCGCTCCGGGTCCACCGTCACAAGCAGCACCTGCACGCGCGCGGCGTCGGGACCGAGCTTCTGCATCGCCGCCGCCAGCCGCGAGAGCGTGGTCGGACATTCCTCGGGACACTGCGTGTAGCCGAAGAAGATGACCACGACTTTGCCGCGGAAGTCGGCGAGCGCGCGTGGCTTCCCGGTGTGATCGGTCAGGTGGAAGTCGCGGCCGAACTTGGAGCCGGTGACATCCGACCCCTGGAAACCTTGCTGATTGCAGGCTGCAAGGAGGAGCGCGCCGAGAGCGATCGCCAGCGACTGCTTCAGACGACTCACTGCCAATAGTGGTCCAGCAGCAGCGCCGAGAACAGCGCCGCCAGGTAAGTGATGGAGTAGCGGAACGTGCGCCGCGCCAACTCGTCGCTGTAGCGCCTGAGCAAGGCGATCGCGTATCCGACGAATCCGGCGCCGAGTGCGACTGCGGCGACGAGATAGGGCACGCCGCTCATGCGGATCGCGTAAGGCAGGAGCGTCACCGCGAAGAGCACGACGGCGTAGAGCAGGATCTGCAGCCGCGTGTACGCGGACCCGTGCGTTACCGGCAGCATCGGCAGGCCTGCCTTCGCATACTCTTTCGTGCGATACAACGCGAGCGACCAGAAGTGCGGCGGCGTCCAGGCGAAGATGATGAGAAAGAGCAGCAGCGCTTCCGGCGTGACGCGGTCCGCGACCGCGGTCCAGCCGAGCACCGGAGGCATCGCGCCGGAAGCGCCTCCGATGACGATGTTCTGCGGCGTTGCCGGCTTGAGGAGCACCGTGTACACGACGGCGTAGCCGACGAAGGTCGCGAGCGTGAGCCACATCGTGAGCACGTTCACCTTCGCGTACAGGATCGCGAGCCCGGTCGCGCCGACCACGAAGGCAAAAGCGAGCGTCTGCAGCGACGTTACCTCGCCGCGCGGCAGCGGCCGGGCACGCGTGCGCGCCATCACCGCGTCGATCTTGCGCTCGACCAGACAGTTGATGGCCGCCGCCGCACCGGCGACGAGCGCGATGCCGAGCGTGCCGAACACCACGGCACCAATCGGCGGCAGCCCCGGCGCGGCGAGAAACATGCCGATCACCGCGGTAAAGACGATGAGCAGCACCACGCGCGGCTTCGCGAGCGAGAGGAACTGGCGCAGCCGGCCTTCGGTGAGAGCGAGGGTGGTCATTGGAGAGCGAAACGAAAGCAGGATTTTACCATCGCGGTCATCCGATCCGCGACGCCCGCAGGAGCCGCTCAAGGTCCTTGGCGAGCCTGCGAATGTCAGGATCGGGTGGATAGCGAAGGATGAAGTTGCCATGGGGGTCGACGAGATAGATGTTCGGCGTGGCGCCGGGCCGCGCAGTCCACTGACGCGGATCGCCATGCACAACGATCATACCCGGGTGTTCAGCCAATAATTCCGGCGCGGGCGCAGGCGCGCCGGAGGGCAGCAGCAGGACGCGACCGATGCGATCGCGCTCACCGCCCTGCATCGTGTGCGCCTGACGCGTCGCATAAAGGCCGCGCTCGCAGGGGGCATCGCAGCCCGCCCCGCCGGCGACGATCAACAGGGTCCAGCGTCCGTGCAGATCGGAAAGATGAAAAGCCGTACCGCCGGGTCGCGTGCCGCTGATCTCGGGCGCTGTTGCCGGCTCGAGAAGCTCGCCGTAGTTGGTGCGCGCTTCCGGCCGCAGCCAATAGTACGCGACGTAAGAGGCAAGCACCGGTGCGGCGCAAACGAGCGCGAGCAGGAGCAGCGTGCGCCGCGCCCTGCGCCGAGGCGCGAGCCTATCGCTCTCGACCGCTTGCATCTTCCCGCTTGCGCCAGTTGAGCGTGAGCCAGAGCACGACCGCCAGTGCGGCGAGTGAATACCACTGCAGCATGTACGACAGATGGCGCTCCACGTTGAAATCGGGCGGTGGCCGGTCACGCACGAGCCCGTCGGCAGGAACCACGGCGTCGGATTGCTCGATCACGACCGGCAGGAGATCGAGCCGGGTCGCCGCAGCGATCCGCGCGATGTCGAGGTTCTGCCACAGCGGGCCCGCAGAAGGCTCATCGGTGAGTTCGAGATAACGTCGTGGCGGTTCAACGGCGCGCCCATAGACGGTAATCGCCCCGACCGGTGGCGGCGCGTCGGGCAGATCCGAGCGGCTCGCGCGCTGCGCAGTCCAGCCCCGGTCCACGAGCACGCAGCGCCCGTTCGCCGCGAAGCACAGCGGTGCCACCACCTCGAAGCCCGGCCGTCCGGCATGCACCTTGTTGTCGATCAGCACTTGATGCCGCGCGTCGTATTCCCCGCTCGCGCGCACCGCGTGATAGAGAAGTGGCGCCGCGTCGCGCTCCGCGCCGGTGAGCCCGATCGGGGGCTGCGCGGCTGCGGCAGCGAACCCTGCCGCGAGCGCCTCCTTCTCCGCGGCGCGGTGCCGCTGCCAGTTGCCGAGCGCGCCGGTCAACGCGACGAGCGCGATCATGCCCAGCGTCGGCCAGAGCGTCGGAGCGAAACGACGCGAGCGAAGAAAGGAACTCAAGGGCGTCGGAAGCGTACTGGCAGTACACTAGGCTGCTTCATCGTGGGACGTGACTGATACGGCCCGCGGAGCCCCACAGTCACCACCGCACTCACAGTGATACGAATCATCGTCATCATCGCTCTGGTCGCGATTCTCGCGAGCCTCGGCAGCGCGCTCTACTATCTCTATCACGACCGCGGCAAGAGCATGCGGATGGTGCGCGCGCTCGCGATCCGCGTCGCCCTGTCGGCCTGCCTGCTCATCTTCCTCGTGGTGAGTTATCGCCTCGGCTGGATCGGCGAGCACGGGTTACGGTAGGGACGGTGCGCCGCGGCGAGCGAAGGCGCGATGTGCCCGCCGAGTTGGCGAGCGGCGAACGCCCCGGCGGTCGCCAACGCGCCGCGGCCGACCGTTAGGGGTGGCGCGGCGAGGGAGATCGTGTGTTGACGACCGAAGCCGCGCCGGGCGACCCGTAGGTCGGCGTTTGCGGCGAGGGCGATCGACGGGGTTCGCCGCGCGGCACCCGGAGTTGCGTCGCGCCGCTGGGGCGTCAGAGCCAATACACCAGCACGAACAGCAGCAGCCACACCACGTCGACGAAGTGCCAGTACCACGCCGCGGCTTCAAACGCGAAGTGGTGGTCGGCGTCGAAATGCCCGCGGAAGACGCGGCCCAGCATCACCGAGAGCATGATCGCGCCGATCGTCACGTGGAAGCCGTGGAAGCCCGTGAGCATGAAGAACGTCGAGCCGTATACGCCCGTCGACAGCTTGAGGTTCAGCTCGCTGTAGGCGTGGATGTACTCGTGCGCCTGCAGGGCGAGGAAGGTGAAGCCGAGCGCGATCGTGACGGCGAGCCAGAACTTGAGCGCGCCGCGATTTCCGGTCTTGAGCGCATGGTGCGCCACGGTGAGCGTTCCACCCGAGGACACGAGGATGATGGTGTTGAGCAGCGGAATGCCGATCGCCGCCATCGGCGTGAACGCGTCCTTCAGATACGGGCCGTTGGTCGGCCAGAAGGCAGTGAAGTTAGGCCACAGGAGCTTCGATTCCGGGCTGCCGAGGTCAGGCACCGAGAGGTTGCGCACGTAGAAGAGCGCGCCGAAGAACGCGGCGAAGAACATCACCTCGGAGAAGATGAACCAACTCATTCCCCAGCGGAACGAGACGTCGACCTTCTTGTTGTACAGCCGGTGCTCGGACTCGTCGATGACGTGGCTGAACCAGCCGAACATCATCGTCAGCAGGACGGCGGCACCCGCCAGCACGAGCCACGGACCGAAGCTGTAGGCGTTGAACCAGGTCGCCGCGCCGACGGCCATGAGCAGCAGTGCGCAGGAGCCGGTGATCGGCCAGTGGGAAGGCTGCGGCACGAAGTAGTACGGCTTGGTGCCGCTCTGCGGTGCGCTCATGCGTCGCTCCTCATCTTCTTTTCTCTCCCAACATCGGCCGGATCAGCCCGGCCCCAACGATTGGTTGCCCTCGACCTCGAAGAACGTATACGAGAGCGTGATCGTGTTCACGTCCTTCGGAAGCTTCGGGTCGATCACGAACACGACCGGCATGCGTCGCGTTTCGTGCGGCCCGAACGCCTGCTTCGTGAAGCAGAAGCAATCGAGCTTCCTGAAATATTCACCGGCGAGCCGCGGGCCGTAGCTCGGCACGGCCTGCCCCGTCATGGGCCGGTCGGAAGTGTTCTCCACTTCGTACACGACCTCGGCAAGCTCGCCCGGATGCACGGTCACGATCGGGCTCAGCGGCCGGAACCGCCACGGCAGCTTGTTCACGTTCGCGTCCAGCTCGAGGCGCACGCTGCGCGACGCGTCGACCTGCGTGTTCGTCACTTCGTCAGGCGCATCGATGTCGCGCAGCCCGGTCGCCTTGCAGATCTGATCGTAGAAAGGCACGAGGAGGAAACCGAAGCCGAACATGACTGCCGCCACCACGCCCAGCTTGATCAGCATGACGCGGTTGGCGCGTTTCCGATCGAAGGGCTTGCTCTCCGTCATTTCGGTCCCGTTTTGCCGCTCATCTTGGCAGTATCTCCGCGCAGTTTGCGGCTGACCGTCACCAGCAGGAGGCCGATGATGGCAAAGCCGAGAACGCCGATGCCGACCGCGTTGCCGCCGGTGAGCTGCGCCGCGATGATCCCGCCGAAGAACACCGCCGCGATCGAGGCGAGGATCAGCGCGGTGCGCAGGTTGGCGCTGCGCCGCGAGCTCTTCGCATCATTGGGTCGGAGGGCCGATTGCATGCGAGCTCGTCTCTCGTTCAGCTCACGACCGGCGGAGTTTCGAAGGTGTGGTAGGGCACGGGCGAGGGCAGCGTCCACTCCAGCGTATCCGCGCCGTCCCACGGCCGCGCGGGCGCCGGCGCGCCGAAGCGCAGCGCCTTCAGCACGATGAACAGGAACAATATCTGCGACAGCCCGAAACCGAATGCGCCGATCGTCGCCACTTCGTTCCAGTCGGTGAACTGCGCGGGATAGTCCGCGATGCGACGCGGCATGCCGGCGAGCCCTAGGAAGTGCATCGGGAAGAAGGTGACGTTGAAGAAGATCATCGACAGCCAGAAGTGCCACTTGCCAAGCGTCTCGTCGTACATCTTCCCTGACCACTTCGGCAGCCAGTAGTAGATGCCGCCGAAGAACGCGAAGAGGGAACCCGCCACCAGGACGTAATGGAAGTGCGCGACGACGTAATAGGTGTCCTGGAGCTGGATGTCGACCGGGGTGATCGCGAGCACCAGCCCCGTGAAGCCGCCCATCGTGAACAGGAAGATGAAGCCGATCGCGAACAGCATCGGCGTCTCGAACGTCATCGAGCCCCTCCACATCGTCGCCAGCCAGTTGAACACCTTCACGCCGGTCGGAACGGCGATCAGCATCGTCATGTACATGAAGAAGAGCTGGCCTGCAGCCGGCATCCCGACCGTGAACATGTGGTGCGCCCAGACGAGGAAGGAGAGGATGGCGATCGACGCGGTCGCGTAGACCATCGACGCATAGCCGAAGAGCGGCTTGCGCGAGAACGTCGGCAGGATGGTCGACACGATCCCGAACGCCGGCAGGATTATGATGTAGACCTCGGGATGCCCGAAGAACCAGAAGATGTGCTGGAACATCACCGGGTCACCGCCGCCCGCGGCGTTGAAGAAGCTGGTGCCGAAATGGCGGTCGGTGAGCAGCATCGTCACCGTGCCGGCCAGCACGGGCATCACCGCGATCAGCAGGTACGCCGTGATGAGCCAGGTCCACACGAAGAGCGGCATCTTCATCAGCGTCATGCCGGGCGCGCGCAGGTTGAGGATGGTGGTGATGATGTTGATCGACCCCATGATCGACGACGCGCCCATGATGTGGATCGCGAAGATCGTCATGTCCATGCCCATCCCGGCCTGCACCGATAGCGGCGCGTAGAGGGTCCAGCCGCCGGCGGCCGCGCCGCCAGGCACGAAGAACGAGCTGATCAGCAACGTCGCCGCGAAAGGCAACAGCCAGAAGCTCCAGTTGTTCAGCCGTGCGAACGCCATGTCCGGCGCGCCGATCATCATCGGCACCTGCCAGTTGGCGAATCCCACCGCAGCCGGCATGATCGCGCCGAAGATCATGATCAGTCCGTGCAGCGTCGTGAGCGAGTTGAAGAACTCCGGATCGACGAGCTGCAACCCTGGATGGAACAGCTCGCTGCGGATGGTGAGCGCAAGCGTGCCACCGGCGAGGAACATGATGAACGCGAACCACAGGTACAGCGTGCCAATGTCCTTGTGATTGGTCGTCGTGATCCAGCGCATGATGCCGCCGGGGTGATGCGCGTGCTCCTCGTGCGCCTCGCCGTGCCCGGCGGCGTGATCGTGTGGAATGCTGCTCATCGGCTGCTCCTGTCTGACTCTTCAAACAGATCCAAAACAGGTCCCTCGGCGCACCGCGCCTCGGGATGGCTCGGCGGATTTCATCCTTGCCTCGCCACCTTCACCTCGGAAGGCTGGATCGTTTCGCCCGTGTGGTTGCCCCAGCTGTTGCGCGTATAGGTGATGACCGCCGCGATGTCGATGTCGGAGAGCGTGTTCCGCCATGGCACCATCGCGGTCGGCTGGCCGTTCTTCACGACGCCGTTCAACACCGTCTTGATCTGGCCGTCTTTCGGTCCAGTTACGACCTGCGAGCCGTCGAGCGCGGGGAACGCGCCCGGCACGCCCTTGCCGTTGGCCTGATGGCAGGCAGCGCAGTTGGCGGTGAAGATCTTCTCGCCGCGCGCCATCAGCTCGCGCTGGTCCCAAACCTTGTTCGGATCGTCGGCCGCGGCCGCGGCGGCCTTCTTGTGCTCGTCGAGCCACTTCGCGTAATCATCCGCGGCCTTCACTTCAACCACGATCGGCATGAAGCCGTGCTCCTTGCCGCAGAGTTCCGAGCACTGGCCGCGGTAGATGCCCGGCTTCTCTGCCCTGAACCAGGAATCGCGCACGAAACCCGGGATCGCGTCCTGCTTGACGCCGAACGCGGGCACTGACCAGGAGTGGATCACGTCGTTGGCGGTGATGAGCACGCGCACCTTCTTGCCGACCGGCACCACCATGGGGTTGTCGACCTCGAGCAGATAGTGCTCGCCCTTCGGCTCGTCGCCGTGGATCTGCGAATACGGCGTCGAGAGGTTGCTGTAGAAGCCGAAGCCGTGGTCGAGGTAATCGTAGCTCCACTTCCATTGGTAGCCGGTTACCTTGACCGTCATGTCGGGCGCCGAGGCGTCTTTCATCGCGAGGATCGTCTTGGTCGCGGGAAACGCCATGAACAGCAGGATGAGGAACGGGATGATCGTCCACACCACCTCGACCAGCGTGTTCTCGTGAAATTGCGCCGCCTGGTGCCCCTTCGACTTGCGGTGCGCGAAGATCGAATAGAACATCACCGAGAACACGCCAATGAAGATCACCACGCAGATCCACAAGATGTAGGTGTGGAGATCGAGGATCTGCTTCGCGATCGGCGTGACCGGATCCTGCAGATTGTATTGACGCTCGGCGTGAGCCGCCGTGCCCGCCACCGCCAGCGCCGGTCCGATCGACCATTGCAGCGCTGCGCCGAGGCGCGAACGCGACGATGCGCGCAGCGCCATCCCCTTGCCCGTCAAGCTTTCCGCGGCCACGTCGATGATCCCCTTCTGTTTCGTCTTCTTTTGCCGGTCAGGCTCTCGCCAGCGCGCGCCGCAGATCGCGGGCGAGCGTCGCGCGTTCCGCGGCCGACAGCTCTTCGCCCACCGCAATGCTCTTGCCCGCAAACCGCAGCTCGAGGCGCGGCGAGCGGCCAAATCCGTCTTCCTGCACTTCGACCCGCGTCCAGTAGCGATTGAAGTCGTGGCGCGCCAGAACGCCGCCTCGCTCGCGCTCGACGGTCACTCGATCGCCGGCCACGCTCACGCGCTCCCAGTCAGTCGCGTGGCGATCGATCCACCGGAACGCCACGTACAGCACCAGCATCTCAAGCGCGGAGTACGGCAGCACCAGCCAGGCGCCGAAAGCCGCGAAAGCCAGCGCCAGGCCGAACGAAACCGCGCACAACGACGCGAACAACCGCCAACGCCAGCGTGAACCAAGCGAATCGTTACGGCGCGACACTACGCAGAATTCGGGCTCGGTAGGAAGCGGCGGGATATCAGCGCCGGACATGCTTTCGACACGGACATCGTGAAGCGGCAAATCTTAACATGGATGGCCGTGCGGCAAAAAATCTTCGCGCTCCCGTCAGCCTCCTCTCCGCCGGTCGAAGCGCACGATGGCTCGACCATCGGCAGCGAAGCGCGGCTCCGGCTTCCAGGCGTGCCCGTAAACGACTTCGAAGGTCGCGGCCAGCCGTCCCTCGCGCCGAAAACGTTCCAGCGCCGCGAGCATCCGCGCCCAGCGTGCGCGCCCCATCAGTCCGCGCGGCCGGCCGACAGTGGCGTTGTGCGCGCCGATCGCCTTGAGCTCGCGCATCATGGCGATGGCGTCGGCGTAAGTTAGCGTGATCGTCTCCGCGTCCATCACTGGCTCCGCGAAGCCGGTCTCGAGGAGCGCGTCACCGACGTCGTGCATGTCGATGAAGCGGCCGACGTGCGTGGCGCGGTCGATGCCGGCGAATGCCGCGCGCAATTCCTTGAGCGTGTCCGGCCCAAAGGTTGTGAACATGAGGAACCCGCCCACCTTGAGCACGCGCAGGAATTCCGCCAACGCCGCGGATGGTTCGCCCACCGAGGGCAGCATGAGGTTGCTCCACACGAGATCGACCGACCTGGGCGCGATGGGAAGCCGGGTCGCGTCGCCGCAGACGAAGGAGATCGCACCGCGCGCAAGCGCCCTCGCGCCAATCAGCTTCGCCAGCACTGCGCCCGGCGGAGTCGAGAGCGCCGCCGCGCGACGCTTCGCCGCGGCGATCATGCGCTCGGCAAAATCGAGCCCAATGATCGTCGCGCCGGGATAGCGCGCGGCCAGCTCGGTGAGCGCTTCCCCGGTGCCGCAGCCGGCATCGAGAATCGTCGCCGGCTGCAACCTGACGAGCGCGAGCCGCTCGGCCATGCGCCGGCCCACCTCCCGCTGCAGCACGGCGGCATCGTCGTAGCCTGCCGCCGCGCGATCGGCGGCGCGTCGCACTTCCGCGGCGTCGGGCCGCTCCGGGTGCCGCTCAGCAGGCATCGGCGCTCGCAACGCCGCTGTGATAACGTGCCGCCCACATGCAGGGCAGTTTCGGGGAGGGAGCTTCGAAGTGTCAAATTTCCTGAGCGGTGCGTTGGACAGCGTCAGGCGCGGTGCGCTCGACGCCGCGCGGCGCGCGCTGCCGCAGCGCTGCGAGCTGTGCGCGGCGGCCTCCGGCGCAGAGTTGATCTGTCGCGGCTGCCATTCGTCGCTGCCGCGCGTCGGTCCGGCGTGTCCCGTGTGCGCCCTGCCGACAGCGAACGGCGAAGTGTGCGGACATTGTCTTGTCGACCCGCCGCCATTCGTTGCTACGATCGCCGCGTTTGCCTACGCATTCCCCGTCGATCGGCTGCTGCACGCGTTCAAGTATCACGGACGGCTCGCGCTCGCCGAGTGGGCCGCGGGCGCGATCCTCGACCAGCGCGAGCGTCAGCGTGGCGCGCACCCGCCCGATCGGCTGGTCGCGCTGCCGCTCGCGCCCGAGCGGCAGCGCGAGCGCGGCTACAACCAGGCCTTCGAGATCGCGCGCGCCATCGGCGAGCGGCTGCGCGTGCCGCTTGTGCGCAAAGGAATGCACCGCGTGCGTGCGTCGCCGCCGCAGGTCACGCTGCCCTGGAGCGAGCGCGCGCAGAACGTCCGCGACGCGTTTGCGTGCGAGCTCGACCTCGCCGGGATGAGCGTGGCAGTGGTCGACGACGTCATGACCACCGGTGCCTCGCTTGCCGAATTCGCAAGGACGCTGCGCCGTGCCGGCGCGACGCGGGTTGAGAACTGGGTGGTGGCGCGTACGCTGCCGCCCACCGATTGATGCTCGCAATCGTTCTCGTCCATCCGGAAATTCCTCCCAACACCGGCAACGTGATACGGCTCGCGGCAAACAGCGGCGCGGAGCTGCATCTCGTCGAGCCGCTCGGCTTTCGTCTCGAAGACAGGGAACTGAAGCGGGCGGGACTCGACTATCACGAATATGCGCGCGTGGTTACGCATCGCGATTGGACCGCGTGCCGCGCCGCGCTCGATCCGCTGGGCGCCCGTCGCTGGTTCGCACTGACGACGAGCGCGCAGCGCTCGCTCTATGACTGCAAATTCGACGGCGACGACGTGCTCGTCTTCGGTTGCGAAACGCGCGGGCTGCCGGGGCCGATTCTTGCCGAGTTCGAGCCTGATTCGCGGCTGCGCATTCCGATGCGGCCGGACGTGCGCAGCATCAATCTCTCAAACGCGGTGGCGATCGCTGTCTACGAAGCGTGGCGGCAGCTCGGATTTCCGGGCTTTGCTTGAGCTAGCGCATCCCGAGCCGCGAGAAGATGAACCTCAGCTCGTACTCGCGGTCGCGGATGCCAGCTTCGGCGAGCACGCCGCCGCGGTCGATGAACGTGGCCCAGCTCCGCACGTAATCCGGGCTGACGCCGATGTTGAAGCCGCCGTAGCCGTGCAGAAACACCGGATTCGTTCCGTCCTGCTTCGTCCCCTTGCGATGGGTCAGAAACATCGGCACGCGAGTGCCGTCCTTCGAGGCGTAGAACACGAGCTTCGACTCGATCGTTTCTTTTTCCCTTTCAACGGAATTCCTGGCGCGGTTCGCGCGCGAGCAGCGCTTCGACCGCCTGGCGTGGCGCAAGGTTCTCATAGAGCACGCGATGAACGGCTTCACAGATCGGCATCTCGACGCGGAGCGCCTCGGTAAGCTTTCTGAGATCGCGCGCCGCAGTGACGCCTTCGGCGACGTGGCCCAGTTCGGCGAGAATCGAGGGCAGCGTGCGCCCGGCCGCGAGCGCGAGGCCGACGCGGCGATTGCGGGAGAGGTCGCCGGTGCAGGTGAGCACGAGGTCGCCCAGCCCTGACAGGCCCATCATGGTCTCGCGCCGGCCGCCGAGCGCGGCGCAAAGACGGCCTGTCTCGGCGAGCCCGCGCGTGATGAGCGCCGCGCGCGCGTTGTGTCCGAAGCCGAGTCCGTCGCTCGCGCCGGCGGCAATCGCCAGCACATTTTTTACCGCGCCACCGACCTCCACGCCGGTCAGATCATCGCTCACGTAGACGCGCAGCGTTTCGCCGCGCAAGCTTTGCGCGACTTCTTCCGCCAGTCTTGCGTCCGTTGCGGCGACGCTCACAGCCGTGGGGAGTCCGCGCGCGACTTCCTCGGCGAAGCTCGGCCCGGAGACCACGCCGACGGCTGCGCTCCAGCGCGGCGCGACCACGCGGTGCGCGAGCGCGACGCCCGGCGCCGCCTCGGTCGCGACGAATCCCTTGCACAACCAGACCAGAGGCGCCGCGGCGACAGGTTGCAGCGCGGTCACGACCTGCAGCAGCGCTGCGATCGGCGTGGCCACGACGACGAGCCCTGCCCCGCTAACGGCCTCGTCGATCTTCGCAGTCACCCGGATCGACGAGGGGATAGTGACGCCGGGAAGATAGCGTGCATTCTCGCGCGTAGCGGCGAGCGCGCTTGCCTGCGCTGCGTCGCGCGCCCACAAGCGGACGCCCTGCGACTCGTGCCCGCGGGCGAGATGCACCGCAAGTGCCGTGCCCCAGGCTCCGGCGCCGAGGATCGCGACGCTGTCGATCATTCGCGCGGGGCGCCGGAGGCGAACCACTCCAGCCGTGCGCTACAAGCCCCAGACCTGGCCGATGCGCACGAAACCGGTCTGACCGTCGCGATGACGAACCTTGACCCATCCGGGAGTGGCCACCGCCTGACCCTGATCGACGAGTTCGAGGAGCACGTTCTGCTCCGCCTTGAAGACGAGTGGCGCCGAAGCGTCCGCGTTGGCGAGGATCTCTGCCACCGGAGTCCGCACCACGAGTGTTCGCCGATCGGCAAGTGCCTTGCGCTCCACCCAGGCGACCGTACCGCCGGCATCTCGGACTTTCAGCCAGCTTTCAAGGGTGACGATCACCTCGAGCGGGTAGTCGCGCCCGAGCACAAACAGCGGTTTGCCCTTGACCGAGGGCGCATCGTAGAGCACGGCGACTTCGCTCGTCGCGCGAAACTCGGCTGCCACAGCCGTGGTGGCGGCGAGCGTGCACGCGAGCGCCAGTCCGGGCAGCGCGCGTCGGCGCATTTCCGTCAGCTGGGGATCGGCGCGGCCTGCTGTTGGGGCTGCATTTGCGCCAACTGCTGCTGGTACAGGACCTCGAAATTGATCGGATCGAGGTGCACCGGCGGAAAGCCCGCGCGGATGACCGCGTCCGCGATCGTCTCGCGCGCGTACGGGAACAGCACCGATGGGCAATGGATCCCCAGGATGGGCTGGATGTCGCCGAGCGGCACGCCGTTGATGCGGAACACGCCCGCCTGCGCGGTTTCGACGAGGAACACGGTTTTGCCGTCCGCACGCGCGGTTACGGTGATGGTGAGTACGCACTCGAAGACGCCCTCGCCGATCTGTTCGCCGCGGCTGCGAAGGCTGACGTCGACCTGCGGACCGGTCGGCATGCTGAAGGACTGCGGGGCGCCGGGATTCTCGAGCGAAAGATCCTTGACGTAGATGCGCTCGATGGCGAAGGACGGACCGGCGCTTGCTTGTGGATCGGCCATGCGAATATCCTGGTTGGGGGCGAAACACGAAATTATAGCGCAGCAGCGACCCGCCGCCGCTCAGGCTGCGGACAACAACGGCTCGAGCTGGCCAGCTCGATCGAGCGCGACGAGGTCGTCATAGCCGCCTACATGCACTTCGCCGATGTATATCTGCGGCACGGTGCGCCTGCCGGTCTTGCGCACCATCTCGATGCGCAGCGCGGGCTCGAGGTCCACGCGTACCTTGGCGATCTCGGCTACGCCCTTTGCCCGCAGCAGCCGCTCGGCCCGCACGCAGAACGGGCAGACCTCGGTCGAGTACATCGTGATCAGCGCCATCAGCCTTGCTTCTCGACCGGGAGCCCGGCTTCGCTCCAGGCGCGCAGCCCGCCGCGCAGCGTATAGACCTCCGCGAAGCCGAGCTTGGCGAGCTTCCCCGCCGCGCTCCGGCTGCGGCTCCCGCGGTCGCAGTAGGCGATGACCGGGCGCGACGTGAACTTTTTGAGCTCGGCGCCGCGCCCGGCGAGCTGCGACAGCGGCAGGTGAACGGCGTTGGGAACCCGCCCGCCCTCGTATTCCTGCGTCTCGCGCACGTCGAGCATCAGCGCGTTCTGCCGGTTGATAAGCTGAGTCGCCTGGATCGCGCCGACCTCGCGCACCGGTCCGAGACGGAACTGTATGACGGGCCAGATCAGCATCGCGCCGGATACGACCAGCACCAGCACCAGCCACCAGTTGTTTTCGAGGAAAGTAAGCAGCATCGTCGGTTCGACCGCCGCGCGGGGCGCCGCGTTGCGCCGTTCAGATGTTTCAGGTTTGGATGTCTCAAAATGATAACGCACTCCTCGCCGCCGTCCGCCAACGGAACTTGCGCTGCGCGCGCCGGTCCACGAGAACCGGCAGTGAAACAGGAACGAGTTGGAGCATTCGCCGCCGGTCAGATCGGTGGCGCCGTGCGGCTGTGCAACTGTTGCCCAATCCAAACGAGCGTATACTTCGGTCCGTTTGTGGGGTGCGGCTTACGATCCTGTCGGGGGATCGTCAGGTTCAATTTCTAGCGAGAGGTTCGACATGGGTAACGGCTGGAAAAAGGCGGGGCTGATCGGTCTGGGCGCGGTGCTCGGGCTGCTTTTGAGCCTCAATTTCTCGGCGATGGCGGAAAAAGAGGCGAAGCTCCCGATTCCCTACGACGATCTGCAACTATTCTCCGCCGTTTTCGGCCGGATCAAGAGCGATTACGTCGAGCAGGTCTCCGACGACAAGCTGATCCGCGAAGCGATCAACGGCATGGTGCACGGGCTTGACCCGCACTCGGACTTTCTCGATGCGGACGCGTTCAAGGAGCTCCAGGTATCCACCCAAGGCAAGTTCGGCGGCCTCGGCATCGAGGTCGGAGTGGAAGACGCCATCATCAAGGTCATCTCGCCCATCGAGGACACGCCCGCGTTCCGCGCCGGCGTCAAGGCCGGCGACCTGATCGTCAAGATTGACGACATCGCCACCCGCGGGATGGCGCTCTCCGAGGCGGTGCAGAAGATGCGCGGCAAGCCGGGCACGCAGATCGTGCTCACGGTCGCGCGCAAGGACGTCGACGCCCCGATCACCTTCACGCTCACGCGCGAGGAAATCGTCGTCAAGAGCGTCAAGTACAAGATGCTCGAGCCCGGCTACGGCTACATTCGCATCCGGCAGTTCCAGGAGCGCACCGGCGAGGACCTCGCCAAGGCGATCCGCGACCTGTACAAGGACGGTCCGCTCACCGGGCTCGTCCTCGACGTGCGCACCGACCCGGGCGGCCTGCTGCCCACGGCAGTCGGCGTCTCGGCCGCGTTCCTGCCCAAGGACGCGCTCGTGGTTTACACCGACGGACGGACGCCCGATGCGCGGATGCGGCTTTCGGCGAGCCGCGAGAATTACATGCGTAGCCGCGGCGATGACTATCTGCGCGATCTCCCCGCCGGCGTGAAATCGGTGCCGATGATCGTGCTGGTCGACGGCGGCACTGCTTCGGCATCCGAGATCGTTGCAGGCGCTCTGCAGGATCACAAGCGTGCGCTCGTGATGGGCTCGCAGACCTTCGGCAAGGGATCCGTGCAGACGATCCTCCCGCTTGGTCAGAACACCGGCTTGAAGCTGACGACGGCGCGCTATTACACGCCGAGCGGGCGCTCGATCCAGGCCAAGGGCATCGAGCCCGACATCATGATCGACGACGGACGCGAGTCTCCCAGCCGCCTGCGTGAAGCGAACCTCGAGCACCATCTCGAAGTGCCGGGTGCGCCGGGCACCGTCGGGCAGCCCGACGCGGCGCTGAGCACCAAGACCAAGGTGGCAGTTTCGCCGGCCAAGACCGACGGGAAGCCAGTCGCCAAGGTCGATGCGGAAGCGTTGCCTCCGCGCTTCGAATTCGGCGCCGCCGACGACTTCCAGCTCAAGCAGGCGGTCAATCAGCTGAAGGGGCTGCCGATCAACGCCTCGATCAAGACGGTTTCGGCGCAGGTCAAACCGTAACCGAGCCGATCATCGCTGTCGCAAAGACGCCCGGCTCGCCCGGGCGTCTTTGTCTCAGCGTTTCGCTTTGATCCATGGATGACGCACAACTGCTTCGTTACAGCCGCCACATCCTGCTCTCGGAGCTCGGGGTGGACGCGCAGCAGCGCTTCGCGCGGTCCCGCGCGCTCGTCGTGGGGATCGGCGGGCTAGGCAATCCCGTGGCGCAATTCCTCGCCGCCGCGGGCGTGGGCACGCTCGTGCTCATCGACGCCGACCGAGTGGACCTCACCAACCTGCAACGGCAGATCCTATTCGACACCGAGGCCGTCGGCCGGCCGAAGGTAGAGGCGGCGAAGGAGCGGCTCGCTGCGGTCAATCCCGAAGTGCGCGTCGAAGTCGTCGGCATGCGCGTAGGCGAGAGCGAGCTGAAGCCGCTGGCGGCCGCGGCCGACGTCGTCCTCGACTGCTCGGACAACTTCGCCACTCGCCATGCCGTGAACCGCGCCTGTGTGGCCGCGAAGAAGCCTCTCGTGTCCGGCGCGGCGATCCGTTTCGACGGGCAGATCGCGGTATTCGACGCGCGCGACCCCGCCAACCCCTGCTACCACTGCCTCTTCGGCGAAGGCGACGAATTCGAGGAGACGCGTTGCGCGACGATGGGCGTTTTTGCGCCGCTCGTGGGCATCGTGGGTGCGACCCAGGCCGCAGAGGCCCTCAAGCTCCTCGCCCCGGCGGGACGCTCGCTCGCGGGACGCCTCCTCGTCGTCGACGCACTGACCATGGAGTGGCGCGAGGTGAGCTTCGTCAAGGATCCCGCCTGCGCGGTATGCGGAGCTCCTTCAGAGGTTCCATAATGTTCTCTCGACCTCGCCGCGCCTTCCTGCACGGCGCCGCCGGCGCAGCGATCGCTCTCTGCCTCGGTCCCCTTGCGCGCGCCGCCGATCCGCCGCTCTCCAGGGACCTCAGCTCACAAGAATGGCAGGCGATTAAGAAAGTGATCTCGCAGCAGCTTGCCGCGCTCAGGGCGGGCGACGGAGGCAAGGCCTTCGGCTATGCGACGCCCAGCATCCAGGCTCAATTCGGCGACGCGAGGTCCTTCATGGCCATGGTGCGCCACGCCTACTCGCCGCTGCTCGACGCGCGCTACTCCGAGTTCCTCGAGGGCGCAGTGATCGACGGCATCATCGTGCAGCCGCTGCGCTTGATCGCGCAGGACAACACAGTGCTGGTGGCGCTCTACACCGTGGAACGTCAGAAGAGGGGCGGCTGGCGGATCAGCGGCTGCATGATCGCGCCTTCGACGGTGCAGGCTGCCTGAGCGTTGGCGGCCGCTTAACCGAACAAGTACTTCCGCTGCGCGTCCCAGCCGTCCTGCGGCACGCGCTTGAAGCCGGACTTGGCGAAGAGCAGCCAGCGGCCCAGTACGAAGGCGAGGAGCGCGCTCGACTCCGCTATCGGATCGCCGGTCCACGATCCTCCGGCCTGCGCGATCTTCAGCGCCTGGCGGAGCGCCGCCTCGACGCGATCGTAGAGCTGGTTGATCCGCGCCTGCAGGCGCTCGTCCTCGTTCACCAGCGCGTCGCCGATCAGTACGCGCGTCATGCCGGGATTCTTTTCCGCGAAGCCGAGGAGCACGGACACGATCTGGGTGGCCTGTGCGACGCCGTCGGTCGTCTCGCTCGTGATGCGGTTCACCAGCGAGAAAAGCGTCGATTCGATGAACTCGATCAATCCTTCGAACATCTGCGCCTTGCTCGCGAAGTGGCGATAGAGCGCGGCTTCGGAGACGTCGAGCCGCGCCGCGAGGGCCGCCGTCGTCACCTTGTCGCCGCGCGGATTCTCGAGCATGGAGGCAAGCGTCTGCAGGATCTGCAATCGGCGTTCGCCAGGCTTTACTGCCATCGGTCTACCCCGCTCGGATCATCGTGCCCACACCTTCGTTGGTCAGCACTTCGAGCAGCAGCGCGTGCTCGACGCGACCGTCGATGATGTGGGAGCTCGTGACGCCGTTCTTCACCGCGTCGAGCGCGGAGCCGATCTTCGGCAGCATCCCCCCATGGATCGTGCCGTCGGCGAAGAGCCGTTCGATCCCGGATGCGGTAAGGCCGGTGAGCAGGTTGCCGTTGCGATCGAGCACGCCGGTGGTGTTGGTCATCAGCACCAGTTTCTCCGCGCGCAGCGTCTCGGCGAGCTTTCCCGCGACGAGATCCGCGTTGATGTTGTACGCCTCGCCGTCGGGGCCCACGCCGATCGGCGCAATGACGGGGATGAAGTCGCGTGAGTCGAGGAGTTGGATGAGCTCGGGATCGACGCGCTCGATCTCCCCCACGAGCCCGATGTCGACGAGCTCGGTTTGATCGGTCTCGCTCTTGAGCAGCATCTTGCGCGCGTGGATGAACGCGCCGTCCTGCCCTGTCAGCCCCACCGCGCGCCCGCCGTGCTGGTTGATGAGGCCGACGATCTCCTGATTGAGCTCCCCGAGCACCATCTCGACGACGTTCATCACCTTCTCATCGGTCACCCGCATCCCCTGGCGGAATTCGCTCGGGATCCCCATCGTTTTCAGGAGGTCTCCGATCTGCGGTCCTCCGCCGTGCACGATGATCGGGTTCATGCCGACAAGCTTGAGCATCACTACGTCGCGGGCGAAGCCCGCCTTGAGGGAGGCTTCGGTCATCGCGTTGCCACCGTACTTGACGACAATAGCCTTGTCGTGAAAGCGCTGGATGTAGGGCAGCGCCTCGGCCAGGATCTGGGCCTTGTGGGCAGCGGAAGCGGCCTCCAGAGGCATGGCTGCGGGGGCAGGCTGAGGCTTCATGACGGGTGCGGAGGATTCTACCCGAAGCGTACAGACAAAGTATCGACGCCGGTTTCTCGACGAGTAAGCCCTGACTGGCAAGCGCCGCGCGTGTTTGTAACGGACAATGCGGTTTGGTATCTTGCGCCATGCGTTTCGCGCCGCCCGACGCCGTCGATGCTTCTCTCGTGCGTCGGATACTGGTCATCAAGCTGCGGCATCACGGCGACGTGCTGCTCACCTCGCCGGTGTTCACGGTCCTCAAGAACGCCCTACCCGCGGCCGAGATCGACGCGCTGGTCTATGCCGAGACGGCGCCGATGCTGGAAGACCATCCGGCGATTGCTCGGCTGCACACGATCGATCGCAGCTGGAAGCGCCAGGGTCTCTACGTGCAGGCACGCTCCGAGATCGCGTTGCTGCGCGCGCTGGCGGCGCGCCGCTACGATCTCGTCGCGCACCTGACCGAGCATCCGCGGGGCGCCTGGCTTGCCCGGCTGCTCCGTCCCCGCTACGCCGTGGCTCGCGAGCTGCCGGGCGCGCACTGGCTATGGCGGACGAGCTTCAGCCATTACTACCGCCTGCCGCGCGGCACGCCGCGTCATACCGTCGAATGCAACCTCGACGCCCTGCGGCGGCTCGGACTCCAGCCCGCGCAGGACGAGCGTCGTCTCGTACTGGTCCCCGGTGCGGCCGGCGCTGCGCGGGCCGCAGCGCTGATGGCGCAGCACGGCGTTGAGACGCGGCGCTTCATTCAGGTCCATCCCGGCTCGCGCTGGATGTTCAAGTGCTGGACGGCCGAAGGTTACGCGGGGCTCATCGACCGCCTCGTCGCCGATGGCGGCCGGATCGTCATCACCGGTGCCCCCGATGCGCGCGAGCGGAAGTTCGCCAACGCGATCCTCGGCGCGCTAGCTGCGGTTTCGCGCGCGAGCGTCATCGACCTCGTCGGCCAGGTCAGCCTGCGCGAGCTTGCCGCGCTCACGCGCGAGGCGCGACTCTTCGTCGGCGTGGATTCCGCGCCGATGCACATCGCGGCAGCCGTCGCGACACCGGTGGTCGCGCTATTCGGCCCGAGCGGCGAGATCGAATGGGGGCCGTGGCGGGTGGCAAATCGCGTCATCGCCTCGGCGGACCACCCTTGCCGTCCCTGCGGCATCGACGGCTGCGGCGGCGGCAAGGTCTCCGATTGCCTTACTACCCTCTCGGTCGAACGCGTGCATGCGGCCGTGCGCGCGCTCCTCGCCGAAACGGCCGCAGCGCCGTGAGACTCGCGATCATCCGCCAACGCTACACGCCCTACGGCGGCGCGGAGCGCTTCGTCGAAGGCGCGCTCGAGGCGCTGCTCGAGCGCGGCATCGCAATCTCGCTGTACACGCGGCGCTGGCCGGAAACCCGGCTGCAGCTGATCGAGCCTATCATCTGCAATCCTCCCTACCTCGGACGGCTCTGGCGCGATCGGAGCTTCGCCCGCGCGGTTTGCCGCAGCATCGCGCACGCGCCGCCGGAGTTGGTGCAGTCGCACGAGCGACTGCTGTGCTGCGACGTCTACCGCGCCGGTGACGGCGTGCATGCTGTATACCTCGAAGAGCGGCTGCGCGACGCGACAGGGTTCGCGCGCCGGCTCGTCGAGTGGAGCCCCTACCATCGCTACGTGCTCGACATGGAGCGGCGGCTGTTCGCGAGCCGGGCGCTGCGCGCGGTGATCTGCAATTCCAAGATGGTCCGCGAGGAGATTCGCGAGCGCTTCGGCCTGCCGGAAAGCAAGCTGCACGTCGTCTACAACGCGGTGGACAGCGAGGTCTACTCGCCGCAGCTGAACGAGCATCGCGCCGCGGTCCGCAGCAAGCTCGGCGTGCCCGAGGCCGCGACGGTGTTTCTGCTCGTCGGTTCGGGCTACGAGCGCAAAGGGGTCGCCACTGCGATCGCGGCGCTGGCGCGGCTGCCGGGCGACACCTATCTCTTCGTCGCGGGACGCGACAAGGCGCGCGGTCGCTACAAGCGGCTCGCCAGGGAGCTGGGCGTGGCCAACCGTGTCGCGCTGCTCGGAGCGCAGGATGACGTCCGGCCCTTTTTCGGCGCCTCCGATGCCTTCGTACTGCCGACGCTCTACGATCCCTGTCCGAACGCCGCGCTGGAGGCGATGGCATGCGCGCTGCCGGTCATCACGACGACCAAGTGCGGGGCGGCCGAGCTGGTGCTCGAGCACGACGCAGGTTTCGTCTGCCCTTCGCGCGACATCGACTCGCTCGCGTGGCACATGACCACGCTGACCGACGCCGGCGCGCGGGCGCGGCTTGGCGCCCGCGCCCGCGAGGCCGTGCTGCCCCTGACGCCGGCGGCGATGACCTTGCAGCTCGTGTTGCTGTACCGCGATCTCCTCGCCGCTGCGTACGCTGCGACGCCCGCGAAGCGCTGACCGAGTCGGCGGGGCATCTCGAGCCCCGCGCTATAATCCGCGGACCTTCGACCATCTGCGGCGACATTCTCGAGCCGCCGCCCGTTGCTCCGTGTCCTCCGGCTTCGCCCTTTATCGACGCCTGCTCCGCTACGTGCGCCCGTACTGGTGGGCGTTCGGGATCGCGCTCGTGGGCATGGTGATCGTCGCGGCTGGCGACACCGTGATGGCCTACATGGTTATGCCGATCATTCAGAACTTCCAGAGACCGGACCCGGCGATGACGGTGAAGCTGCCTCTCGCCATCGTCGCGGTGTTCCTGCTGCGCGGGCTGGGGTCTTACGCCTCCGAATACGGCATGGCGTGGACCGGGCATCGGGTGGTGTTCGACCTGCGTCGGCAGATGATCGACCGGCTCCTGTCGCTTCCTACGGCGTATTTCGACGCGCAGGCGGCGGGCCGTCTCATCTCCAAGTTCACCTTCGACGCCTACCAGCTCGCCAACGCCAGCTCGAGCGCGATTACCACCGCGATCCGCAGCTCGCTCACCGTCGCCGGCAGTCTCGGACTTCTGCTGTGGCTCAACTGGAAGCTCACGCTCATCGCGATCGTCGTGCTCCCTACGGTCGCCTCGCTGATCCGCTACTTCAGCCGGCGCTTGCGGCGCATTGCGCGCGACGTGCAAACGCGCACGGGCTCGATCACGCACGTACTCGAAGAAATTCTTGGCAGCCACCGCGTGGTCAAGATCTTCGGCGGCCAGGACTACGAACGGCGCCGCGCGGTCGCCGGGGCGAACCAGCTCAGGACCTCGATGACCAAGCAGTCGTCCTCGAGCGCGGCGAGCGGACCCTTGTTGCAGTTCGTCGTCGCGATCGTGGTCGGCGTTATCGTCTACATCGCGCTCAAGCAGAACGAGGTCGGTACGCTGGAGGGCGATCGCTTCGTCGCCTACGTCGTCGCGCTGCTGACGCTCATCGACCGCCTCCGTGCGCTCTCAGGCGTCAATGCCAACGTCCAGCGCGGGCTCGCCGCCTCGGAGAGCATCTTCGGCTTGATCGACCAGCAGCCCGAAGAGGACCACGGCCGGCTGGAGCTCGAGCGCGTGCGCGGAGAGGTCAAGTTCGAGCGCGTGTCGCTGCGCTACGCCCCGAGCGATCGCAACGCGCTCTCGGAGGTGAGCCTCACGATTGCGCCGGGCGAAGCGGTCGCGCTGGTCGGCCCCTCGGGCGCCGGCAAGACCTCGCTCGTGAATCTCGTGCCACGCTTCTACGAGCCAAGCGCCGGCCGTATTCTTCTCGACGGGCACGACATCGACGCTCTTACACTCGCCAATCTGCGCAGCCACATCGCGCTGGTGAGCCAGGACGTGATCCTGTTCAACGATACGGTCGCCGCCAATATCGCGTACGGCGCGATGGGCGGAGCCTCACGTGCCGAGGTCGAGCGCGCGACGGCTGCGGCGCACGCGCTCGAATTCGTCCGCGAGCTCCCGGAAGGATTCGACACAGTCGTCGGCGAGAACGGCGTCCGGCTTTCAGGGGGACAGCGGCAGCGGCTCGCGATCGCGCGGGCAATCCTCAAGAACGCCCCGATCCTGATACTGGACGAGGCGACCTCGGCGCTCGACTCGGAGTCGGAGCGTCACGTGCAAGCGGCGATGGAAACCCTCATGCACGGCCGCACCACGATCGTCATCGCCCACCGCCTGTCGACGATCGAGCGCGTGCATCGCATCGTCGTGCTCGATGCCGGACGCGTGGCCGAGCAGGGAACGCATGCGGAGCTCCTCGCCCGCGACGGACTCTATGCGAAGCTCCACCGCATCCAGTTCGCCGCCGCGACGGCAGACGCGTGAGGGCGACCGAGAAGTTGCGCATTCTGCACACGGAGGCCTCGCTTGGGTGGGGCGGGCAGGAGATTCGCATACTGACCGAAGCGGCAGGAATGCGCGATCGCGGGCACGATGTGCGCCTTGCCTGTCCTCGGTACTCGCGCATCTACGCCGAGGCGTCGCGCTTCGACGTGCCCGCGATTGCGCTGCCCATCGGCCGCAAGGGGCCGGCTGGCGTGCTCGCGCTCAGACGCTGGCTCGCGCGTCATCGCGTGGACGTGGTGAACACGCACAGCTCGACGGACAGCTGGCTCGCTGCGCTCGGGCTGCGCTTGTTCTGGGTCGGCAAGGACCGCCCTCCCGCGCTGGTGCGCACCCGCCATATCTCCGCACCGGTGCCCAACCGCGCTCCAACGCGCTGGTTGTACACGCGCGCGACCGCGGAGATCGTGACCACCGGCGAGGCGATCCGGCAGCAACTGATCCGCGAGATCGGGGCCTCTCCTGCGCGCGTAACCTCTATTCCCACCGGCGTGGATGCGACGCACTTCGACCCGGGTGACAAGCAGGGAGCGCGGCGGATACTCAAGCTCCCGCAGTCCGCGCCGCTTGTGGGCATCGTGGCCACGCTGCGCAGCTGGAAGGGCCACCGCTATCTCGTTGAAGCCATGACGCTGCTCGTTCATCGCGAGGCACAGCTCGTGATCGTCGGTGAAGGGCCGCAGCGCGAAGCAATCGAAGCGCAGATCGCCGAGCTCAAGCTCGGTCATCGCGTACGCCTCGTCGGCAACCAGAATGACGCCGCGCCGTGGCTGCGCGCGCTGGACGTCTTCGCGCTTCCGTCGTACGCCAACGAGGGCGTGCCTCAGGCGCTCGCGCAGGCGATGCTGATCGGCGTTCCGTGCGTGACGACCGACGCGGGCTCGATCGGCGAGCTCGCGATCCACGACGCCACCGCGCTCGTCGTGGCCAAGCAGAATGCTGTTGCGCTCGCCGCCGGGATCGACCGGCTCCTGGGCAACGCGGCGCTGGGCGCCCGACTCGCCTGGTCGGCGCGGGAGCGCGTGCACAGCAAGTTCGATCTGGACACGATGCTCGATCAGATGGAAAGCGTCTTTCGCCGCGCCGCCGATGGCAATCGCTATCGTTGAAAGGCGAAGCCGGTTCGGCGGCCGCACGCGCGTCGTCGCGCGAGCAGGTGTCGCACGTCTCGCCTCCGCGGGGCGGCGCGCGGCGCCGCTCGATCCGCGTCGCATCCTCATCGCGCATCACCTTTTGCTCGGCGATACGCTGATGCTTACTCCGCTCGTCGCCAAGCTGCGCGAACGATATCCCTCAGCTGAACTGGTGATGGCGCTGCCCGAAGCCTATGCGTCGCTCTATGCCTTCGCGCCCTACGGCTTGCGGGCGATCGGGTGGGATCCTCGCTCGCCGGCGGATTCCACGTTGTGGCGCGAGCGGCGCTTCGATCTGGCGCTGGTGCCAGGCGACAATCGCTTCAGCTGGCTCGCGCTCGCGCTTGATGCCCGCTGGATCGTAGCCTTTGCCGGCGACCGCCCGCCTTACAAGAGCTGGCCGGTGGACGAATCGCGGCACTACGCGAGCGCTCCGTGCGCCTGGGGCGATATGGTCGCCACTCTCATCGACGGGCCGCCGCCCGCAGCCTACGATCCGGCCGACTGGCCGGCTCCGCCGGCGCAGGCGCGGATCACGCCCTCGCCGCCTTATGCGGTCCTGCACGTGGGCGCCTCAAGCGCGCTCAAGCAGTGGGACCCGGCGCGATGGGGCGCGCTGGCGGATCGGCTCGCCGCGCAAGGCGTCGCGCCGCTGTGGTCGGCCGGGCCGGGCGAGGAATCGATCGTGCGTGCTTGCGACCCGCAGCAGCGCCATTCCTCGGTTGCCGCAATGTTGACCTTGCCTCAGTTGTGGCACGTGCTGGCCGGGGCCTCGTTGCTCGTGAGTCCCGACACGGGCATCTCGCACCTCGGTCGTGTCGTTGGCAGCCCCACTATCACGATCTTCGGCCCCGGCTCGGCGACGCTCACGGGCGCAGGCGATTTCTGGCGCAACGCGCCCTATCGCGCAGTCATCGTCGACCCGTTTCCATGCCGCGATCAGCGCCAGCTATTCAAGCGCGAGGTCGCCTGGGTGCGGCGCTGTGCCCGCACCCTCGCTGAGTGCCCGCACCCGAGGTGCATGGATGCGGTTGCAGTTGATGACGTCTGGGCGGCGATCGAGGATCTAGGCGTTACCCGTCGTGGCTAGTTCGGGCCTGTTAACGGCCCCTAGCCCGCTCCCCTCACACGCCGTGCGCGCAGCGGTACCGGTTCCGCGGCGGGCACGGGCGCCACGTCCCCTGGAGGAGCGTACTCCGGGACCCACGACTTCAGCGAAGCGCGTACTTCGGCGTCGGTCGCCGGGCGGTCGCGCTCGAGCGACGCCACCATCTGCTCGACGCCGTCGCGCCCTCCGCAGCGAGCCTGCGCGATGAATAGCTTCGGGTGCGGCGTGGCGAGGGTCGTCTCCTCGGAGGCGAGCGGCTCCTCGTAGAGCTTCTCGCCGGGGCGCAGCCCCGTGAAGACGATCGGAATCCGATCGGGGTCGGCTCCGGAGAGCCGGATCATGTCGCGCGCGAGGTCGACGATCCTGACCGGCTCGCCCATGTCGAGCGCGAGCACTTCTCCGCCTTTACCCATGAGCCCCGCCTGCAGCAACAGCTGCGTCGCCTCCGACAGGGACATGAAATAGCGCGTGATCTCCGGGTGAGTCACAGTCACGGGGCCGCCGCGCGCGATCTGCTCGCGGAAGCGCGGAATCACGCTGCCGGCGCTTCCAAACACATTGCCGAAGCGCACGATCACGAACTGGGTGGTGCCGTTTTGCAGGCTCTGGCACACCATTTCTGCCAGCCGCTTCGATGCGCCCATCACATTGCTGGGGTTGACCGCTTTGTCGGTGGAAACGAGCACGAATTTTTCGACTCGGGCCGCCACTGCGGCGCGCGCCAGCACCCATGTCCCGTAGGCGTTGTTACGCACCGCCTGCCAGGCATTGTTCTCCTCCATGAGCGGCACGTGCTTGTAAGCAGCCGCGTGAAACACGACCGAGGGCCGCTCCCGGGCAAGCAGCTGGTCGACGAGGGTCGTATGCTTGGCGTCACCGACGATCGTGGTGAGCGGCAATCCGGGAAACTCGTCGAGCAGCACCTGCTGTACCTGATAGAGCGCGTATTCGGAAAGCTCGAGCAGAACCAGCCGCCGCGGGCGGTAGCGCGCGATCTGTCGGCACAGCTCCGCTCCGATCGAGCCGCCGGCTCCGGTGATCATCACGATCCGACCGCCCAGCCATTCGCGCAAGCCTGCGCTGTCGAGCACTACCGGATCGCGTCCAAGCAGGTCGTCCAGCTCGACGTGGCGGATCGTCGTCACCTGAGAGCGGCCGCTGATCAGGTCCTCGTACGACGGAACCGTCAACGCCTCAACACCCGCCGCTGCGCAAACCTCCGCGACGCGACGCCGTACACCGGGCGCCGCCGATGGCAAGGCGATGATGACCGTGCGCACGCCGAAGCGCTCGACGTGCACCGGCAGGGCCGCGATCGGCCCCAGCACGCGGGTGTTGCGAAGGAGGCGCCCATGCTTGGCGGAATCGTCATCGAGGAGCCCAACGACCCGCCACTGCCGGCTTTGCGCGAGCTCCCTGGTAAGCAACGCGCCTGCTTCGCCCGCTCCCACGATCAGGACCGGCTCCCCGAGGGCCACGAGCGGACTGTAGAGCCGGTGCTCCTTCCACACGCGATACGCGAAGCGACTGCCTGCCATGAGCGAGATCAGCACCAGCGGGTAGAGGATCAGCACGCTGCGCGGCACGACCGTCGTGAACCGGAGCATCACGAGCACCACGGGGATCGCGACCGCGCCGACGCCGGCCGCGAGAACGATGCGTTGCAGGTCGGGGAGGCTCGCGAAGCGCCAAAGTCCCCGGTACAAGCCGAAGACCAGGAAGACCGCTGCCTGAAGCGGGAGTACCCACGCCAGCGTTCGCCACATGTCCGTAAGCTGCGGTTCATGCAGATCAAGGTTGAAGCGCAGCCAGTACAAGCCGACCCAAGCCGCCGCGGCGGCGCAGACGTCGTGGCCGAACGCCAACCAGACCCGTGTGTTAGCACTTACTTTCATCAATTCCTTGATTATGATTATGCCGGCGTCGCCAACGATAATCGATGGACACGTAAAGGACCGCCAGAACAGCGGTCCAGCCGACTGTGAGCCATGGACCGAGATCGGGTGCCCAGACGACGGCGGCGACCGCCGATCCCGCGCTGCCCAACATCAGCAAACCATAGAGCTTGAGCGTCCCGGCATGCCCCCACCCCAGTCGCACGAGGCGCTGGTAGAAATGCTCCCGATGCGGTTCCCAGACCCGCGCCCGACGCAGCAATCGATAGAGAAGCGTAAGGCTCGCGTCGGCGATGAACGGCAGGAAAACGAGGAGCGGAAACCACAGCGGCCACCATCCGCTGCTGTAACCGGCGATCCCGAATGTACCGGCGAGAAAACCCAGAGGCACGGCGCCGACATCGCCGAGAAATATGCGCGCCGGCGGCGCGTTTTGCAGGAGAAACGGCGCAGCCGCCCCGGCCAGAGCGAGGAACAGCGCGCCATCGGCGGCCCCTGCATTCACCGCGGCCGCGGCATACGCGCCGAAGCCGACGATCGTCATCGCTCCAGCGAGACCGTCGCTGCCATCCATGAAGTTGTAAAGATTGGCCATCCAGACGACGGCGATGACGGCCGCGAGCGGATGAATGTTCGGCTGTGCGAGCCACAGCCACAACGCTGCCGCACCCGTATGCACTGCGAGGCGCACCGCAACCGGCACGCCGCGCCGATCGTCCCATAGCGATACTGCGATCACGGCCAGGAGGGGAACAAGCCATGGC
Source organism: Casimicrobiaceae bacterium (assembly GCA_035501215.1). Lineage (GTDB taxonomy): Bacteria > Pseudomonadota > Gammaproteobacteria > Burkholderiales > Casimicrobiaceae > PALSA-1003. The sequence goes on from DATJWL010000159.1 coordinate 62,160, forward strand.
TTTGCTGTGGCCGTCCAGATCGCTGCGACGAGCCAGCCGGCCCATATGGCGAGCCCGGCACCGCGAGGAATCGCACCCGCATGCAGCGAGCGGTCGTTGGGTCGATCCTGGGGCAGGCGGTCCGCGTATCGCATGAGGACGGCCAATACCATCCAGGAAACCGCTGCGGCTAACGCAGTTGGCAACCCTTGGCGAGCCAGCTCACTCAACGCCATCATTTCGCGAAAGCAGCCACACGCGCATAGACAATGCGCCGACGCGCGTTCGGCAAGCCTTTCTCAGCACTCATTTTTCGCCCGCGTCCGGCGCCCTCCCCCAAGAGCGCCCCCTGGGGAGAATTATACTCGGCGCAGCCCCCGGTACCGTGCTTCGGGAAAACGGCATGCTTGTTGCAATTAAACAACAGGCTTCCCGGGCCTTTTTTTGCCCTGGAGGTTTTAGCTTGGCAATGGATTGGCCCCTTTGGCACAATGACCACAACTTCTCGCTACTCCTGAGAAGGTTCCGATGGCAGGCGCAAGCGTAGTTTCCTTGCCAATTTTTCGTTAGAGGAGAAATTTCCATGAATAAGAAGCTCGTCGCTCTTGGCGTCGCCAGCGCATTTGCGCTGCCGCTGGCCGCACAGGCGCAAACCGCGAACGTAACGCTCTACGGGCGCGCGAACGTCGATCTCGAGTGGGTGAATGGCCAAACCTGTGCGTCGCCCACGGCGCAGGGCAACAGCGGCACCGTCTCCGGCGCGGTTCCGGGCAACAACATCATTACCAACTGCGCGAATGGGAGCGCCGACGACAACCGCAACACCAAGAACCCGTCGGTGGTGCGCCTGAGCAGCAACTCCTCGCGTTTCGGCATGCGAGGCACGGAGAGCCTGGGCGGCGGGCTGAACGCGATCTTCCAGCTCGAATCGAACGTAAATTGGGATTCGGGTAACAGTTCCGCTTCCGGCATCGCCAGCCGCGAAACCTTCGTCGGACTGCAGGGAAGCTGGGGCCGGTTCACCGTGGGCAAGTTCCTGATGCCGCAAGACGACCTGCACCCGATCTTCGGTAACGCACCGACGTTGACGACTTCCATCCTGTCAACCGCGGACGTATGGGCGCAAGGCAACTTGAGCAAGGGTGCGGGCGGTTGGGATGCGCGCACCGGCAACAACCTCCGCTACGACACTCCGAACTGGAGCGGCTTCACCGCGGCGGTCCAGCTGTCGACGCGCGACGATTCGGGCAACACGACGCAGACCCCGTACGGCGGCGACAACGGCGATCATGCCTCGAACACCCGGCATGCCTACGTGTGGGGCGCCAACCTCATCTACTCCAACGGACCGCTGCAAGCCGGGGTCTCTGGCGAGTGGAACCGGAAGGTCCGGCAATACGCGATCACGGCCAACACCGCCCCCGGGTATGCGGGCTACGTCGGCTGCTCGGCGGCCGCGCCCTGCTACTTCAACGCCGACGACTACGACTACACGATCACGGGTGCGTATGACTTCGGCACGATCTGGCAGGGCTTCGGCCTGAAAATCGGTGCCGTGTACGAAAAGACCCATTACGACACCCCGAGCGGCGACCTGACGCGCAACTTCTGGGGCGTCTCCGGCACCGTGGCGGTAGGCGGCGGCAAGTTCTACGCCTTCTACGGCAAGGCGGGCAATGGCGGAGGCGGCGCAGTCGACGGCGAGACGGTCGGCTATGTGGTCCACGGCTCGGATACGGGCACGAAGCAGTGGGAAATCACGTACAGCTACAGCCTGTCGCCGCGCACCCTGCTGTACACGGGCTACGTGAAGATCGATAACGATCACTACAACCCGACCACGTTCAACATCAACTCGTACGCGATCAGCACCTGCGCCTGGGGCAGCGACAACTGCAGCAACGGCAAGCCGGCCGGCTTCGTGCTGGGCATGGTGCACTTCTTCTAACCGGTTGCAAGTGAGCACGTCCCAGGCTTAGAGTGGTTTAGCTGGGTTTGAAGTGATCATCCGGGCGTCCGATGGACGCCCGATTTTTTTGCGCTTGCGACACAATGCAATTCATGCCGAACTTCCGCCGCGAGTTCCGGCTCGCTTCGCCCGCGTGACCGACGAGCTGATCCTCGGCTTCGACCGTGCCCTGCGCACGGTGACCGGTACCGTGACGAGCGCGCGGCCCAATCCCGCCGCCGCACGGCCCGAGACCGAGCTGAGTGAAGCCGATCGCCGGCACGCGGCGGGCCTCATGCGGGTGAATCACACCGGGGAGATCTGCGCCCAGGCGCTTTATCACGCGCAGTCGCTTAGCGCCCGCGACCCGGCCACCCGGCGCCGGCTGGCGGATGCGGCTCGCGAGGAGGAAGACCATCTCGCGTGGACGCAGCAGCGATTGGCGGAGCTCAATGCCCGGACGAGCTTCGCGAATCCGCTCTGGTACGCAGGCTCGTTCGCGATCGGGCTCGCGGCCGGGATCACCGGCGATCGGACCAACCTCGGTTTCGTGGTCGAGACCGAGCGGCAGGTCGAGGAGCATCTGACTGGACACATCGACCGGCTGCCGCCCGGCGATGCAAGAAGCCGCGCCATCGTCGCGGCGATGCGCGATGACGAGGCGCGGCACGGCGCTGCGGCGCGTGACGCAGGGGGGAGCGAACTGCCGTGGCCGGCGCGCATGCTGATGCGCCTGGCCGCGCGCGTGATGACCGCCACGGCCTACTACCTGTAGATGAACGCGAAGTTCGTCGCCCTGGCCCTGGCTTGCATTGCCTGCTCGCCGCTTGCCGCGCAGGCGCAGCTCGCCAAGGTAACGCTCTACGGCAGCCTGAATCTCGACGTCGAGTGGGTCACCGGTGCAACCTGCGCCTCGGCGGTCTCGCCGCCGGCCACCAGCAACTGCACGGGCACCGATCCGGCGAGCCAGATAATCAATCCGACCGTCATGCGGGTAAGCAGCAATTCCTCGCGCTTCGGCGTACGCGGCAGCGAGTACCTCGGCGGCGGACAAGTGGCGATCTTCCAGCTCGAGTCGAGCATTCAGGGGGACACCGGCAACGGCCCGAACTCCGGGCTCGCGAGCCGCGAGACCTTTCTCGGGTTGCAGGGCGACTGGGGCACACTGAAGGCCGGCAAGTTCCTTACACCCTACGACGACATGCTGCCCATCTTCGGCAACGCGCCCACGCTCACCACGTCGATTCTCTCGACCGCGGCCGTGTGGGCGCAGGGACCGTTGCCTAAATCGCAGGGCGGGTTCGATGCGCGCCTGGGAAATTCGCTCCGTTACGAGACGCCACCGCTCAACGGTTTCATCGGCGAGCTTCAGTACTCAACTCGAGACTCCTCGGGCAACGCCAACGGCGGCGACAACGGCGATCACGCTTCCGAGATGCGGCACGCGAAAGTGTGGAGTGCCGGCGCCTTCTACAGCAACGGACCGCTCGATCTTGGCGTCGCTTACGAGTACAACAATCAGGTGCGCACGGCCGACCAGAACGATCACGCGCTGTCGATCGCCGCCGCATACGACATCGGCAGCCTCTTCGCCTCACCGGGGTTGCGCATCGGCGGCGTCTACGAGCGCCTCAGCTACGGCACGCTGGCCGGGTCGCTCATACGCGATTTCTGGGCGGTATCCGCGACGGTGCCCATCGGCGGCGGGAGCCTCTACGCGTTCTGGGGCCGCGCAAGCAACGGCGGAGGCAGCGCCCCCGACGGAACGGGCGTAGGCTTCGTCGTGAAAGGGGCCGACACGGGATGCGATCAATGGGAGATCTCGTACAGCTACCCGCTATCCTTGCGAACGCTCCTGTACGCAGGCTACGTGCGAATCAACAATCGCGCGAACGCGGGCTACACCTTCAACATCAACGATTATCCGAGCGCGCTGGGCGCCAGACCGAGCGGCACGGTGTTCGGCATCACCCACTTCTTTTGAGCCACTGCTGCAATGCCTGCAGACGTGCCGCGCGCAGCCGCTTCCCCAAGGTCTCGCGTGGGGCTGCCTTCGCAGCAATCGCCGAGGCATTGACGCTCCGTAGCACCTGCAGCGCAGAACGCAGGTACGCTGAAGGCGGAAAGTCCGCCTCGGCGCGGCGCGTTCGAGCCGACCAGACCAGGACGCACGCGCGCAGCAATTGCTCGAGACGCGCCGGGCGGCGCAACGCGTCGACCGCGAGCAGCAGATCCAGCAGTTCCGCGGCGCGAAGCTCCCGCGCGCGCTCGAGCTTGGCGCCGTGCCGCGCCAAGAGCAGCGCGAGCGCTGAACACTCCGCAGGCGTCTTCAGCCGACGATTCACCGCAGCGGCCAGCCGCAGGCTTCGCGCCGAGTTCGTTCGACCCTTTGCGGCCCCGGGCGCGCCCAGATCGCCGGCGAGCACGGCGTAGCTCACTGCAAGTGCGTCGCCCGCCGCAGCCGCAGCGTCGAGGGCACGGAGCAGGGGCATGTGCGATTCGGTGTCCGAACGAGCGGACCGGCGTGAGCGAGCGGGAAACGCTCGATCGACCTCGGGCAACAGCTGCGCCAGAGCTCCACAGCGATGCAGCAGCGAGAAGAATCGCGACGGGCGCGCTTCCATCAGCGCGGTGGCGAGCTCGCGCCATACGCGCTCAGGCGTCAGCGTTGCGAGCTCGCCGCTCGCGGCGATGCGCTCGAGGAGCGCCTCCGTCTCGGGCGCCACCGTGAAGCCGAAGCGCGCCGCGAAGCGAGCCACGCGCAGGACGCGCAACGGATCCTCGACGAAGGCGGGACCCACGTGGCGCAACACGCCCCGCTCGAGGTCGGCCGCGCCGCCGTAGGGGTCGATCAGCCTGCCCTCCGCGTCGCGCGCCATGGCGTTGATCGTCAGATCGCGGCGCGCGAGATCCTGCTCCAGCGTCACGTCCGGAGCGGCGTGAAACGTGAACCCGCGATGACCGCGCCCCTGCTTGCGCTCGGTACGCGCGAGCGCGTACTCCTCGTGCGTAGCGGGGTGCAGGAAGACGGGGAACTCGCGGCCCACCGGACGGAAGCCCTGCGCCAGCATTTCCTCCGGCGTCGTTCCGACCACGACGTAATCGCGATCGGCGACGGCACGACCGAGCAACTCGTCGCGCACCGAGCCGCCGACTCGGTAAATATTCACTGCGCGCGTCCTCTCATCGGGCGTCATCGCGTCCGAGCCGCGCGAACGAGCAGCAAGGGACTCAACGGCTTCGGCGCGTGCGGTAGTCCGCGAAGCGATCGCGCAACGTCGGTGCCAGATATTCGGGTGCGATCGCCTCCAGCGCCGTCGGCTCGAAGCCGAAGAGCGAGGGGAATCCGCCGGCACATACGTTCGGCAGTTGCATCGACGCAAGGTTGTCGCGGCTCATCAGCTTGCCCGGCAGGAATTCGAGCATCGTCGCCTGCAGCTTCGACAGACCCGGACCCAGCGGCAGAATGGGGCGGTGGCGTCCCGACAGCTCGCCGGCATAGGCGACGAGTTCGCGCAGCTTGTACACCTTCGGTCCGCACAGGTTGTAGCGCTCGCCGTGCGTGCGGTCGTCGTCAAGCGCGAACAGGAAAGCCCGCCCGACGTCGCCCACGTAGACCGGCTGGAACTCTGCCTCCGGACAGGCAAGCGCCAGGATCGGCAGCAGCTGTTGGAGACGCGCGAACATGTTGAGAAACGAGTCTTCCCGCCCGAAGATGACCGACGGCCGGAAGATCGTCCAGGCGAGACCGGACGCTGCGACGATGCCCTCGGCTTCTCCCTTGCTGCGCAGGTAACGGCTCGGACCTTCGGGGCTCGCGTTGAGCGCGCTCATGTGCAGCAGGCGTGGAACGCCAGCCTCGCGGCAGGCAGCGACCGTCTTCCGGGTAAGCTCGACGTGCACCTTGGCGAAGTCGCCGCGGCGCGTCTCGTTCAGTATGCCGACCAGGTTGATCGCCGCCGCAACGCCACCCGCGAGCTGCCGCAACTCCGACGGATCGTGGATGTTCGCTTCGATGACGTCCACCGTCGGCAGCAACAACAAGTGTTTCGCTGATTCGCGGCGGCGCGTCGGTACTACCACGCGCCACCCCGAGGCGACGAGCCTTCCGACGACATGGCGGCCGACGAAGCCGCTGCCGCCCAGAACGAGAATCGTGGGAGGACTCACGGCGCCGTGTTGGCGCGATCGGCGGGCTGCGTCGCGACATCGCCGACAAAGGCGGCGGCGCCTCCTTCGAGCGGCGCTCCGCGCGCTGCGACGATGCCGAGCCGATCCCGCAAGGCGACGTACGGCAGACCGAGCCGTGCCTGGTAGAACATCGCGTTGGCAAGCACTTTCTTGGCGTAGTCCCGGGTCTCGTTGAACGGAATGGTCTCGATGTACACCGCGCCTTCCAGCGGCGCCGCGCCACGCCATGACTGCGCCCGACCCGGGCCGGCATTATACGCCGCGGCCGCGAGCACCGGCAGATCGCCAAAGCGGTCCATGACGTAGCGCAGGTAATACGCGCCGATCTCTACGTTAACTGCGGGATCGTCGAGCTTGAGCGCGCCCTGATCGGTGCGGCCGCTCCGCTTGGCGACCCAGCGCGCGGTGGAGGTCATGAGTTGCATCAGCCCGACGGCGCCGGCCGCAGAAACGATGTCGGACACGAAGCGGCTTTCCTGCCGCACCAACCCGTACACGATGGCGGGATCGAGGCCGTACCTTTGCGCCGCCTCGTCGATCTCCGTCTGATAGGGCGTTGGATAGCGCAGCGAAAAATCGTGGCGCTGCCGCGTGCGCTCTGCGGTGTTGATCGAGCGGTCGTAGAGCCCGTTGCGCCGAGCGAACTCGGCGGCAAGGAGCAGGCCCTCGTCGTCGAGCCCGCGCACGATGCTGAGCCATTCGCGATGCCCCTCAGGCCGGAGGTCGAGGGAAGAGAGCTTGACGACACGCTGCACCGCCGGGCGCGAGCCGAATGCGGTCAACGCCTCCGTATCCAACTTCAGCGGTTCGCTCTGCGGAACGATGCTCGCGCCCAGCGCCTCGGCCGCGAGAAACCCGTAGAAATGCTGTTCGGTGGCGAGCCCGCCGTAGAGCCGGGTCGCGTCGTCGACGTGTCCGGTGGCCGCAAGCGCACGCGCCTTCCAGTAGCGCCATGTCGCCTCCTGCGCTTCGTCCTCGGGCATGGCGTCGATCGCGCGGGCGACATCGTTCCATGAACTCGCCCGCAACGCGGAGCGCACCCGCCACGCGCGCTGCACCGGATCGGTAGGCGCACCCCCGGTTTCGCGATACCACTCGTTGGCGGCAGGCAGGAGCTGGCGCGCGGCGGCAAAGGCTACGAGCAGGTTGCCGTAGTCGCGCTCGCGTTCGGGCAGACGCGAGCGCAAGGCGAGCCACGCCTCGCGCGCCGCCGCGGCGTCGCTCGCCGCGACACGATCGAGCGTGTAGAGCGCGAGCTCTCGCCCGAATGCCGCGGAAAGACGAAACTCGCCCTTCGTGAGGGCCGCGCGCGGATTGCGATCGATGCGATCGAACTCCTTCGGTCCGGGCCGCTCGCCGACCGGAAGCTCCGCGGCGACCCTTGCCGCGAGCCGATAATTGCCTGCTTCGTGCGCCAGGCGGAAGCGGGTCCAGATGTCGTACGACGTGAGCTTCCCACTCGCGAGCAGTGCCGCGAACACCGGACGGCACGACTCGGGCTGCTCCTGCCCGCTGAACCAGAAGCCGCGGACGTCCTCGAGTGCCGCGTCGCCTTCGTGCTGTCGCCGCCACTGCACGGCATAACAGGCCAGCTCCACGTCCTCGTCCGCACGCTTTACGTACGTATCGCCGAATTCTTTCCACTCGCTGCGCCGGGCGAGGGACTTGAGCCATTCGCCGCGCAGCCGATCGGCGAGCGGCATGTCCGCGTAGTGCTCGAGGAACGCGCGCACTGCGGCAGGATCGGCGTCGTCGAGCTTGAGCTTCAGGCGCCAGTACGCGACGTAGGGCTCGAGCAGGTGTCCCTTGAGCAGCGGCGCGATTCGCTCGAGGCGCACGGCATCGCCTGCGCGGTAGGCATCGCGCGCGGCGAGGAAATCGGCATCGGTGGGTTGACCGCGCGCCGAGAGCGCGACGAGGCTCGCGAGCGCGATCGGCGCAGCGCAAATTAAGGGTTTCGACGTGGATCGTGCGCGCATCCTCGATATTATCGCTCACGACCGGCGCCTCTTCGAAGCGAGCGCACGCGGCGGTCGCCGCCTCGGCGATGATAGAATCGCGCCTCGCCGGAGCGAACCGGGGGAGCGTCGTGCCTAGAATGGAAAAAGCGCCACAGGTCGGCATCGTGATGGGCAGTGACAGCGACTGGGAGATCATGCGCCACGCGGTCGAACAACTCGCCGAGTTCGGCGTGGCGCACGAGGCCCGTGTGCTTTCCGCGCATCGCATGCCCGACGACACCTTTGCTTATGCCGAGAACGCGGCATCGCGCGGGCTAGCCTGCATCATAGCCGCGGCCGGAGGCGCCGCGCATCTCGCGGGGATTATTGCCGCCAAGACGACGCTGCCCGTGCTCGGCGTGCCGATGCCTTCGAAGTATCTGCGCGGCGAAGACTCGCTGTTCTCGACGGTGCAGATGCCGAAGGGCGTGCCGGTGGCAACTTTCGCGATCGGCGAGGCCGGAGCGGCGAACGCCGCGCTCTTCGCGGTTGCGATGCTCGCGCGCACGGACGCCGCGCTCGCGCGCAAGCTCGCTGACTTCCGGACGCGGCAGACCGCCGCGGTACGTGCGAAGAGGCTGCCGCCAGGCAAGTGACTTGCGCGGCGGCTGCCGCAATCGTCGTTACTTCCGCTTCCCGTCGCGCTGCGCACCGACCGGAAGCGCGGCGACGCGATCCATCTCCGGATCGGCGAAGCTGCACCCGCGCGCCACGAAGTCCTCCGCCATCTCCGTTGCGTCGACGCCCCAGAACAACTCGTCGCCAATCGCAAGCGTAGGCACCCCGAAAACGCCGCGCGCGATTGCCTCCTCGGTGTTGCGCTTGAGCGCGTCCTTGACCTCCGGCGCGGCAATCCGTGTCTCGGCGTCACTGAGATCCAGCGCCGCGGTCAGCTCGGCCCATTCGATCGGGAGATCGCCGATGCGCCCGTCGCGCCATACGAAACGGAAGATGCGCCGCACCGCCTCGGGCTCGCAGTCGGCCACGATGGCAAGGCGCAGCAACGGCAGCGGGTTGAACGGGTGCACGGCGGGAAACTTGAGCTCGATCCCGAGCTTCTTCGCCTGCCACACGACGAAGCGATACGTGAACCGCCGCTTTGCCGGAATCTCCGCCGGGCCCTTGTGCCCGTGCGCATTGAGCACACCCGCGAACAGCACCGGCTTGTAATGCACGCGCACCGCGCGCTCGAGCGCGGGCAGACGCTCGCACTGCAGGTACGAGAAGGGCGAGACGAAATCGAAGTACCAGTCAGCGCTCGGCATGAGCGGCTTGGCGTTGGGCAATGGCGGCGCCGTGCAGCGCTCGCCGGCCCGCGAGCTGATCGAGTATGGCGCGGCGCGCAACGGCGGAGAGTTCGATCCAGGCGGCGATCTCGTCGAGCGTGCGGAAGCAGCCGGCGCACAGCCCGGTCGGTTCGTCGATCACGCAAAGCTTGATGCAGGGTGAAGCGACGACCTCCTCCGCGCCGCTCATCGTGCGGCCGCCACCAACGGCTCCTTGGCGTTGAGCGCACGCGCAACGCGCGAGACCGGGGGGCGGCCGAGGAATTCCAAGATGAACTGCCCGGCCATGCGCAGGCGCATCATGTCGACACCGGTTTCGATGTCGAGTCCCTGCAGCATGTAGAGCACGTCTTCGCTCGCGACGTTGCCCGTGGCGCCCTTGGCGAATGGACAGCCGCCGAGGCCGGCCACCGAACTGTCGAAGGTCGCCACCCCCATTTCGAGCGCAGCGTAGAGATTGGCGAGCGCCTGTCCATAGGTATCGTGAAAATGCCCGCCCTGCTCCGCCACCGGCACGGCTTCGGCCACGGTGGCGATGAGCTTCTGCGTCTTGCCCGGCGTTCCGGTGCCGATCGTGTCTCCGAGCGAAACCTCGTAGCAGCCGAGCGCGCGCAGCGCCGCGGCGACGTCGCGCACGCGCTCAGGCGCGATCTCGCCTTCGTACGGACACCCGAGCACGCACGAGATGTAGCCGCGCACGTGCACGCCGCTGGCTTTCGCGGCGTCGGTCACCGGCCGTGCGCGCTCGAGGCTCTCCGCGATCGAGCAGTTGATGTTCTTCTTCGAGAACGTCTCCGACGCTGCCACGAACACCGCGACCTCGTCGCAGCCCGCAGCGAGCGCCGCTTCGAAGCCCTTGAGATTCGGCGTGAGCACGGGATACCGGACGCCGGGCTTGCGCCGGATCGCCGCCATCACCTGCGCGTTGTCCGCCATCTGCGGCACCCATTTCGGCGAGACGAAGCTGGTCGCCTCGATCGCGGGGAATCCTGCGTCGCTCAACCGATCGATCAAGCCGACCTTGATCTCGGTCGGGACGTTTACCGGTTCGTTCTGCAAACCGTCGCGCGGCCCGACGTCCACCATGCGCACGCGGCGTGGAAGTTTCGTGCTCATGGATTGCCCAGCGACGGGCCCGACGCCGTGCATTGCATCGCGCCGGATCGATCGGGTTGCCGCTCAGTAACCACGCTCGCGCTCGACGACGCCGGCGACCGGCAAGCCCGCTTCCATGCGGCGTATCTTGGCTGCAATCTGCTCGACCGATTCATCGATCAGGGTCGCCGCTGAAACGTGCGGCGTCACCGTGATCTTCGGATGATGCCAGAACGCGTGTGCGGCCGGGAGGGGCTCGTCGCGGAAGACGTCGAGGATCGCCGCGGCGAGGTGTCCCTCGTCGAGGAGCGCGACGAGTTCATCGTCGACCAGAATGTCGCCCCGCGCGAGGTTGACCACGCACGCGCCCCGCGGCAGTCGCGACAACCGTGCGCGATCGAGAAGCCCGCGCGTTTCGCGCGTCGAAGGCAGGAGGCAGATGAGGACTTGCGCCTCGCCGAGCACTGCGTCCAGCTCGCCCGGTCCGGCGTAGCTCGTCACGCCGTCGATCGCCTTGCGCCCCCGGCTCCAGGCCAAGAGCGGAAAGCCGAACCGAGCGAGCGCCCGCGCCACCGCGACACCCATGACGCCGAGACCGAGGATGCCGACGCCGAAGCTTCGCTTGTCAATACGTCGCCGTTGCCGCCAGAGTCCTGCCCGCTGCTGCTCTGCGTAAGCGTCGATCTCGCGGTAACAGCGCAGCACGGCGTAACAAGCGTACTCGACCATCTGCTCCGCCATGCCCGCATCTTCGAGCCGGATGAGCGGCACGTCACGAGACAGTGCCGGAGTCTCTGCGACCGCGTCAACACCGGCGCCAAGGTTGAATACGGCTTTCACCTGGCCGAGCGCACCGAGCAGCTCCTGCGGCGGTTTCCACACGATGGCGTAGTCGGCCGGACGGGCCGTCGTTTGCGGCCACGCGGCGATGTTCGCCTCCGGCAGAGCACGCGACAAGGCTTCGAGCCAGACGGCAGCGTTCCCGCCCGCGGTATGGAAGAGAAGATTCACGCGGCGAATTTAAGCGCGAGTGCCCTCGTCGAGGTCGACCAGGTCGGCCCCCTCCTGCACCTGATCGCCGGTGCGGTAGTTCACTGCACTCACGATCCCGTCCGCCGGCGCGGCGATGGTGTGCTCCATCTTCATCGCCTCGAGGATGAGTAACGGCGCTCCCTTGGCGACTGCATCGCCGGGCTTCACCAGCACCGAGACCACGGTGCCGGACATGGGCGCGGCGAGATGCCCGGCGTGGGTCTCCGCTTCTCCGACGTGCGCAAGAGGATCGAGCAGTCTCAGCCGGCGCGCCTCTCCGCCGCAGAACACGTGGCGCTCCCCGCCGAGCGACACCACCGTCGCGCGGAAGCTCGCACCATCGTACCGGACGATGAGATTCGCGCCATCGTCATCGATCGACGCCCGTCGAGCGCGTCCATCGATGCTCACGGTAAGTGTAGCGCCAGTCGTCGCGACGCTAACCGGATGAACGGCCCCGTCGCTCTCGAAAGCGAGATCGATCGTGTGATCGCGCGTGTTGAGCCACCAGGTATCGATGGCGTGCCACGGCGAATATCGATCGGTCGACGATCGCGCGCGTACCTCTGCGGCATCGTGCAATCGAGCGAGCTCGGCCAGCGCGGCGACGGCGAGGATCGAGTCAGAGGGCGGGGTCGCCGCGGGAAAGAGGGCTGCGTGGTGACGAGCGATGAGGCCGGTGTCGATGTGCGCTTCGGCGAAGGACTCGTGTGCAATCAGCCGCTGCAGGAAAGCGACGTTGGTGGCGACACCGACGATCTCGTAGTCGGAGAGCGCGGCGGCGAGCCGGCGCCGCGCCGCGTCGCGATCGGCGCCGTGCGCGATCAGCTTGGCGATCATCGGATCGTAGTATCGGGTGATCTCGTCGCCCGCGCGCACGCCGGTGTCGATGCGCACGTCGCCTGACGCTTCCGGCGCGCGCAGGTGCGCGATGCGGCCGATCGAAGGCAGGAAGCCTCGTTCCGGATCCTCGGCGTAGATGCGCGCTTCGATGGCGTGCCCGTTCATCTCGATCTCGTTCTGCGCAAGCGGCAGCGGCTCGCCGGCCGCGACGCGCAGCTGCCACTCGACGAGATCGAGCCCGGTGATCATTTCGGTCACCGGATGCTCGACCTGCAGCCGCGTGTTCATCTCCATGAAGTAAAAGGGGCTCCTTGGGTCGAGCGCGTCCTCCACGATGAACTCCACCGTGCCGGCACCGACGTAGCCGATCGCCCTCGCTGACGCAACCGCCGCCGCTCCCATGTCGCTGCGGCGCTTGGCCGTCATGCCCGGCGCCGGCGCTTCTTCGACGATCTTCTGATGCCGCCGCTGCACCGAGCAATCGCGCTCGAAAAGGTGGATGCAGTCGCCGTGCGCGTCGGCGAAGACTTGCATCTCGATGTGCCTCGGGGCAGTGAGGTACTTTTCGATGAGCATCGCGCCGTCGCCGAAGCTCGATTTCGCTTCGCGCCGCGCCGAAGCGAGGGCGGAGTCGAAGTCCTCGCGGCGCTCGACCACTCGCATGCCCTTGCCGCCGCCGCCTGCCGACGCCTTGATCAGCACGGGATAGCCGATTGCCAGGGCTTCTCGCCCGAGGACGGCATCGCCCTGATCGTCGCCGTGATAACCGGGGACCAGCGGAACGCCGGCTTTGCCCATGATCCGTTTGGACTCCGACTTCGAACCCATGGCGCGGATCGCGGCGGGCGGCGGGCCGATGAACACCATGCCGGCGGCGGCGACCGCGGCCGCAAAGGCTTCGTTCTCGGACAGGAATCCGTAGCCGGGATGGATCGCTTCGGCGCGAGCCGCTTTCGCGGTCGCGATGATCGCCTCGCCATTGAGATAGCTCTCGCGAGGCGCCGCAGGGCCCAGCCGATACGCCTCGTCGCACATCGACACGTGGAGCGCACGAACATCGACATCGGAATACACCGCGACGGTGCGAATCCCCATCTTCCGCGCCGTGCGCGCGACGCGGCAGGCGATCTCGCCGCGATTGGCGATCAGGATCTTGTCAAACATCGCCGTGCTTTTGCGACGTGGCGCGGCTGTGCCCATGCCCGCCGGTAAGAACGCGCTCGATGCGCTCCACGATCGCACGCACGAAGCGCCACAGCTTCGGCAGGAGCGAGATCGAAATCGCGGTGAGCACGGCCACGACGGCGAGCGCCGCGATCGGATGCGCAAGCGCGAAATAGATCACCACGCCGACGAGCAGATCCTCGCCGAATGAAGCAGCCCAGTTCGAAAACGGCTCGGGCGAAGTGTTGATGAGCATGCGCGCGCCCGCCTTGGTGAAGTGGCTGCCGGCGGCGAGCGTTCCGCCGAGGATGGCGGCGGTCAGCGTCCATGCCGGTGGAGAATCGCCGAACACCGCGGCGGCGAGCGCGGCGCCCGCCGGGATGCGCACGAGGGTGTGCACCAGGTCCCACACGGTGTCGAATCCCGGAACCTTATCGGCGAAGAATTCCGCGAACAGCATGAAGCCCGACGCGGCCAGCACCATAGGGTGCGAGAGTACGCGAAGATGCTCGGGCAAATCGAACCAGCCGAGGTAACCGGTGGCGCCAACGACGAACAGCACGGCGTAGAGACGGATGCCGCTCGCCCAGCCGAGCGCTGCTGCGAGCGCAACGAGCTGCCAGGTGTCGAAGTGGCCCATGGACTGCGGGTCACTCGCCGCGCGGAACCCAGGACGCCCGGCGCTTGGCGAGGAAGGCCGCCACGCCCTCCCTCGCTTCCGGCGTGGCGCGGATGCGAGCGATGCGCCGGGCCGTATCGGCGATCACCGCGCCATCGATGGGCGTGTGGGCAACGGCGCGAATGAGAAGCTTCGCCTCCGCTTGAGCCTGCGGTCCGGCAGTGACGAGGAAGCCGAGCAACTCGTTGATCTTGGCGTCGAGCTCGGCAGGGACGGCGAGATCGTGCAGCAAGCCGAGCCGGAAAGCCTCCGCCGCCGTGAAACGCTCGGCGGAGAGGAAGTAGCGGCGCGCCGCGCGCGCGCCGATCGCTTCGATGACGTAGGGGCTGATCGCCGCTGGTATCAATCCGAGCTTGGCTTCCGACAAGGCGAAAGTCGCGTCGTGCGCGCCGATGGCCACGTCGCAGCACGCGACGAGTCCGACACCGCCGCCGAAGGCAGAGCCGTGAACGCGCGCGATCGTGGGCTGCGGCATGTCGTTCAGCGTGGCAAGCATTGCCGTCAGCGCCCTGGCGTCGGCGAGATTCTCGGCTTTCGAGAACCCCGCCATCTTCTTCATCCAGTTGAGATCGGCGCCGGCGCAGAAGCTTTGGCCCGCACCGAGCAACACCACGGCGCGCACCGACCGGTCGAGCGCGAGCGCGCTAAGCGCCGCGGTAAGCTCCGCGATCAGCGTTTCGTTGAAGGCGTTGTGCACCTCGGGACGGTTCAAGGTGACGAGCGCGATGGCGTTGCGCACGCCGACCTCGATCGTCTCGTAGGCCGAAGGCGGTTCGGCTCGGGTCTTCGCCGCCTTGCGCTGGGTTGTCGACTTCGTCTTCATGGCGGCTACATCCTGAACACGCCGAAGCGGGTCGGCTCGATCGGCTGGTTGAGCGCCGCCGAGATCGCGAGCGCGAGCACCTTGCGCGTCTCGGCCGGATCGATCACGCCGTCGTCCCACAATCGCGCGCTCGCGTAGTACGGATGACCTTCGCGCTCATATTGCGCGGTGAGCGGCGCCTTGAAAGCCGCTTCCTCCTCTTCGCTCCACGCACCGCCCGTCGCCTCGATCGCGTCGCGGCGGATCGTCGCCAGGACGGTCGCTGCCTGCTCGCCGCCCATCACCGAGATGCGCGCGTTGGGCCACATCCACAGGAAGCGCGGACCGAAGGCGCGTCCGCACATGCCGTAGTTGCCCGCGCCATAGGAGCCGCCGATGATCACGGTGAATTTCGGCACCTTCGCGCAGGAAACCGCGGCCACCATCTTGGCGCCGTCCTTGGCGATCCCGCCCGCCTCGTATTTCTTCCCCACCATGAAGCCGGTGATGTTCTGCAGGAACACGAGCGGGATGCCGCGCTGCGCGCAAAGCTCGATGAAATGCGCGCCCTTCTGAGCCGATTCCGAGTAGAGAACGCCGTTGTTGGCGACGACGCCCACCGGATAGCCCCACAGCCGCGCGAAGCCCGTGACAAGCGTCGTGCCGTAGCGGGCCTTGAACTCGTCCAACTCGCTCGCGTCGACGAGGCGCGCGATCACCTCGCGCACGTCGTAGGGCTTGCGGATGTCCGCGTTGATGACGCCGTAAATCTCGTCGGCGGGGTACAGCGGCTCACGTGGCTCGGCGACCTCGAGCGTCATCGTCTTCGGCCGATTGAGGTCGGCGACGATGCGCCTCGCGATCGCGAGCGCGTGATGATCGCTGAGCGCGTAGTGGTCGGCCACGCCGGAGATTCGCGTGTGCACGTCAGCACCGCCAAGCTCCTCGGCGCTCACGATCTCGCCGGTGGCGGCTTTCACGAGCGGCGGTCCGGCGAGAAAGATCGTTCCCTGATCCTTGACGATGATCGACTCGTCCGCCATCGCCGGCACGTAGGCGCCGCCAGCCGTGCACGATCCCATGACCACCGCGATCTGCGGGATGCCCGCGGCCGACATCGTCGCCTGGTTGTAGAAAATGCGGCCGAAGTGATCGCGGTCCGGAAAGACCTCGGTCTGGTTCGGGAGGTTTGCGCCGCCGGAGTCGACGAGATAGATGCAGGGCAGGCTGTTCTCGCGCGCGATGTCCTGGGCGCGCAGGTGCTTCTTGACGGTCATCGGGTAGTAGGTGCCGCCTTTGACCGTTGCGTCGTTGCAAACGATGACGCATTCGCGGCCAAACACGCGTCCGATACCAGTGATGATGCCCGCGGCGGCGATGTTGTCTTCGTACATGCCATAGGCGGCGAGCTGCGACAACTCGAGGAAGGGCGAGCCCGGATCGATCAAGGCGCGCACACGATCGCGCGGCAGGAGCTTACCGCGACCCGCGTGCCGGGTGCGCGCCGCCGCCCCCCCGCCAAGCTCGATCTCGCGTACGCGGGCGTCGAGATCGGCCACCAGCGCCGCGAGCGCGTCGCGGTTGGCCGCGAAGGTCGGGTCGCGTGGATCGAGGCGCGTTTCGATCGCCGGCATCTTGTGCTCGCTCACGAAGGCCGTGGATGACCCGGCATCAGCTCGTACGGGTGGACCCAGCGCGGTTCGCCGCGGATGCGTGCAAGCCAGTCGCGTATGTGCGGATATTGTGCCCAGTCCACGCCGATCTCCTCGGGCCAGAAGAGATATCCACACAACGAGAGATCGGCGATGGTCAGCCGGTCGTCGACGACGTAGTTGCGTCCGGCAAGGTGCGCATCGAGGATGCCCCACGCCGTTTCGGCGCGCGCCTGGAAGACCTTGAGCACGGCGGGATCCGGATCTTTCGTGAACACACGCATGAATCGGTAGGTCGCCGTGTAGCTGGTGAGCTTGTGGTTGTCCCACAGCAGCCAGCGCAGTATCTCGCGCCGCTCGGCGGCATCGCGCGCGCCGAACTGCCCGAGCGTCTCGGCCAGATAGTCGAGAATGACGCCCGACTGGGTGAGCCGCATGCCTTTGTGCTCGAGGATGGGCGCCTCGCCCATCACGTTGATCGCGCGGTAGGCTGGCGTGCGCGTCTCGCCAACGAAGTAATCGACAAAACGCGGCACCCAGTCGGCGCCGGCCAGCGCGAGCATCAGCGCGGGCTTGTACGCGTTGCCCGACTGCGCGAAGCAGTAGAGCGTGTATTCGGGCTTCACCATCCGCCGGTGGCGAGCCAGCGATCGACCTGGTCGAAGTGGTCCACGCCCCAGAACGGCTCGCCGTCGACGATCACGAAGGGCGAGCCGAAGACGCCGCGAGCGATCGCCTGCTCGTTTTCACGTCGGAGCGCGTCCTTGATTGCGGGATCGTCGACTGCAGCCCGCGCGGAGGCAGCCTCGACCCCGCAGCTCGCCGCGATGGCCGCAGCAGCGTCGGGCGTCGAGATGTCGATGTCGTCGACGAAGAAAGCGCGGTAAAGCGAATGAATGATCCTCGGCGCGAGCGCGCGGTCGCGCTCGCGCGCCCACAGTGCGATGCGAGCCGGCGCCTGAGTGGCAATCGGGAAGGTCGAAGGCATCCGGAATCCGTCGACGCCGTGAAACTTCGCGCTGCGCGCCATGTCGCGCTTCGAGTAATCGCCCTTGAGCGGCACCTCCGTCAGAGGAACGCCGCCCGTCTGCTTGAACGCGACTCCGAGCAGCATGGGATGCCATTCCACGCTGCGGGCGTGCTTCGCTGCAAGGGCCTCGATCTTCTCCGAGGCGACATAGCCATAGGGCGAGGAGAAGTCGAAGTAGAAGTCGATCGCGGAAGGCATGTCAGAGGGAACGGCTGCGGCAGGACGCGTTCATCTCCTGGTATCGAATGCGAGCTTCACCGCGATGCCCGCGAAGACGCCGCCGAGAACCCAGCGCTGCGCCGTCACCCAGGCCGGGCGCTCGGCGAGCCATTGCGCCACCCGGGCGGCCGCAAGCACGAACAGCGAATCGATGAACGCGTCGATGACGATCTGGATCGCGGCCAGCAAGAGCGATTGCGCGAGCACGCTCCCGCGCGAAGGGTCGACGAATTGCGGAAAGAGCGCGAGATAGAAGAGCGCCACCTTCGGATTGAGAATGCTCGTGACCACGCCCATCCGGAACAGCGACATCGGGCGCGCGGCGGCCAGGTCGCGCCGCGCAAAGAGGCCGCCTGTTCCGCGCAGTCTCACCGCATCCCAGGCGAGCCACAAAAGGTACGCGGCACCGGCCCAGCGCACGATGTCGAAGAGCACCGGGACGGCAACGAATACTGCAGTGAGACCGAGCGCCGCCGACACGGCATAGAACAGGAATCCACTGGTCGTTCCGGCGAGCGATACGAGACCGGCGGTGCGCCCCTGGCACAAGGTGCGGGATACGAGATAGAGGAGATTCGGTCCCGGCGTGAGCGCCAGCAGCACGCTGGCGAGTGCGAACAAGGCGAGATCGGCGGCGGAAGGCATCGTGATCAGGCTGCGTAGCCGAGCTCGCTCACCAGAGGGCCGGCGGCGGCTTCCAGCTCGCGCCGCTCCTCCGCAGTCATCTCCCGGCGCCAGACGTCGAGACGGTCAGCATCGGGGGTACGCGTGAGATTGGCGTGAATCCGCGTACGCTCCTCGCGCGGAATCATCGGGCCCTTGGCGTGCTGACGGCCCTGCAGGCGTTGCAGCCGCGCCGCACCGCGCGTCTGGTATTCGAGCATGGCGGGATCCCACGACAGCGCAAGGTATTCGCAAAGCCGCTTGAGCTCGCGCTCGGGTTGGCGCACGAGATCCTCGAAGCGGACCTCGACGTACCCCGGCAGCAGCTCGCTCGCGCGACGACCCGCCTCGACGTGCTTTCTCCAGCCCTCACCGAGGAGACGAAAATCCTTTCCCGGCGAGAACCACGTCTTCCTCCACGAGAGCGCCGTGTCTCCGGGATCGCGGATGACATGAATGAAGCGCGCTTCGGGCAACAGCGCCGCGATCTGCGGCATCAGGAAGACGTACCCCGGCGTCTTCTCGCCGCAGCGCGCCTTGCCCTCGCCTTCTGCGTAGAGCGCGTAAAACGCGCGCAGGCCGGCGGCGACCGTAAACGGCTCGATCGCCTCGAGGCGTTCCCTCAGCGCGTCGCGGTCGAGTCCGAAATCGGTCCAGTTGGAAACGGTGATCCTGTCCGTGGTTACGATCTCCAGGAAGCGCTCGCGAAGCACCTCCCGAGGACCCTGCAGGGATGCGATCTGCGCGATGAAAGCCGTTTCCGGCGGGATCGCAAGCGCGGGATGGCTGTCGAGCATCACGGCCAGCAGCGAAGTTCCGGAGCGCGGACAGCCGACGACCACCGGAAACGGTGCGCACGGGACCTTCTCGGCCATTGCCATCACACGATCTCGAGCCCGAGCGCCGTGGCTTCTCCGCCGCCGATGCACAGGCTGGCCACGCCGCGCCTCTTTGCCGACTTGCGCAGCGCGCCGAGCAGCGTGACGACGATGCGCGCGCCCGAGGCGCCGATCGGATGACCGAGCGCACAGGCTCCGCCGTGAACGTTGACTTTGTCCGGCGGCAGGCCGTGCTCCTTCATCGCGGCCATCGCCACCACCGCGAACGCCTCGTTGATCTCGTACAGATCGATCTCGCCCGGCTTCCAGCCGAGCTTGCCATAGAGCTTGGAAAGTGCGCCCACAGGCGCGGTCGTGAACCAGCCCGGTTCCTGGGCGTGGGTTGCGTGACCGAGGATGACCGCAAGAGGCCGCAAGCCCCGTCGTTCGGCGAGGGAACGGCGCGTCAACACCAGCGCGGCGGCGCCATCCGAGATCGAGCTGGAGTTGGCCGCCGTGACGGTCCCGTCCTTGCGAAAAGCGGGTTTGAGCGAAGGGATTTTCTCTGGATTTGCCTTGCCAGGTTGCTCATCGCGATCGACGACGATCTCGCCCTTGCGGCCGGCGACAGTGACCGGTGCGATCTCCCAGCGAAACGACCCGTCTTCGGTTGCCGTCCGGGCACGAGAGAGCGAGCGCAATGCAAATTCGTCCTGCGCCTCGCGCGTAAAGGCGTAGCGGTCGGCGCACTGCTCGGCAAAGACGCCCATCAGCCGACCCTTGTCGTAGGCATCTTCCAGGCCGTCGAGAAACATGTGGTCGTACACCGTGCCGTGCCCCATGCGCATGCCGCCGCGTGCCTTGGGGAGGAGATAAGGTGCGTTGCTCATGCTTTCCATGCCTCCGGCCACGATGATCTCTTCGCTCCCGACGAGAAGCGCGTCGTGCGCGAACATGGTCGCTTCCATCGCGGAGCCGCACATCTTGTTGACGGTCGTGCATCCGGTTGCGGCCGGCAGCCCGGCTTTGAGCGATGCCTGGCGGGCCGGCGCCTGCCCCTGACCGGCCGGCAGGACGCAACCCATGATCACCTTGTCGACGGCGTCGGGTTTCACTCCCGCACGCTCAAGCGCTGCCTTGATCGCGACAGCCCCGAGATCGCTCGCCGAGAGCGAAGCGAAGTCGCCCTGGAGTCCGCCGATCGGGGTTCGCGCCGCACCGACGATGACAACAGGGTCATTGTGCATGTTCGTTCCTTGGGATCGCTGCGCCGGGACCCGTCAACGGGCGGACGCCCTTCAAAATGCGGCGGGCGCTGCGGACGGCGGCTTGCGCGGGCGCCGAGGCCGGCGTACCAGTTCGCCGCCGCAGTTCGGGCAGATGCCGTTCAGTGCGTTCGCACAGGTCGCGCAGAAGGTGCATTCGTAGCTGCAGATATAAGCCGTGTCGTCTTCGGGGGCGAGCGGCCACGCGCAGCGCTCGCAGCGTTCCCGCATTTCCAGAGCCATGCCTCTTTCCCCCTACTTGGTCTCGTTGAAAAGCTCCCGTCCGATCAGCATTCGCCGGATCTCGCTCGTGCCCGCTCCTATCTCGTAGAGCTTCGCATCGCGCCACAGCCGGCCGGTGGCGAATTCATTGATGTAGCCGTTTCCGCCCAGAGCCTGGATCGCCTCGCCTGACATCCAGGTCGCCTTTTCCGCCGCGTAGAGAATCGCTCCGGCGGCGTCCTTGCGCGCCGTCTCGCCGCGATCGCAGGCTTGTCCCACGGCGTAGACGTATGCGCGGCACGCGCTCAGCGTCGTGTACATGTCGGCGAGCTTGCCCTGCATGAGCTGGAACTCGCCGATCGGCTGCCCGAACTGCCGGCGTTCGTGCACATAGGGCAGCACGACGTCCATGCACGCGGCCATGATGCCGAGCGGGCCCCCGGCGAGCACCGCCCGCTCGTAGTCGAGCCCGCTCATCAGCACGTTCACTCCGCGCCCTTCCGCGGAGAGTACGTTTTCTTCCGGCACCTCGCAATCCTCGAACACGAGTTCGCAGGTGTTCGATCCCCGCATGCCGAGCTTGTCGAGTTTCTGCGCGGTCGAGAAGCCCTTCATTCCCTTCTCGACCAGGAAAGCGGTGATGCCGCGCGGCCCCGCCTGCGGGTCGGTCTTCGCGTAGACGACCAGTGTATCGGCATCGGGACCGTTGGTGATCCACATCTTGGTGCCGTTGAGAACGTAGCGATCGCCTTTGTGCTCGGCGCGCAGGCGCATCGAGACGACGTCCGAACCCGATCCGGGCTCGCTCATCGCAAGCGCGCCCACGTGCTCGCCCGAGATCAATCGCGGCAGATATTTTTTCTTCTGGGCTTCACTGCCGTTGCGGCGAATCTGGTTGACGCAGAGGTTGGAGTGCGCGCCGTACGACAACCCCACCGACCCCGAGGCGCGGCTTATCTCCTCCATCGCGATGATGTGGGCGAGATAGCCCATATCGGTGCCGCCGTAATCCTCCTCGACGGTGATCCCGAGGAGCCCCAGATCCCCCATTTTTCGCCACAGGTCGGCGGGAAACTGATTGCTGCGGTCGATTTCCGCAGCGCGCAGGGCGATTTCCGCGGCTGCAAACTGCTGCACGGTCGCGCGCAACATGTCGATGGTCTCGCCGAGGCGAAAATCGAGGCCGGGGAAGTTCAGCATCGCGGGCTCAGCCGTCGGTCTTGCCGGCCAGAACGATCAAGGTCTGCTGCATGATTGCGCAGAGGCTGCGTTTGCCGGACCTTTCCGCGAAAACCTCGCCGCGCGTGATCGCCAGCGTACGCCCCGGCTTGACCACCTCGGCCTCGGCGATCAGACGCTCTCCGGCCGCTGGCGCGAGCAGATTGAGCTTGTATTCGACGGTGAGCACGCTCGCCTCGGCCGGAAAGAGGGTGAAGCCCGCGTAGCCGCCCGCCGAATCCACGATGGCGGCCACGACCCCGGCGTGGATGTAGCCGTGCTGCTGGGTCAGGTCGTCGCGATACGGCAGTTCGATAGCGCAATAGCCGGGGCACACTTCGATGAGACGCGCGCCCAGGAGCCGCATCGCGCCCTGCCGGTCGAAACTCGCCCGCACCCGAGCCGCGAAATCGGGGTTCGCGGGCTCGAAGGAGGCGCGGGTGGATCGGGGTAGATGCATCTCGAGTTTGGGCTCCGACGGCAACAGGCATGATTATCCCGTCATTTTGATTGACGTTTACGTAAACGTCAACTTGCTGGAAACCGCTTTCAGGTGGCGCCGGCGCCGTGGCGCCCGTTCCCGCTCTGCCGCAACCGCCGCCGGCACTGGCGCTCCAGTTGATCGATTTCGGCCAGGACGATCGCCACGTCCTCCTGCTGCTGTTCGAGCAAGGCGCGCCGCTGCGCGAGCACCTGGAGGAACTTGACGAGTTGCGGACGCTCGCTTCGGGTCGCGTCGTACAAGTCCAGCAACTCGCGAATCTCCGCCAGGGCCAGTCCCAGGCGTTTGCCGCGAAGGATGAGCTTGATGCGAACCCGCTCGCGCTCTCCGTAGACGCGGCGCTGGCCGTTGCGCCGCGGGGCAAGCAGCCCCTCGTCCTCGTAGAATCGGATGGCGCGCGTGGTCAGCGCAAATTCGCGCGCCAGGTCGGAGATGGTGTAGCTCGTGGATTCGGCGCGGGACGGCATCGCGGCGAGGAGGAGCGGAGCAACGGGCTGGATCGGTTCGACGATACCACAAACGAGAAGCCCGCCCGACTTGACACGAATGTGACTTTTCGATGACGATGGTGCGTCGCACCATCCCTCCCGCCTCCCAGGTGCGGCCGAGCTTGAGCCGCATCGAATGAACGCTTCGCTCCCCGCCGCCCAGACGAGTCTTGGGTTCCCGTGGGCCGGCTCGCCGCGCCCGGGGCAAAGTCTCGAGCTCGCGCGCGGCGTTCACTGGCTACGGATGCCGCTGCCGCTCGCCCTCGATCACATCAACCTGTGGCTGCTGGCCGACGAATCCTCCTGGACGCAGATCGATTGCGGCTACGGCGACGAGCCCACGCGCCGGTTGTGGCGCGAGCACTTCGAAACGACGCTTCGCGGCCGGCCCATACGCAGCGTGGTCGCCACGCACTGCCATCCGGACCACGTCGGCAACGGAGCGTGGCTCGCGAGCCGCTTCGATTGCATCCTCACCATGCCGCAGGCGGAATACCTTACCGCGCACGCTCTCGCCGAAGAGCACAGCGGCTACGGGACGCTGCAGACTTGCGCCCTGTTCCAGGCGCATGGGCTCGAGCCCGAGCGCGTGGCCAACCTTGCCGCGCGCGGCAACCGGTACCGATTGGGGGTCCCCGAGCTGCCGCTGCGCTACGATCGCCTGATGGCGGAGGACGAGCTCGTGGTCGGCGCCTCGCGCTGGCGCGTAATACCGGGCTACGGGCACTCGCCCGAACACGCCTCGCTCTACAGCGCCGACCTCGGCGTGTTCATCGCAGGCGACATGCTGCTGCCGAAGATAACGACGAACGTTAGCGTATGGCCGATCGAGCCGGACGGCGATCCGCTTGAGCGCTTTCTGCGATCGCTCGACCGATTTGCGTCGCTTCCGGCGGACACCTTGGTGCTGCCCTCGCACGGGCTGCCGTTCACCGGCATCCATGAGCGCCTCGCAGAGCTTCGCGCGCACCATGCCGCGAGGCTCGCCGAGCTCGAGGCCGCAGCGTCCACACCGGTGACCGCGGCTTCCATTTTGCCGCTGCTCTTTCGCCGCACGCTCGACGTGCAGCAGCTGTTCTTCGCCATGGGCGAGGCGATCGCGCATCTGAATCACCTCTGGCAGCACGGGCGGCTGCAGCGGTTGCAGGACGACGGGATTTGGCGCTTTGTCCGTCCATGACGCGCCGACTAAAATGACGACAGGGAGACGTATCGATGGCCGCCACTGAAACCGAAGCTCCGCCGCAAGCCCAATACGACCCGGTAGCGCTGGCCGAGTCCTTCGCCAGCGCAGCCGACAAGAGCGCGAAGCTCCTGGGCGAGTTCGTGGCGAGACAGGCAAACGCGGGCCAGTCGCTCGTCACCGACGAGTTCGGGATCACGAAGGCCTTTCTCGAGCTGGCGGCGAAGATGCTGTCCAATCCCTATCTTCTCGCCGAAACCCAGCTCAATCTCTGGTGGGAGTATTCGGCGCTCTGGCAAGCATCGATGATGAAGCTCCTCGGCCAGAATGCCGGGCCGGTAGCCGAGCCCGCCAAGACCGACAAGCGGTTCAGGCACGAGGACTGGGAAGAGCATTTCCTGTTCGACTACATCAAACAGTCGTACCTGATCGCCGCGCGATGGCTGCACCGGGCGGTCGCGAGCGTCGAAGGGCTCGACGAGCACACGCAGAAGAAAGTGGACTTTTTCACGCGCCAGTACATCGATGCGCTGGCGCCGTCGAACTTCGCGCTGACCAACCCGGAAGTCTTCCGCGAGACCATCGCCACTGGCGGGCAGAATCTGGTGAAGGGGCTCAACAATCTGCTCGACGACATCGAGCGGGGGAATGGCCAGCTGAGGATCTCGATGACCGACAGCAAGGCCTTCGAGCTTGGCGTGAACATCGCGACCACGCCGGGACACGTCGTATTCCAGAACGACCTGATGCAGCTCATCCAGTACGAGCCCGCCACCAAGCAGGTATGGAAGCGGCCGTTGCTGATCATTCCGCCGTGGATCAACAAGTATTACATCCTCGACCTGCGCGAAAAAAATTCGCTCGTGAAGTGGTGCGTGCAGCAGGGTCTCACCGTATTCGTGATCTCCTGGGTCAATCCGGACGAGCGGCATGCGAGCAAGGACTTCGTCGACTACATGCACGAGGGGCCGCTCGCCGCGCTCGACGCCATGGAGAAGGCGACCGGCGAAAAAACCGCAAACATCCTCGGCTATTGCCTCGGCGGAACACTCCTTGCATCGACGCTCGGCTACCTCGCGGCGCATCGCGACCGCCGCGTTGCGAGCGCGAGCTTCATGACTTCCCTCATCGACTTCAGCGGCGCCGGCGAGCTCGAAGTCTTCATCGACGAGGACCAGGTCGCCTTGCTCGAGCGCAAGATGAGCGAGCGCGGATACCTCGAGGGCGCGCACATGGCGAACACGTTCAACATGCTGCGCAGCAACGACCTCATCTGGTCATTCGTCATCAACAACTACCTGATGGGGCGCGATCCCTTCCCCTTCGACCTGCTGCACTGGAACCAGGATTCAACGCGCATGCCGGCGAAGATGCACAGCTTCTATCTGCGCAACATGTACATGAAGAACAAGTTGCGCGAGCCGGGCGGCATCACGCTCGCCGGGACGCCGATCGATCTCGCGAAGGTGAAGGTGCCGGCCTATTTCGTTTCCTCCATCGAGGACCATATCGCGCCGTGGAAGGCGACCTACGCGGGGGCGCAGGTCCTGGGCGGAAAGACCCGCTTTGTGCTCTCCGGCTCGGGTCACATCGCCGGCATGGTCAATCCGCCGGCCGCGAACAAGTACGGCTACTGGACCAACGACGAGCTCCCCGCGGAGGCGACAGAATGGTTCGCCGGCGCGAAACAGCACGAAGGGTCATGGTGGCAGGACTGGTGGACGTGGCTCAAGCCGCAGGCAGGCACCGAAGTCGCCGCCCGCGAGCTCTCGCGAACCACCGGCAAGGCCAGGCGCAAGCTCCTCGAGTCGGCGCCGGGGAGTTACGCCCGGCTTCGCGCCGACGCACAATGACCCCGACGAAGCCGAATTGCAGCGTGGTCGCGTTGTCAAAAACAGGGACACCGCCCCTTAAGGAGGTCCGCATGATAAGCACGCTCAAGGCCCTGTCGCTTGCAGGTTTCGCCCTCGCGATTACCGGTACCGGGCAGGCACAGCCGCTGCCCGGAACGCCGGCGACGCCGCCCCCCGCGACGGCAGCCGCGGTCTGCGACACCTGCGGCGTGGTCGAGTCAGTGAACTATGTGGAGAAGAAGGGCGAGGCCTCGGGGGCAGGCTTGGTCGTCGGCGGTGTGGCCGGCGGCGTCATCGGCCACCAGATCGGCTCGGGCCGCGGCAACACGGTAGCCACGATCGCCGGCGCCGGGCTCGGCGCGCTGGCCGGTAACCAGGTCGAGAAGAACGTCAAGAAGAAGACCTATTACGTGGTGAACGTCAACCTCGACAACGGCAAGAAGAAGTCGATCACTTTCTCGTCACAGCCTGCTTTCAAGCAAGGCGATCGCGTCAAAGTCGTCGACGGCAAGAAGCTCGCCCTGCTCGCGAACTGATCGCACACGGGAACGTGCGGGCGCGCCGGCCGGCGCACGCGCGCGCTTTGCGCCCGGGCCAGCGGCGTCCCCGGCATCTTTTCTCGTCCAATGGCCGGCAACGCTTCGACACGCATCAGGGAGGAGAGTCCATGCGCAAGATGAAGAAGAGCGTGCTGGCCTCGGCGCTCGCGGTCGCCCTCGGAACGATTTCCGGACCGGCCCCAGCGCAATTCTCCGGCTTCTACTTTATGGGCGACAGCCTGACCGACGCGGGTACCTACGGCGCGCGCTTCACGGTGAATCCCGGCCTCGTCTGGGCACAGGATCTCGGCTCGAAGAACGGCGTCACCGTTACGCCGTGGAACCAGGGCGGCATTGATGCGGCGCAGGGCGGTCAGAATGTCGCGACACCTTCGCCCCTCACTCCGGCCGGCGCACCGCAACGGCCGCTGTCCGTTCAGATCGACCAGCTCCTTCAGGCGACGCCGAAGCTTGACGCCAACACGCTCTACACGGTGTGGATCGGCGCCAACGATATCCTGGTCAACGTTTCCGCAGCCGCCGCGGGGCAACTCACTAAAGAGCAGGTGCAGGCCAACATCGCCACGGCTGCCACACAGACGTTGCAGCAGATCGCTCGGCTGCGCGACGCGGGCGCGCGTTACGTCATGGTGTTCAACCTGCCCGACATCGGCAAGACGCCGCTGGGCTTGGCCAACCCCGCCGCTCCGTTCTCCGCGTTGAGCGGTCTGTTCAACTCCACGTTGCAGGCCGGGCTTGCATCACTCAACGTCAATATCATTCCGATGAACATATTCGGGTTGTTCAATGAAGTGATCGCCAACCCTGCTGCCTTCGGGCTCACCAACGTCACCTCGGTCGCGTGCACGACGCCGAGTGCGCTCGCCTGCACGCAGGCTACGTTGGTCGCACCCAACGCCGCGCAGAATTACCTGTTCGCCACCGACGTGCATCCGACTCCCGCAGGTCATCAGATCATCGCGGATCTCGCCGAGGCGGAGATCACGGCGCCAGCGCAGATGAGTCTCCTCGCGCAGGCACCGGTGCAGGCCGAGCAGGCGACCTATCGCGCACTTGACGGCAGGATGTGGTCATCGCTCAACATGCCGCGGCCGACGAACAAGTTCAATGCCTACGCGGTATACGACTACGGCAATTACGATCGCGACTCCGATATCGGCGGCGGCCACAATCACGCCAACACGGTCGTGGTCGGCGGTGACATGAAAATCACCGAGCAGCTGCTCGCCGGGATCATCATCGGATACACGGACGACAAGGCATCGCTCGGCAACAACGGTGGCAGCTTCACGCTGAACGACACGGAGTTCAGCGGGTACATCGGCTATGGCTCCGGCCCCTGGTATCTCGGCGCGACCGTGGGCGGCGGCGGGCTCGATTATCGGCATATCCGCCGCAGCTTCGCGCTCGGACCGGCGACGCGCACCGAAGACGGAAGCACCAACGGGACGCAATTCATCGCTCGCATCCTCGGGGGGTATTGGTTCAACACTGCGAGCGACTGGATCCACGGACCCTACGCCCGCCTCACCTATCAGAACATCAAGGTCGACGGATTCTCCGAGACCGGAACTTCGAGCACGGCGATGTCGTTCGGCGACCAGAAGTACGACCCGTTCTCGTCGAGTGTGGGCTGGCAGGCCGCCGGGACCTTGGGCATGTTCCACCCGTTCGGACGCGTGAGCTGGGAATACCTCGACGACAAGAACCGTTCGGTTCGCGCGGGGGTCGTGTCGATGCCCGGCCAGTTTTCGCTGCCGGCGTACCGTTTTGACAAGAACTACGCCCTGTTCCAGGTCGGGGCGAGCGCGAACCTTGGCGCCAACCTGGTCGGTTTCGTGAGTGTGAGCGCCACCGCCGGCAACAACAGCGGCAATTACCAGGCGATCACAGTCGGGATCCGCGCGCCTCTGTAGTCGCGTCAGGATGCGCTACTCAACGGGTGGCGCGGGGCTTGTGCGGTCTTCCGGCGAAAAGGCTATCGTAAACGGGCCGCGGTAGCATCCTGAACAGTCGGCCAAGCCACGCCACCTGCCAGGGCAGCACGCAGAATCTGCGCTTCCGATCGATTGCGCGGGCGATGAGCCCTGCTGCTTCTTCGGCGGAAATGAGAAAGGGCATCGGGTAGGGATTGCCTTCGGTCATCGGCGTGGCGATGTAGCCTGGGCAGATCGTCACTACCGCGACCCCGCTGCCGTGGAGTTCGACGCGAAGGCTCTCGAGATAATTGATTGCCGCTGCTTTCGATGCGCAGTAAGCCCCGGCGCCCGGAAGCCCGCGGAAACCGGCGACGCTGGCGATGCCCGCGAGCGTACCCCGGCGCGCGGCGCGCATGGCCGCCAGGAACGGCTGGAACGTGTGCACCATGCCCAGCACGTTCGTGTCGAGCACCGCGCGGAAGGTCTCGTTGTCCTCGACCTGATCGGTGAGCGTGCCGATGGATATCCCGGCGCTCGCAATCACTACATCGGGCGCGCCGAAGCGCATTATGAAATCTGCCGCGGCATCGCGCAGGGCGCCCGCGTCGCGCACGTCGCCGGCATAAGTCGCGGTAGATGCGGATCCCAGTGATTGCGCAAGCGCAGCGAGCGCATCGGCTCGCCGGGCAAGGAGTCCCAGTCGTGCGCCGCGGGTCGCGTAGTACCGCGCGAGCGCCGCGCCAATGCCCGACGACGCTCCGGTCAGAAAGACGTTCACGCGTGCTTGGGCGGGCACGCTCACCCGCGGGCGCGAGCCTCTAGCCCTTGGTCCGCTCCGCGCGCGCCTTGGCAACGAGCGCGTCGATCGCGGCGGGCAGCGAGGCGTGCGTGCCGACGCGGTCCGACGCGGTGATGAACTTGCCGTCGACGACGATCGTCGGGACCGACTGGATGTTGTATGCAGCGGCAAGGCTCTTCGCGCGATTGAACTTGCTGCTCACCGCAAACGAGTTGTAGATGTCGGCAACCTTGTTGCGGTCGAGCCCTTTGCTCGCCGCCCAGTCGAAGAACGCCTTATCCTGGTAGAGCGGCACGTTGTTCACATGGATCGCCTTGAAGACTTCCGGCGACAGCCGCTGTTCCTCGCCCAGGGCGTCTAGCGTGTAGTAGATCCTCGCCAGCGCCTCCCAGCGTTGCTGGAACATCACCGGAACGCGCCGGAATTGAACGTCGGGCGGCAGCTTCGACACCCAGGCGTCGAGGAACGGCTCCAGATCATTGCAGTGCGGGCAGCCGTAGGAGAAGAACTCGATGACCTCGATCTTCTTGCCGGTCTCGACCGGCTGCGGATTCTTGAGCCGCGTGTATTCCTTGCCTTCGGTGAGCTGCGCCGCGGCGGGCAACGCGAGCGCCAGCGCGGCCAATCCGGTCAGGAAGGCGACTGCAAAACGCATCATCGAATCTCCAATGTCCTGGTAAGAGGCGAGTCGTATTGGTCCCGCGGCGGGACGCGAAGTTCAACCGCGGCGCAACCCCGCGCTCACGGGTTCTTGATGACCGCGGCGTCGAAGCCGCGGCTTCCGAGCTCCGCCTTGACGCGGTTGAGTTCCTCGGCGTTGTCGTAGGGGCCGAGCCGGATCCGATAGCGGATCGTCTTGTCGGGCTGCGTCACGCTCTGCATGGTCGCTTCCCAGCCCGACAAGGCGAGTCTCGCCTTGAGATTCTCGGCGTCCGATTCGCTGGCAAATGCACCAGCCTGCAGCCAGAAACGGTCGCTCGCCTTCGCTGCCGGCTCCGCGTTTTTCGCAGCGTCGATGGTCGCGCGATCCGGCGCGCGATCACCGGCACGGGTCGGCGCCGTTTTCGGTTCCTCGCCGCCGGGCAGTATCCTGTAGAAATCGAAGCGCGGCCTTTCGGCGCTTGCCACCGGCGCCTGCAGCTCGTTGCGGCCGGCACGAGGCGAGTCCTTGGAGCCTACCGAAGAACCGATCGGCGAGGTGAGCCCGCTCTTGCCGAGATAGAACGCGACGGCGGCGGCGATCGTCAAGCCAAGAACGAGCCCGATGAAAATCCCGATGACCGTTCCGCCACGTCCCGCCTTCCTTGGGCGGAGCATGGTGCGCGGACGACGGTTCGCTGCGCTGCGAGTCATGATCACATCTTCTCCGGCGCACTCACACCGAGCACACCCAAACCATTGCGAATCACCTGGCCGACGGCTACGACCAGCGCCAGTCGCGCTTGTCTCAGCTCCGGCTCGTCGACGAGAAACTGCTCGGCATTATAGTAGCTGTGAAATTCTGCCGCCAATTCCCTCAGATAGAAGGTGACCAGATGCGGCGCCAGGTCGCGAGCGGCTACCGCCAGCTCGTCGGGAAAGTCGGCGATCCGGCGCAACAGGGCTTCCTCATACGGGCTCGCAAGCGGGCGTAGATCGACCGCCTGCAGGCGCGGGTTCGCCTCGCCGAGCAGCAAGCCGGCCTTGTCGAGGACGCTACACACTCGTGCATGCGCGTACTGCACGTAGTAAACAGGATTCTCCTCGCTCTGAGAGCGCGCAAGGTCAACGTCGAAGGTGAGCTGCGAATCGGATTTGCGCAGCAGGAAGAAGAAGCGCACCGCATCGCGACCGACTTCGTTGATGAGATCACGCACCGTGACGTAGTCGCCGGCGCGCTTGCTGATCTTCATCTCCTCGCCGCCCTTCATGACGGTCACCATCTGGTGCAGAACGTACTCGGGATAACCGGGCGGGATTCCCATGCCCAGCGCCTGCAACCCGGCTCGCACGCGGACGATCGTGCTGTGGTGATCGGCGCCCTGCTCGTTCACCACGCGCTCGAAGCCACGCTGCCACTTCGTCACGTGATAGGCGACATCGGGAACGAAGTAGGTGAAGCTTCCATCGCTTCGTCGCATCACCCGATCCTTGTCGTCACCGTAGTCCGTCGTTCTGAGCCACAGTGCTCCGTCGCTCTCATAGGTCTTGCCCTGCGCAATCAGCCGATCGACGACCTGCTGCACGCGGCCGTCCGTGTAGAGCGAGGATTCGAGGTAGTAACTGTCGAAGCGAACTCCGAAAGCGGCAAGGTCGGCGTCCTGCTCGCTGCGCAGCGCATCGACGGCGAAATGCCGGATCGCGTCGAGATCCGCCGCCGAGTGATCGTTCGGATACTCGGCGCAGTACGCCTGGGCGATCTCGCCGACGTATTCGCCGTGGTAGCCATCTTCCGGAAACGGCGCGTCCGGCTCATAGCGCTGGCGGATGCGCGCCTGGACCGATCGCGCGAGGTTTGCGATCTGCGCGCCGGCATCGTTGTAGTAGAACTCGCGATGGACGTTCCAGCCTTGCGAGGCAAGCAAGGTCGCGAGCGCGTCACCAACCGCGGCGCCGCGGCCGTGGCCTACATGCAGCGGTCCCGTAGGGTTCGCCGACACGAACTCAACCATTACCTTGCCGTGGGGCGGCGCCAGGCCCCGGCCAAAGCGTTCCCCTTCTTCCAGGATCCGCGCGACGACTGCCTGACGCGCGGCGGGCGAAAGAAAGAGGTTGATGAAGCCGGCGCCCGCGACCTCGACGCGCGCCACCCATGGCGAGGCATCGAGCGCGGCCACCACGGCACCCGCCAGCTCGCGCGGATGGCGCCGCAGCGTCTTGGCGAGTTGCAGCGCCGCGTTCGTGGCGTAGTCGCCGTAGCGCGCCTGCTTCGGTCGCTCCAGTGCGACGGCCGCGAGCGGATGGTCCGGAGCTACGCGAGACAAGCCGGCGCGGAGCCACTCGACGAGCTGGAACCGGAGATCCATCATCGGAAGGATGTCGCTGCGCTAACCGGCGCCGGAACAGGCGAATGAGATGAAAGCCGCGTTAACCGGCGCGGGAGCGCGCGAAGTTCAACGCGGCACGGCGGGAATTATAGCTTGCCCGACACCCGGCCCTCCGCCTCTACGCGACCGAGACCGGATCGACCTCGAGCGTCCAGTGCACCGTACGTGGACCCAGAGACTCCAGCGCGGCACGCCACAGCGGCAGGAACTCCTGCAACGCGCTGCGCTTCGAGGATTGGACGAGCACCTGCCCGCGCTCCATGCCCGCGCGCCGCGCGAGCGCTGCTTCGACCGGCGGGTAGACTTCGCAGCCGCCATGCGCGGCCGCCACGGCGTGACCGCGCGCGGCCGCGCGCCCGAGAAACGCGTTCACGGCGCCGCGGGTCCTCGCCTCCGCGGCAAGCAATGCGAGGTGGCCAAAGGGCGGCAAGCCAAGGCTGCGCCGCTCGGCAGCGAGCGCTTGCGCGAAGTAATCGAAATCGTGCTTCGCGAGCGCGACGAACACCGGATGATCGGGAAAATCGGTCTGCACCAGGACTTCGCCGCGCAGCGCCCCGCGACCCGCCCGTCCCGCGACCTGCTCGAGCAGCGCGAACAAACGCTCCGTCGCGCGAAAGTCGGCGCTGTAGAGTGCGTTGTCCGCGCCAAGGACGCCGACCAGCGTGAGGCGCGGGAAATCGTGCCCCTTGGCGAGCATCTGCGTCCCCACGAGGATGTCGACCTCGCCCGCGGCGATCTCCCGATGCATCGTGGCAAACGCTCCTCTACGCCGCGTCGTGTCGCGATCGACCCGCAACACCCGGGCTGCCGCGAACTCGTGCTTGAGCGCATCTTCAAGCCGTTGCGTACCATAACCGAGCGGGAGGAGATCACGATTCCCGCACTGAGGACAGGCAGCGGCGATGTCTTCAGCGCGTCCGCAGTGATGGCAGCGCAAGCCGCCGCCCTCGCGATGCACGACGAGGCGAGCCGCGCAGCGCGGACACATGGCCTTCCAGCCGCACGCGGCGCAAAGCAGCGACGGGGCAAAGCCGCGCCGGTTGATGAAGATGAGGCTCTGCTCCCTGCGCGGGAGCCGATCCGCGATCGCCTCACGAAGCGGGGCGCCCAAGCCGTCCTCGCCGTTCCCGCGACTCGGCACCAAGCGCACCGATGGGAGCATCGATTGCGCCTTCGCGCGCCGCGACAGTTTGAGCCAGCGGTAGCGGCCACGGCGCGCATGGACGTAAGTCTCGAGCGACGGCGTAGCGCTACCCAGCACTACGGGCACATCGCGCAGTCGCGCGCGATAGATCGCGAGGTCGCGCGCGTTGTAGCGCACTCCGTCCTGCTGCCTGAAGGATGGATCGTGCTCTTCGTCGACCACGATCAATCCGAGCCGCGGCAGAGGAACGAAGATGGCCAGCCGCGTCCCCAGTACGAGTTGCGCGTCGCCGAGTGCCGCTGCCAGCCAGCGGCGCCGCCGTTCCCCCGCGCTCATCGCGCTGTGCAGCGTTGCCAGCCTAACCCCAGGCAGAGCCGCCCCGATCCGCCGCTCGAGCTGTGGCGTCAGATGAATCTCGGGTACGAGGAGCAGGGCTTGCCGCCCCGCGTCGATGACACGGTTCGCCGCGGCGAGGTAGACCTCGGTCTTGCCGCTACCGGTGACGCCCTGCAGCAAGGAAGGGGCGTACCTCGGTGGCGCGGGGAGCGTGGCAGCAAGCGCCGCGCGCTGTTCCGGGTTGAGCTCAAGGGGCTTTGTTTCGAAGTCTGCATTCGGTGCCGCAGCCATCCTGTCCACGCCGCGTGACGTGCGCCCGGCACCGAGGGGAGGAAGCGTATCCAGAAAGCATGGGCCGATGGCCTGTTGATAGTAAGCGGACACAAACCTCGCCAGCGAGCACACGTCTTCCGGGAGTGGTGGCAGTTCGGTGACTACTTCCTGAATGGGAACGACTTGCTCTGGCAGTAGGGGGGAGCGGTCGACAATCTCGACCGCAACGCCGATCGCGCGTCGGCGACCGAGGGTCACCCGCACGATGCTTCCCGCCTGCACTCGAAGACCCTCTGGAAGCCAATAGTCGAACAGTCGATTGGCAGCCACCGGTAACGCCACTCGAGCGATGGCCACTTTAGGAGCGCCCCGCAGCGAGCGGCCGCCGCAGGCGGTTTGTCGTCTCTTCCTTCATCATCCCTTGCGCCAAGATTCGATTCCAAGTTCTTATTTTTTCAGCGTTCTATCACGATAACAGTCCGCTGTGGACAAGTTTGTGCGTAAGTCCCCCACCCTCGTTGCCCTCTCTGAGGGCACCCCAAAACCCAAAAAAACCCAACGCGCGGGCCGGATGTAATTACTCATTGTAAATCAGCGATTTGAGTGTTGTTACGCAGTTGAAGCCGTACCGCGGCCTGCGAGCGGCCTACGGACCGCCGATTGTGCATAAGTGGCCAGCGAAAGCGGGTCAGCGTCGGCTCACGCCCAAGCGGCGAGATCCAAGCCTGGAGCCGCTTCGCGCGATTTCTGGCTCACAGGCCTGCGGCGGGGCGTGCGCCGTGCTGTACATGTCGATACGCCTTTACGCAGGCCACGAGCGCAGCGACATTCTCCGGTGGCGTGGTGGGGAGAATCCCATGCCCGAGATTGAAAATATGGCCTGGGTCCGACCCCGCGGCCTGCAGCACCGCACGAGCCTCGCGCTGGACGACGTCCGGTGTAGCGAGCAGCACTTGGGGATCGAGATTGCCCTGCAAAGCGACGCGCCGCCCGATGCGGCGACGAGCATCCCCGACGTCGGTCGTCCAGTCCAAGCCGACCGCGTCGCAGCCGCAATCCGCGATCCCCTCCAGCCACTGACCGCCCCCCTTCGTGTATACGATCACCGGTAACGGTCGCTCGCAGCACCGGCGCACTTCGCCAATGACCCGCTCGATGTAAGCGAGGGAAAATTCGACGTAGGTTTTCGCCGTAAGCAGGCCGCCCCAGGTGTCGAAGATCATCAATGCGTCAGCTCCACTGCGCGCTTGCTCGGCGAGATAGGTGGCGGTCGCCTGCGCATTGATTTCGAGGACCCGGTGCAGAAGGTCCGGGCGCGTGTAGAGCAAGCGACGCGTGCGGCCGAATTCCGCGCTGCTCGCGCCCTCGACCATGTAGCAAGCCAGCGTGAAGGGACTGCCGGCAAAGCCGATAAGAGGCACGCTGCCGCTCAGCGCTCGCTTGACGGCCCTCACCGCATCGAATACGTAGCTCAAGCGTGAGAGGTCGGGCGGAGCGAGCTTGTTTATCGCGGCTTCGTCCGCGAGCGGCCGCTCGAAGCGCGGGCCTTCGCCCTCGGTGAATGAGAGCCCGAGGCCCATCGCATCGGGAACGGTGAGGATGTCGGAGAAAATGATCGCCGCATCGAGCGCAAAGCGCGCCAGCGGCTGCAGCGTGACCTCGGCAGCGAGATCGGGATCCGCACACAGGCGCATGAAGCTGCCGGCGCGCGCACGTGTCGCGTTGTACTCGGGAAGATACCGGCCCGCCTGCCGCATCAGCCAGATCGGCACGTAGGGCGTAGGCTCTCGGCGCAGCGCAAGCAGGAGCGTTTCGTTGCGAGCTCGAGTCATCGAGCGACCGCTCAGTGGACCGACAATGGCCGTCCGCACAGCTTCTCGAGAATGGCTAGCGGCGAGCTGTCGGGCTGGTAGAGCGCGGCAATGGGCAAGTGAATCGTCTGTTCGAGCATGTGCTGACCGGACACGGCGGCGTGCATCACCTGATCAGAGAAGCACAGCCACGTCGTACCCGGAGCAAAGTGCACGACCTGCTGGGGACAATTGCGCTGGTAGTCGCGATCGGCCTTGGCGCAGTCGTGCAGCCCGAGCATGACGTGATCGTACTCGCTGCGTCGGCCTTTGGTCACATGAAGCCACGCGAGAGCCATAGACGCGCCTGGCAAGGGACGGCCGATGCGCGGAAGAAAGGTCCGCGCCATGGCTTCGAAATCGTCGCCCACTCGCCATACGCGGTCCTCGGTGCGATTCACGTTGCAGAACACGCGCAGGATGCGCTCGCCTTGGTTCGGGCGTGACGGAAATGCGTCGACATGGAGCAGCGCATCGTCCTTGCGCCACGACAGCGCCCGGCCCACAGCCGGCTGCGGGCGAAAGCTCGTGCGGGCGCTCTTCACGTACGGGGCGTAGCGGGGAAGGAGGCCCGCCACCAATTCCGCTGCGGAGGTCGCGAAGCGCCCGATCATCCTGGCGAGAGCCCTGAGATCCTCCGGCGCACCGCGAGCGCCTTTGAGTGTCTGTCCGTCCAGGCTGATGTTCTTGGCGCGATCGTCGGACCATCGCGGCGAGAGGAAGCGCTGCTCATCTTCGGACAGCTCGCACGCGAGCCGGGGCAGCACCAGCACTCCCCCACCTTCCAGCGTGCGCACCGCGGTTCGCTGCGCATCGGCGGACTGGCCCGGCCGCCAGGTGTCGAGATCGAGCGAGACGATGTCCGGCACCGCAGGACTCCCGGGGCGCCGCCCTACCCGGGCACTAGCGCGGCAGCTCCGAGCTGCCCATCAGGAATTCGTCGATCGCGCGGGCGCATTGGCGCCCTTCGCGTATGGCCCATACGATGAGCGATTGGCCGCGCCGAGTGTCGCCCGCTGCGAATACCTTCGGGACCGAAGTGCTGTAGGACTCGGTATCCGCGGCGACGTTGCCGCGCGCATCGTACTTCACGCCCAGTTCGTCGAGCATCCCGCGATGGACCGGGTGCAGATACCCCATCGCGAAAAGGACCAGATCGCCCCGGATCTCGAACGTCGTGCCCGGCAGCTCTTGCAGCTTGCCGTCGCGCCACTCGACGCGACACGCGGCGAGCGCGGTGAGCTTGCCGTCTTCGCCCTTGAACTCCTTGGTTTGAACCGCCCAGTCGCGCGCGCAACCTTCCTCGTGCGAGGTCGACGTGCGCAGCTTCATCGGCCAGTACGGCCAGACTAGGGGCTTGTTCTCGTGCTCGGGTGGCTGGGGCAGCAGCTCGAACTGCGTGATCGAGGCCGCGCCCTGACGATTGGAGGTCCCCACGCAGTCCGACCCGGTGTCGCCGCCGCCGATCACGATCACGTGCTTTCCCTTGGCCGTGAGCGCCGGCACGGCGCGATCGCCGGCCACGCGACGATTCTGCAGCGGCAGGAAATCCATCGCGAAATGGATTCCTTCGAGCCTTCTGCCCGGGACCTCGAGATCGCGCGGCTCTTCCGACCCCGCCGTCAGAGCCACCGCATCGAACTCATCGAGGAGCCCACGCGCGGGAAAGGCATTGGGGCCGTCGCCGCCCACGTGCACGCCGACCCGGAAATCGACCCCCTCCGCGCGCATCTGCTCGACGCGGCGGTCGATGTGATGTTTCTCCAGCTTGAAGTCGGGAATTCCGTAACGCAGCAACCCACCAACGCGATCGCTCTTCTCGAACAGCACGACATCGTGACCCGCGCGCGCAAGCTGCTGCGCGCAGGCCATCCCCGCGGCGCCCGAACCGACGACCGCGACGCGCTTGCCCGTGCGCGTGCTCGGCGGCTGAGGCACCACCCATCCCTCCTCCCACCCGCGGTCGATGATGAAATGCTCGATCGACTTGATGCCGACCGGATCATTGTTGATGTTGAGCGTGCACGCCGCTTCGCACGGCGCAGGGCAGACCCGTCCCGTGAATTCAGGAAAGTTGTTGGTCGAGTGGAGCACGTCGAGCGCGCGACGCCACTGGTGCCGGTACACCAGATCGTTCCAGTCGGGGATGATGTTATGGATCGGACAACCCGTTTGGCAGAACGGAATCCCGCAATCCATGCAGCGCGCGCCCTGCCTCGCCGCATCCTCGTCCTTGAGCGTCTGGATGAACTCCCGGTAGTTGCGCAGCCGCTCGACGACCGGCAGCGCGACCTCCTGGACGCGTTCGAGCTCCATGAAGCCCGTGACCTTCCCCATCACGCCGCCGCTTTCTGCCTGCCCTCGGTCCCCGCTTCCGCCTGCTTTCTCGCGGCGAACTGCTCGCCAAGCGCGCGGCGGTACTCGTTGGGGAATACTTTGACGAATTTCGCGCGCGCCGTATCCCAGCGGTCGAGGATGGCCAGCGCAACGCTGCTGCGGGTAAGGCGCAGATGGCGCTCGATCAGTTCGCGTAACAAGGCTTCATCGCAACGATCGGCGTGGCGGAGTCGTCCCTTGCCTGCCGCGGCAAGTTCCTTTTCGATGCGCCCCTGCTCGGCTTCGGGAAGCACGGGTTCGAGCGCAACCATCGACCGGTTGCACCGCTCGGCGAAAGAGCCGTCGGCGTCGTAGACGTAGGCGATGCCCCCGCTCATCCCCGCGGCGAAGTTGCGTCCCGTGCGGCCGAGGACGACGACCGTTCCGCCGGTCATGTACTCGCAGCCGTGGTCGCCGGTTCCCTCGACGACCGCACTCGCGCCGGAGTTGCGCACGCAGAAGCGCTCGCCGGCAACGCCACGGTAATACGCCTCGCCGTCGATCGCGCCGTACATCACGGTGTTGCCCACGACGATGTTCTCGTCGGGCTTGGCAGGCGACGCGGGATCCGGATAGACAACGATGCACCCGCCGGAAAGCCCCTTGCCGACATAGTCGTTGGTGGCTCCCTGAAGCTCGAAGGCGACGCCGCGCGCGAGGAAGGCTCCGAAGCTCTGACCCGCGGTACCGGTAAACGCGACGTGGATCGTGCCCTCGGGGAGTCCGGCATGACCGTAGCGCCGGGCGATCGTGCCCGAAAGCATGGCTCCGACCGAACGGTGCGCGTTGCGGATGCGGTACTCGAGGCGGACGGGCTTGCGCTCCTCGATCGCGGCTTTCGCGTCCGCGATCAGCATGTGATCGAGCGCGCGCTCGAGTCTGTGGTCCTGCTCCTCGCAGCGGTGCCGCGCGACCGTGGCGGGCATCTTCGGCTGGTAGAAGACGCGCGAGAAGTCGAGCCCGCGCGCCTTCCAGTGATCGATGCCGGTGCGCATGTCGAGCAGATCCGACCGCCCGATCAGCTCTTCGAACTTCCTGATGCCGAGCTTGGCCATGATCTCGCGCACTTCTTCGGCGACGAAGAAGAAATAATTCACGACGTGCTCGGGCTGGCCGGTGAACTTCTTGCGCAGCTCCGGATCTTGCGTCGCGATGCCGACCGGGCAGGTGTTCAGATGGCACTTGCGCATCATGATGCAGCCTTCGGCCACGAGCGGGGCAGTGGCAAACCCGAACTCATCTGCGCCGAGCATGGCACCGATCACGACGTCGCGTCCGGTTTTCATCTGACCGTCGACCTGGACCGCTATGCGGCCGCGCAGGCGGTTGAGCACGAGCGTCTGCTGCGTCTCCGCGAGGCCGAGCTCCCACGGCGTTCCCGCGTGCTTGATCGAGGATTCGGGCGAGGCGCCGGTCCCTCCGTCGTGTCCTGCGATCGTGACGTGATCGGCCTTGGCTTTCGCGACGCCCGCGGCCACTGTTCCAACGCCGACCTCGGAGACGAGCTTCACGCTGATCGACGCCTGTGGGTTGGCGTTCTTCAGATCGTGGATCAGCTGCGCCAGGTCTTCGATGGAGTAGATGTCGTGATGCGGCGGCGGAGAAATCAACCCGACCCCGGGAACCGAGTAACGAAGCTGCGCGATGTACTGCGACACCTTGTGTCCGGGAAGCTGGCCGCCCTCCCCTGGCTTCGCACCCTGCGCCATCTTGATCTGAAGCTGGTCGGCATTTACCAGGTATTCCGCGGTGACGCCGAAGCGCGCGGAGGCGACCTGCTTGATCCGCGAGCGCAGCGAGTCTCCTTCGCGCAACGGAACGTCGACGACCACGCTGTCGATGCGCGAGCTGAGCGTCTCGCCTTTGCGGATCGGCAGGTAGCGGCGCGAATCCTCCCCGCCTTCGCCCGTATTCGACTTGCCGCCGATGCGGTTCATCGCCACGGCGAGCGTCGTATGCGCTTCCGTGGAGATCGAGCCGAGGCTCATCGCACCGGTGGCGAACCTCTTCACGATCTCGGACGCCGGCTCGACCTCCTCGAGCGGCAGCGGCTCCGGCGCCAGCTTGAACTCGAACAACCCGCGAAGCGTCATCAACCGTTTGCCCTGCTCGTTGACGAGCCGAGCGTAGTCGCGATAGGTCGCGTAGCTCCCCGAACGCACCGCATGCTGCAGCTTGGCGATCGAATCCGGCGTCCACATATGCTCTTCGCCGCGGACCCGATACGCGTATTCGCCGCCCGCGTCGAGCGCGTCGCGCAGGAGAGGATCATGCCCAAAAGCGAGCTGGTGCAGAAGGAAGGCTTCCTCGGCGACCTCGAACAGTCCGATGCCTTCGATATTGCTCGCGGTGCCGGTGAAGTATTTTTCGACGAAGGCCGAGTTGAGCCCCACCGCCTCGAAGATCTGCGCGCCGCAATAGGACTGATAGGTCGAGATGCCCATCTTGGACATCACCTTGTATAGCCCCTTGCAGATGGCCTTGACGAAGTGCTTGGCCGAGTCGTCGCGCGAGACTTCGGGAACGTAGTCCTGCAACTGCGCCAGCGTCTCCAGCGCGAGATACGGATGGATCGCCTCGGCGCCGTAACCGGCAAGCAGCGCGAAATGATGCACCTCGCGCGCAGAGCCCGTCTCGACGACGAGTCCGGTGCTCGTCCGCAGCCCCTTGCGCACGAGGTGCTGGTGCACGGCGGCCGTGGCGAGCAGGGCAGGGATCGGCATCAATTGCCCCGACACATTGCGATCGGAAACAATCAGGATGTTGTAGCCGAGATGGATCGCATCCTCGGCATGCGCGCACAGGCTCGCGAGCGCCGCTTCCATGCCGTCCGCACCCCACGCCGCCGGATAGCAGATATCGAGCTCCAGCGAACGGAACGTGCCCCCGGTAAACAGTGCGATGTGGCGGATCCTCTCCATCGCGTCCGCGGTGAGGATCGGCTTCTCGGCTTCGAGTCGCATCGGAGGGTCAGTCTCGTCGATCCCGAGCAGGTTCGGGCGCGGTCCGATGAAGGTAACGAGCGACATCACGAGCTCTTCCCGGATCGGATCGATCGGCGGGTTGGTGACCTGCGCGAAGAGTTGCTTGAAATAGTTGTAGAGAATCTTCGGCCGATTCGATAGCACGGGAAGCGCAGCGTCGTTGCCCATCGATCCGACCGCTTCCTCGCCGTTCTGCGCCATCGGCGCGAGAATGATCTTCAGGTCTTCCTGGGTGAAGCCGAAGGCCTGCTGTCGATCGAGCAGCGGCACCGTCGACTGCTGCGGCGGCGCCGGATCCGGAAGCGCTTCAAGGGCGATACGCGAGCGGTCGATCCACTCGCGATACGGTTTCCCGCCAGCGAGCGAGCGCTTCAAGTCGGCGTCATCGATGATGCGCCCCTGCTCGGTGTCGACGAGCAGCATCTTCCCAGGCTGCAGCCGCCACTTCTTGATCACCTTGTGCTCGGGCACGTCGAGCACGCCGACCTCGGAGGCCATGATCACGTAATCGTCGTCGGTGACGATGTAGCGCGCGGGCCGGAGCCCGTTGCGATCGAGCGTCGCTCCGATCTGCCGGCCGTCGGTAAACGCCATCGCGGCGGGTCCGTCCCAGGGCTCCATCAGCGCGGCGTGGTACTCGTAGAATGCACGCCGGTCCTCGTCCATCAACGGGTTCCCCGCCCACGCCTCGGGAATCATCAGCATCATTGCGTGAGCGAGGGGATAGCCGCCCATGAGAAGCAACTCGAGCGCGTTGTCGAACGATGCCGAATCGGATTGACCGTCGTAGATGAGCGGCCAAATCTTGTCCAGGTCGCGGCCGAGCACGCTGCTCGAGATCGCCTGCTGGCGCGCGCGAATCCAGTTCACGTTCCCGCGCAGCGTGTTGATCTCTCCGTTGTGGCAGACGAGCCGGAACGGGTGCGCAAGGTCCCAGGTCGGGAACGTGTTCGTCGAGAAGCGCTGGTGCACCATCGCCAGCGCCGAAACCATGCTTTCGTCCTTGAGGTCGAGGTAATACTCGCCGACCTGGTGCGCGAGAAGCATTCCCTTGTAGACGATCGTTCGCGTCGACATCGACGGAACGTAGAACTCCTTGCCGTGACGAAGCTTCAGCGCCTGGATCGCGTGTCCCGATCGCTTGCGGATGATGTAGAGCTTCCGCTCGAGCGCGTCCTGGTCCATGTCGTTCGAGCCGCGCGCAATGAAGACCTGGCGGATTACCGGCTCGACTTCCTTGGTTCTCATGGAAAGACCGGTGTTATCGGTCGGGACGTCGCGCCATCCGAGGAGCACCTGACCTTCGCCTGCAACCGCGCGCTCGATTTCCTGCTCACAGGCCATGCGCGAGGCGGGTTCCTTGGGAAGGAACACCATGCCCACACCATACTGGCCGATCGCGGGCAGCGTCACGCCTTGGCGACCGCAAACACGTCTCAGAAACGCATCGGGGAGCTGCAGCAGAATCCCCGCACCGTCGCCCTGCAGCGGATCGGCACCGGTGGCGCCTCGATGCGTGAGATTTTTCAGGATCTGCAAGCCCTGCCGAATGATGGCGTGGCTTTTTCGTCCCTTGATGTGCGCGATGAAGCCGAGCCCGCAGTTGTCGTGCTCGTTTGCCGGGTCATACAGGCCCTGCCGCGCCGGCGCTTGACCGAATTGGGTCGTGGGCATCGCGTTCACGGATGATCAGCGAACAATGAAACCAAGCACCCAGGGATTACGCAAGGTCCGCCATCCGAAAGTTGCCGAAATTACCCATAGTAGCGAGATTGTTGCATTGCGGCAACCGAGAAGTCATTCGGCGTATCGGCGGGAGGTGCTACCCGCCGAAAAAACTTGCGTCGGCCGCAAACTTGCGCTTTAATCTGAACAAAGTGGCCTATATGCTTGTCGCAGCGCCCAAAACTGGCGACCGGCGGCCGAATGTTTAGGACAATATCATCAGGGACGATCTCATGGTGGCGAACTGTCTGACCGCACGCTGGCTGCGACCGATCCTCGCATGTTTCGCGTTTGCAGGACTCGCCTTCCTGGGCGGCTGCGGCGGCGGCAGCGGCGCGCCGAACAATCCCTTTGCGCCGGTGCCGCCGGCGCCGACTGTTCCCCTCATACTGCCAGCCACTTCCGTCGCTTACTCAAACACGCCGGCCACGCTAACGATCTCAGGTGGTGTTGCGCCGTATTTTGTCACGTCGAGCAACTCAGCGATTCTCCCCGTCGCGCAAGTCAACACTACGGGGACGATCGTCCTTCTGCCGGCAAACGTCGTAGCGGACACTGCCGTCACCCTACAGGTGACAGACTCGCTAGGGCAGACGGGCTCTGCCACCGTCACCGTTAAAGCCGCGCCGATTTTCAACACGCTGACCATCACCCCCAATTCGGCTGCGTGCGGAACCAATGCCATCTGCTCAGGACAGACGGCGACGGCGAAGGTGACGGTTACCGGGCCCGGAGGAGCGGGCATCCCCAACCGCCAAGTCAGGTTCGATGTCGTCGCCGGCGCCTACAGTATCGAGAGCAGCGATCCGGCCAATCCGCTGGTGTCG
The DNA here is from genome assembly GCA_035501215.1 of Casimicrobiaceae bacterium. Taxonomy (GTDB): domain Bacteria; phylum Pseudomonadota; class Gammaproteobacteria; order Burkholderiales; family Casimicrobiaceae; genus PALSA-1003. Next base: position 106,111 of record DATJWL010000159.1, read on the forward strand.
ACGCTTACAGTTGTGTCGGACCAGTTCGGCGTCGCGCAAGTCATCCTGCAGGCAACGCCCGGCGCGCCGACGCAGCCTGCGCTGCTACGCGCGACGGAGCTGACCAGCGGAAATCAGCAAACGGCCCAGTTCACCATCGTGCAGACAATCAACGGATCGGCGGTCCTCTCGGTCGTTCCGTCCTCCGCGACGATTACCGGACCCGACAGCTCGACCTGCTCGAGCGGCTTCCGCATCGATTACTACATCTACGGCGGTACGCCGCCTTACACCGTGGCTTCGACTTTTCCCAGCGCTGTAACACTTTCCAACTCGATCGTGTTCGCCTCAGGACTGCCATTCTCAGCCTTTACCAACGGCACCTGCGTCAGCCCACTGACGTTCACGATCCGGGATTCGACGGGTCTGCAGACGACCGCGACGCTGAACAATAATCTGGGCACCACGGCGCCCCCGGCGCCACCGCCGTCAGCGCCCACCGCCACGCCCGGCTCCCAGAACGTTCCGATGTGCAGCGGCAAGACCGTCAGCGTCCAGATTACGGGCGGCACCGCGCCGTACAGCGTCGCGGGATCGACGGTCAACGGCCACACTCCGATGGTTTCGCCGCAGCCGCTGACAGCGCCGGGCTTTGTGCAGATAAGCGGCATGGTCACCACCGATGGCAAGTACAGCTTCATCGTGGCCGATTCCAGCACCCCGCAGCAGACGGCTTCGTTCAGTATCACCTGCCCCTAGCAAGGCCGGCACTCAAGACGGCAACGGCGCCTGCGGGCGCCGTTGCCGTTTCGTGCCGGGAGCATCCATAGACGGATCAGAGTCGAAGCACCGCGGCGAGTTGCTCGGTCGCGATGCCGCCGCGAATCGTCGCGCGGCCCAATGCTTCCAGCAAGACGAACCGCAAGTCACCGCAGTTCACTTTCTTGTCGCGGGCCATCCATTCGAGCCAGGTTGTCGGTGCCCAGGGGGGCGAGTCAGCCGACAGCCGGGCACGACGAACCAGCGCTGCGATCCTTTCCGCCGCGGACGCCGGGAGTCCGGCCGCCAGGACCGACAGCCTCGACGCGAGGACCATGCCGGCGGCCACCGCTTCGCCGTGAAGCCAAGTACCGTAACCTGTCCCCGCTTCGACCGCGTGCGCGAAGGTATGGCCGAAGTTCAAATGGGCGCGCTCACCGCTCTCGCGCTCGTCCGCGATCACGATCTCGGCCTTGATGCGGCAGCTCTCGATCACCGCGTGCGTGACTGCATCGGGTTCGCGCGCCACCAGCCGTTCCATGTTCGCTTCGAGCCACTCGAACAAGGCCAGGTCGCGGACTGCGCCGCACTTGATCACTTCCGCGATCCCGGCGACGTATTCTCGCTCGGGCAGCGTATCCAGCGTCGCCGTGTCGCTGATCACTACACGCGGCTGGTAAAAGGCGCCGATCAGGTTCTTGCCGAGCGGATGATTCACCGCGGTCTTGCCTCCAACCGACGAGTCGACCTGCGCCAGCAGTGTCGTGGGCACCTGCACGAGCGGGACCCCACGCTGGTAGGTCGCGGCGGCGAAACCCGCGAGATCGCCGATCACGCCGCCGCCCAACGCAATCAGCGTCGTCGAACGTTCAGCGCCAAGCTCCAGCAGGTGCGTGTGGACCTCGTAGAGCGTCTGCCAGTCCTTGTGGTCCTCGCCATCGGCAACGGTAATGACATCATGACGAATGGCCTTGGCCGAGAGCGCGTTGCGCAGGGTCTCGAGATGGTGCTTGGCCACGGTTGGATTCGTCACTACCACGACCCGTGGCGACGGGAGCAATGAGAGCAGCTCGCCGCTGCGCTGCAGGAGCCCCGCGCCCACGTGAATCGGGTAGCTGCGCTCGC
>DATJWL010000160.1:0-40062 GCA_035501215.1 Casimicrobiaceae bacterium
AGCATGTGCCCGGCGTCGGAGATGAGCGCGAGCGATCCGGCGAGCCATCCTCCGGCGGCCTCGATGAGGGCGAAGGATGCAGTGATCGCGAGGGCCATCCAGAGGGCGCGCGCCTCCCGCGGTGCTACGAGCGGCGGCACCTGATCGTGCGGTCGAGACCCGGAGTGAGCATGCGAAGCCATCGAGCTAGAATACTCCCATGTCCCATGACAGGTTCAGTGACGGCATCGACACCTTGCTTCCACGTGAATCGTCGCCGCTCGCCGTCGCCCGCATCGACGAGTCCGCCTGCATCGGCTGTGCCCTGTGCCTGGCAGCGTGTCCGGTCGATGCCATCGTCGGCGCGGCGAAACTGATGCACACGGTCGTGGCCGAGCATTGCATCGGATGCGAGCTTTGCCTGCCTCCATGCCCAGTCGACTGCATCACCATGGTCGCGGCAAGACGAGAGTGGAGAGAGACCGACGACGCCCGCGCGCGCGCACGTTTCGCTCGCCGGCAGACGGGGCTCGCGAGCGCGCAGGTGCAAAGCACGCGACACGCGCCGTCGCCCGCCATTCCGCCCGCTGTGGAGCCCGAAAGGATGCGCCGGCAGGCCGCCGTGGCGGCAGCGCTGGCCCGGGCACGCGACCGTCGCGCGCGGCACGCTCACAAGCCGCGGTGAACGGGCGAGTCGCACGTCCGGCACTGCGCACGGTTCTCCTTGCCACGCTCGTGACCGGGATCGCTTCCGCCGACGCTCCGCTCGACGTCGTCGCGCTCGATCGCTGGTGGGACTTCGAGCAGCCGGCCGCTTCCGAGACGAAGTTCCGCGCCGAACTGGCGAAGCTTTCCCCCGATTCCGGCGCGCGCCTCGAGCTGATGACGCAGATGGCCCGCGCGCAGGCGTTGCGGCGGCAGTTTGACGAGGCACATGCCACGCTCGACCAGGTCGAAGCGTCGCTTGCAGGGCACGCGCCGCGCGTATCGGTGCGTTACCTGCTCGAGCGCGGCCGCGTGTTCAACTCGTCGCGGCAGCCGGAGCGCGCCGTGCCGCTCTTCCATGCCGCGCTCGATCAGGCGCGCGCGGCCGGCGAGGATTTTCTCGCCATCGACGCCGCGCACATGCTCGGCATCGCGGCGCCGCCGGCGGAGCGGCTCGACTGGAATCTGGAGGCGGTGGCGATGACCGAGCGCACGAGCGACGCCCGCTCGAAACGCTGGCTCGCCTCGCTCTACAACAACATCGGCTGGACTTACCACGAGCGCGGCGAATACAAGCAGGCGCTCGCGTACTTCGAGAAGGCGCTGCCGGCATGGGAGGCGCGCGGCGACGCGAGTGCTACTCGCGCCGCGCGCTGGTCGGTTGCGCGGGCCTTGCGCTCGCTCGGGCGTTACGACGAGGCGCTCGCCATCCAGCGCGCGCTCCTCGCCGACCTCGAAGCGAGCGGCGACACCGACGGCTTCGTGTTCGAGGAGCTGGGCGAACTCGCCCTCGCGCAGGGCGACGCAGCCGCAGCACGTCCATGGTTTGCCAAGGGCTACGCTGCCCTGTCGTCCGATCCTTCCTTCGCGGCCGACAACCCCGCCCGACTCGAGAGGCTGCATCGCCTCGGCGCGGCGCCGTGAATCCGGAAAAGCGTCTCGCGATCTTCCGGCGGCTGCGCGAGCAGAATCCGCATCCGCGGAGCGAGCTCGAGTACCGGACGCCCTTCGAGCTGCTGATCGCGGTCGTGCTCTCCGCGCAGGCCACCGACAAGAGCGTGAATCTCGCCACGGCAAGGCTTTTTCCGAAAGCGAATACACCGCAGGCGATCTGGCTGCTCGGCGAGGAGGGCCTCATCCCCTACATCCGCACGATCGGGCTGTATCGGACCAAGGCGAAGAACATCCTTGCGCTTTGCCGGAAGCTCCTCGACGAGCACGCAGGCGCGGTGCCCGCAAACCGCGAGGCGCTCGAGAGCCTTCCCGGCGTGGGGCGCAAGACGGCGAATGTCGTGCTCAACGTGGCGTTCGGCCAGCCGACGATCGCGGTCGACACGCACATCTTCCGGGTGGCCAACCGCACCGGGCTCGCGCACGGGAAGACGGTCGAAGAGGTCGAGCGCAGGCTCTTGAAATTCACGCCGGAGGAATTCCGCCACAACGCGCATCACTGGCTGATCCTGCACGGCCGATACATCTGTCAGGCGCGCAAGCCCCGCTGCCCGGAGTGCGTCATCGCCGACCTGTGCGAATACCCGCGCAAGTCGACGGCCGAGCCGGCGCGCTCGCCTCGCCGTGAGAAGGCCGGGAAACCTAGTGTTTGACGATGAGAACGGGGGGTTGCGCGCTGTAGTACGCCGCGAGGTTCTCGATGTCCGCCGCGGACAGGGTGCCCGCAAATCCGGCCATGATCGCGTTCTTGCGCGCGCCCGACTTGTAGTCGCGCAGCGCCTTCGCCAGATAATCCGGCCGCTGCCCGCCGAGCCTCGGATAGTCGGGTACGGTGCTGTTGCCGTCCATGCCGTGACAGGCCTGGCAGACTTCCTTCGCCTTGGCCGCGCCGGCCTGCAGATCGGCGGCGTGCGCTGCGGCTGCACCCCACAGCAGCAGTGCGACGGGGAGGAAGCGCAGGCTTCGGATCGTCATCTTCCCCTCCTCATTTGCCCGGAGCGGCGCTGCCGCCGTAGTAAGCAGCGAGATCGGACATGTCCTTGTCGGAAAGCGATGCGGCGATGGCCTTCATGCTTGGATGGCTGCGCTCGCCGCTCTTGTATTCCTGCAGCGCTTTGACGATGTACGCCGGATGCTGGCCGCCGATCTTCGGCACGCCATAGACCTCGGGGTATGCGGTGCGCCAACCGGGAATGCCGTGACAGCCGGCACACATCCGCGTCTTGCGCTGGCCCGCGGCAGGATCTCCCGCGGGGGCAGGCGCCTGACCCCAGGTGAGGGCCGATACGCCGGCCAGCACGAGGGCGGCGTAGAACCTTATGGTTTTCATTTTGTTTTTTCGTTGTGAGCGGGTTGATCGTGCGCGATGAGGCTCAGCGTTCGAGGAGCTGCAGCTTCGGCTTTACCGTCTTCCAGTCGTCGGCGTCCGCCGGCGCGGGCTTGCGCTCGATGATCGGCTTCCAGAGCTTCGCGAGTTCCGCATTGATAGCCTTGAACTGTTGCTGGTCGGCCGGCACGTCGTCTTCGGCGTAGATCGCTTCCACCGGACACTCCGCGACGCACAGCGTGCAGTCGATGCATTCGTCCGGATCGATGACCAGGAAATTCGGCCCCTCGCGAAAGCAGTCGACCGGGCAGACGTCGACGCAGTCGGTGTACTTGCAGCGGATGCAGCTCTCGGTAACAACGTAGGTCATCGGCCGGGAATCATTGCGACACAACCATCAGATTTTACCAAATTCACCCCCGCGCGCGGTTACGTTCGGGCAGTCGCGTCTTGCGTCGCTGGAGCCTTTCCGCTAACTTAGAGTCTCTCTCGCCGCACGCGCTCGCCGCGCCGCAATCCCCGAACCGAGGTCCGCATGAGTGAAAACGTCAAGCACGTGACCGACGCCAGCTTCGACACGGACGTTCTGAAGGCCGGGATGCCGGTGCTCGTCGACTACTGGGCGGAGTGGTGCGGGCCCTGCAAGATGATCGCCCCGATCCTGGACGAGGTGGCGAAGGACTATGCGGGACGGGTGACCGTGGCCAAGCTCGACGTCGACGCCAATCCGGGTACGCCGGCCAAGTACGGCATCCGCGGCATTCCGACCCTGATCCTGTTCAAGGGCGGCCAGGTGGCCGCGCAGAAAGTAGGCGCGCTGTCGAAGTCGCAGCTCACCGCCTTCCTCGACAGTCAGCTCTGAAACCGGTTTGCGCAACCAAACCGGTTTAGGCAGCTTCTTCTCCTTTCTATTTGACACCATTCATCGGACCCGCTACGCTTCCTAGCTGACTCGCCCCTTGTAGGTAGGGGCCGGCACCACCGGCGCTGTCGAGTTCTCCGGCGCCAAAATCCCCGTCTCATTCGCGCGGCTCGAGCGCCGCACCGCTTTCGCGCAACCCGTCCATCCATCCAATGCACCTGTCCGACCTCAAATCCAAACCCGTGACCGAGTTGGTCGAGATCGCCAACACCAACGAGATCGACGGCGCGAACCGCATGCGCAAGCACGATCTCATCTTCGCTCTGCTCAAGAACCAGGCGAAGAAGGGCGAAAGCATCTTCGGCGACGGCACGCTGGAAGTGCTCCCCGACGGCTTCGGCTTCCTGCGTTCGCCCGACACCAGCTATCTAGCGGGCACCGACGACATCTACATCTCGCCGTCGCAGATCCGCCGCTTCAACCTGCACACCGGCGACACCATCGAGGGCGAGATCCGCACTCCGAAGGACGGCGAGCGCTACTTCGCGCTGGTCAAGGTTGATAAGGTCAACGGCGAGCCGCCCGAGAACGCGAAGACCAAAATCCTGTTCGAGAACCTGACGCCGCTGTTCCCCGACGAGACATTGGTCCTCGAGCGCGATATCAAGGCCGAGGAAAACATCACCGGCCGCATCATCGATATCATCGCGCCGATCGGCAAGGGGCAGCGTGGGCTGCTCGTCTCCTCGCCGAAGTCCGGCAAGACGGTAATGCTGCAGCACATAGCACATTCGATCGCCGCGAACTATCCCGACGTCGTGCTGATCGTGCTCTTGATCGACGAGCGGCCCGAGGAAGTGACCGAGATGACGCGCACCGTGCGCGGCGAGGTGGTGGCGAGCACCTTCGACGAGCCGGCAACGCGCCACGTCCAGGTCGCCGAAATGGTGATCGAGAAGGCGAAGCGTCTCGTCGAGCACAAGAAGGACGTGGTCATCCTGCTCGATTCGATCACGCGCCTCGCGCGTGCCTACAACACCGTCGTGCCTGCGTCGGGAAAGGTGCTGACCGGCGGCGTCGATGCCAATGCCCTGCAAAAGCCCAAGCGCTTCTTCGGCGCCGCGCGCAACATCGAGGAAGGCGGCTCGCTCACCATCATCGCCACGGCGCTCATCGATACCGGATCGCGCATGGATGACGTGATCTACGAGGAATTCAAGGGCACGGGCAACATGGAAATCCATCTCGACCGCCGCATGGCGGAGAAGCGCACCTACCCTGCGATCAACGTCAATCGCTCCGGCACCCGCAAGGAGGAGCTGCTGCTGAAGCAGGACGTGTTGCAGAAGGTGTGGGTCCTGCGCAAGCTCCTCTATCCGATGGACGACCTCGAAGCGACCGAATTTCTGGTCGACAAGGTGAAGCAAACCAAGAACAACGCGGAATTCTTCGACAGCATGCGCAGGGGTTGAGGCTCGACCCTGTCGGCGCATGGGTTGTCAGCCGCGTTAAGGGAGCGAGGCTTCGCGAGCGGTTGGCCGGCCAAAGCGCCTTGCGGTCGGCGCTCCCAGCCGCCATATCAAAGCCGAGTGACAGCGCTGTTGCAATGCAGCGTAAACGGGTGCATAATTTTCAAGTTAGGCTGCTGGGTAGAAGCAAGTCGTTGAAAAAGCTTGGGTTTTGAGCATCGACTGGGCTTCGGGGGCGCAGCCATGATCGAGGTAGATGATGAAAACCGGAATCCATCCGCAGTACACCGAAATCCAGGTGACCTGCAGTTGCGGAAACACCTTCACGACCCGTTCGACGATCAACAAGCCGCTCCACGTGGAAGTGTGCTCGGCCTGCCACCCGTTCTATACGGGCAAGCAGAAGATCGTGGACACGGCCGGCCGCGTGGAGAAGTTCCGCCAGCGCTATGGCGGGAAGACCAAGGCAGCGGCTTGACCGTCGCTTTGGTTCCGGCACAAGAGGCAGCTTCGGCTGCCTTTTTTGTTCCGGTATAGTCGCAGCGCGCGCCGGCTGCGCGCAACCAGGGTCGCAGCATTGCCGAGTTATCTCGACGCTTTCCTCACAGGGCGAGGATCATTCCGGCGCGAGGACGCCATGCCGCTGTCCGACACGCTGAAACCCGATACCGCTTCCGAGTTGTCGCCGTCGGGCCCGTATCGCGCCTACAAGCAGCTTGGGCTCGTGCTGCTGTGCGCCGCGTGGATTCTGCTCGGGCTGTTCGGGCACGATCCATGGAAGTCCGAAGACGCGACCTCCTTCGGCATCGCCTACGACATGCTCAAGTCCGGAGATTGGCTCGTCCCGCATATCGCCGGCGTGCCCGCACCTGATCGCGCCCCGCTTTTCTACATCCTCGCCACGGCTTCCGCGTGGGCTTTCGGCAACCTCTTGCCGCTGCACGATGCCGCTCGCTTGTCGATCGCCTTCTGCCTGGGCTTGACGCTGTGGCTCCTCGCGCTCACCGGGCGCGAGCTGTACGGCCGAGCCTTTCGCTGGATGCCCGCGCTTCTTTTCGTTGGATGCGTGGGCTTGTGGGATCGAGCACACGCTCTCGCACCGGAGGTCGGCGCGCTCGCCGCCGAGGCTCTCGCCTTGTACGCCTTCGCGCTCGCGCTGCGCCGGCCGGCCCTCGGCGGCGTGCTGCTCGGCGTCGCGGCCGGTCTCGCCTTCCTCTTCCGCGGACCGGTGGGACCGGCGCTCATCGCGCTCACTGGATTGTTTCTCACGCTCTTCGCGCGGTGGCGCAGCCCGCGCTACGGCCTGACGCTGGCGCTCGGACTGGTCGTGGCGGCACCGTTGGTCGCGGCGTGGCCGATCGCGCTCTACCAGCGCTCGCCCGCGCTCTTCGCGCAGTGGTACGCCGCCCAGGATGTCGCGCGCTTCTTCGGCGGGACGGTCGGCTCGCCGCCGATCGAGCCGCTTTACTATCTGAAGAACCTGCTCTGGTTCGCGTGGCCGGCCCTGCCGCTGGCGCTCTGGACCCTGTGGGTCCGCGGCCGAGGCTTCAACGGCAGGCTGACCGCGCCGGGAGTCGCGCTGCCGGTCACCGCCCTCGTCGTGCTTCTGATCGTCCTTTCAGCGGCCGCGGAACCCCGCGCGAGTCTGGCGCTGCCGCTCCTCGTGCCGCTCGCGCTCCTCGGTGCGGCCGAGGTGGATACTCTCAAACGCAGCTATTCGGGCGCGCTCGACTGGTTCGGCATACTCACCTTCGGTCTGCTTGCACTGGGATTGTGGGCGCTATGGTTCGAAAGCTTGCGGCGGGGCCTGCCCGAGGAAGTCGCGCGCCTGTTTCGCGACACGCAGCCGGGCTACCAGCCCCCGGTGCAACCCGTCGCTCTGCTCGTGTCGGCGGCATTGACCGCACTGTGGGTTGCGCTCGTTCGTCCCGCGCGCCGCTCGAATCGCCGGGCAGTGCTCAATTGGGCGGCCGGTATGACCCTGGTGTGGGGACTATCGGCCACGTTGTGGCTGCCGTACATCGATTCGCGGCGAAGCTACCGCCCCGTGGCGGAATCGCTGGCCGCGCATCTGCCCGCCGGATCGTGCGTTGCCAGCCGCAACCTCGGCGAGCCGCAGCGAGCGCTCCTCGAATACTTCGGCAACGTCGTCACCGTGCGCGAGGAGTCCGAGCCGAACAACGACTGTGCCGCACTGCTGCTCCAGGTGGGACGCGACGAGTCGGACATCCCGCCGGACTCGGCCTGGGAAAAGATCTGGGAGGGCCGCCGCCGAGGGGACGACACCGAGCACTTCATTCTGTTCCGGCGCGCGGGCGCGGAATCGCCAGCGCGGCGTGCATCGTGAACTTCGTCGACGAGGCGTTGATCGAGGTCGTGGCCGGCGCGGGGGGCAACGGCGCGGTATCGTTCCGGCGCGAGAAGTACGTGCCGCGCGGCGGACCCGACGGCGGTGACGGCGGGCGCGGCGGCAGCATCTACGCCGTGGCCGATCGCAATATCAATACGCTCATCGACTACCGTTATGCGAGAGCTCATCGCGCGAAGCGCGGCGAGAACGGTCGCGGCGCCGACCAGTACGGCCGCGGCGGCAGCGACATCGTCTTGCGCATGCCGGTGGGCACCGTGATCACCGATGCCGACTCCGGGACGCTCGTCGCCGACCTCGTCTCCGACGGTCAGCGAGCGCTCATCGCCAAGGGCGGCAAGGGCGGGCTCGGCAACCTGCATTTCAAATCGAGCACCAACCGCGCTCCGCGCCAGTCGACACCCGGCGAGGCGGGCGAGCAGCGTTCGCTCAAGCTCGAGCTCAAGGTGCTGGCCGACGTGGGACTCTTCGGGATGCCCAACGCAGGCAAGTCGACGCTGATCCGCGCCATCTCCGCCGCGCGGCCGCGCGTCGCGGATTACCCGTTCACCACCGTAGCCCCGCACCTCGGCACGGTGCGCGTCGACGAGAGCCGCAGCTTCGTGGTGGCGGACATTCCGGGCCTGATCGAGGGCGCCGCCGAGGGCGCAGGGCTCGGCCACCGTTTTCTTCGCCATCTGCAGCGCACGCGGCTGCTGCTCCACGTCGTCGACATCGCACCGCTCGATCCCGAGGTCGATCCGGTGGCCGATGCGCGCGCGATTGTCAGGGAGCTCAAGCGCTACGACCCGGCGCTGCATGAAAAGCCGCGCTGGCTCGTGCTGAACAAGCTCGATCTCGTACCGGCGGACGAGCGCGACGTGCGCATTGCGCGCTTCGTGAAAGCGTTGCGCTGGAAGGGCCCCGTGTTCGGCGTGGCTGCGATCCGCGGCGAGGGCTGCCGCGCCCTCGTCTTTGCGGTACAGGAATGGCTGGAACGGCATCCCGCCGACGCCGTTCCGGAGGAGAAGGCCGAGACGTGAGCGAAGTACAGGCCGGCTGCGTCGCACGCGCGAGGAAGCTCGTGGTCAAGGTCGGCTCGAGCCTGGTCACCAACGAAGGACGCGGCATCGACCACGCCGCGGTTGGCCGCTGGGCGGAAGAGATCGCCGCGCTGGTGAGCGCCGGCAGAGAGATCGCCCTCGTGTCTTCGGGCGCGATCGCCGAGGGCATGCAGCGGCTCGGCTGGACCGAGCGCCCCGCGGCAATGCACGCGCTGCAGGCCGCCGCCGCGGTAGGGCAGATGGGGCTCGTGCAGGCCTACGAGACGGCGTTCGCGCGCTTCGGCCTGCACACTGCGCAGATCCTGCTCACCCACGAGGATCTGTCCGACCGGCGACGCTACCTCAACGCGCGCTCCACTCTCACGACGCTGCTCTCGCTTCGCGTGATCCCGATCATCAACGAGAACGACACCGTCACTACCGATGAGATCCGTTTGGGTGACAACGATACGCTCGGCGCGCTGGTCACCAACCTGATCGAGGCCGACGTGCTGGTGCTCCTCACCGACCAGCCGGGGCTCTACCGCAGCGATCCGCGTCACGATCCCGGCGCACCGCTGGTGCGTCACGCGCGCGCCGCGGATCCCGCTCTCGAAGCGATGGCTGGTGGCAGTGGAACGCAGATCGGCAGCGGCGGCATGCTCACCAAGGTGCTCGCCGCCAAGCGCGCGGCGCGCAGCGGCGCCTCGACGGTCATCGCGAGCGGCCGCGAAGCGAACGTCCTGACTCGGCTTGCGGCCGGCGAGACGATCGGAACGGAGCTCGTCGCCGAGGCAAGCTCGCTCGCCGCGCGCAAGCAGTGGCTCGCCGATCACGTGCGGCTTGCCGGCAGGCTAACGCTCGACTCCGGCGCAGTGCGCGCGCTCACGCGCGACGGAAAGAGCCTGCTGCCGATCGGGGTCGTTGCGTGCAGCGGCACGTTCGAGCGCGGCGAAGTGGTGGCGTGTTGCGACCCCGAGGGACGCGAGATCGCGCGCGGGCTCGTCAACTATAGCGCCGCCGAAACTCAGCGCATCATGCGCAAGCCCTCTTCCGAGATCGCGCAGCTGCTCGGCTATATCGACGAGCCCGAGCTGATTCACCGCAACAATCTCGTGCTGCTATGATCATGGAAAAAACTAACAAGGAGGGTGACCCGTGGACCTGTTCGAGCGCGTCAAAAACATCCTGCTGCAGCCCAAGAACGAGTGGCCGAAGATCTCGGCCGAAACGGCCACCGTGCAATCGCTCTACGTCGGCTACATCCTGATCCTCGCGGCGATCGGGCCCTTGGCGATGATGGTGCGGAGCGTGGCCGCCGGCTTCGGCACCGGCATTCCATTCGCGATCGGCGTGTACCTGCTCACGCTGGTTTCGGTGTTCATCGTGGCGTTAATCGTAGACACGCTCGCGCCGACCTTCGGCAGCGAGAGGAACTTCGTCGAATCGCTGAAGGTAGTCGCCTACGCATACACGGCGGTCTGGGTGGCGGGTATCTTCCGCCTGATCCCCACGTTGGGCGGCGTCCTCGCCCTGATCGCCGGGATCTATTCCATTTACACGTTCTACCTCGGACTCGCGCCGGTCAAGAAATGTCCTCCCGCGAAGGCGGTCGCGTACACGATCGTCGTGCTGATCTGCAACATCCTGCTCTTCTGGGTGCTCGGCCTGGTGTTGCTCCCGATGATGCTCGGTGGCGGCATGATCGGGATGGGCGCGATGGGAATGTTCCGTTAGCCCTTTCCGGAGGAATGGCCGTACGGCGAAGGCATGACCGCATGTGCCCAGCCGTACAGACGCTGGCGGCGGTTCTGCGGGCGATGGTGCAGGAAGCGCTCCAGCTCGGTCAGCGCGCGGCGATAGACGTCACGCTTGAAGTCGATCACGCTCTCGAGCGGGATCCAGTAGTCGTGCCAGCGCCAGGCGTCGAACTCCGGATGCGAGGTCGCGCGCAACGACACGTCGCTGTCACGCCCGACCAGCCGCAGCAGGTACCAGATCTGCTTCTGCCCGCGATAGCTCCCGCGGAATTCGCGCTTGACCCACTGCGAAGGGACCTCGTAGCGCAGCCACTCGCGCGTGCGACCGAGGATTCTGACGTGCTCCGAACCCAGCCCGACCTCTTCCTTGAGCTCGCGGAACATCGCCTGCTCGGGTGTCTCACCCGGGTTGATGCCCCCCTGCGGGAACTGCCAGGCGTGTTCGCGGATCCGCTTGCCCCAGAATACGAGGTTTTTCGAGTTGGCAATGACGAGGGCGACGTTCGGGCGAAAGCCGTCACGGTCCAGCATCGTGCCACCTACAATTCAACCAGTTAGCGCCATTCTTCCACACTTTGCCGCGCTTGGAAAGCGCGCGGCAGTCGAGCGCTAAGTCTTGCGCGGGCTGGTTTCCTTCGGTGTCACCCTTACGCTCAGGCGCTGCACGCGTCGCAAGACCGTGAGCACGACGCCATCGCCGATGCGACCGTCCGTGAGCAGGCGTTGCAGATCGTCGACGCCGGCAACCCTCGCGTCGTCGAAGTCGATGATGATGTCCCCGGCCTGCAAGCCTGCCGCCGCTGCCGGCGACTCCGGCTCGACCGCTTCGACGCGGGCGCCGGTTTCCTGGGTCAAATCGAAGTGACGCACCACGCGACGGGGGAGCTGGATATCCTGCGCGCTCACGCCGAGATATGCGCGGCGCACGCGACCGTCGCGGATGAGCGCGATCGCGACGCGCTCGGCGGTATTCGAGGCGATCGCGAAGCAGATGCCCTGGGCGGGGAGAATGACCGCCGTGTTCACGCCGATGACCGCCCCGTTCGAGTCCACCAGCGGGCCGCCGGAGTTGCCAGGATTGAGCGCAGCATCGGTCTGAATCACGTTGTCGAGAAGCCGTCCCGTCGCACCGCGCATGGAACGGCCCAGCGCGCTGACGATGCCCGCGGTGACCGTGTGCTGGAATCCGTACGGACTGCCGATCGCGATGGCGATCTGGCCGACCTGCACGCGCGAGGAATCGGCGAGCTGCGCATAAGCGAGGCCGTCGGCGCCGATCTTCACCACCGCAAGGTCCGAATCGGGATCATCTCCGACCAGCTCCGCGCCAAGCACGTGCCCGTCGGGCAGCGTCACCTCGAGCTTGGCCGCGCCGCCGGCCACATGGCTATTGGTCAGGACGTAGCCGTCGGGCGTGATCGCGAAGCCCGATCCCGAGCCGTCCTGACGGCGGCCACGGCGCCCTTCGCGCTCGACGCGAACGTGCATCACCGCCGGCCGCACGCGCGCGACCGCCGTGCTCACCGAGCGAGAATAGGCGTCGAGGAGCTGCGCATCCGCGTCGCGGGCGGGATCCTGCGCGGGAGTCGCCGTCGCGCCGGAGGAGTCGAGCACCACCCAGGGTCGCGAGGTGAGAGCGCGATCGAGCGGAACCATGTCACGTCAAGTGGCGGCCCGCGACGCGCCTTTCAAGGCGCAGACGACTGGCGGCTCGGTCCTTCGCGCAAATCAACCCGCTCACCACTTGCCTTCGATCTGCACCGCTGCGAGATCTCTGCGTTGGTACGACACCATCTGTGCCGCCTTGAGCCGCGCCTTCGCGTCGGAAACGGCTCGGACGTGCGTGGCCTTGGCTTCCTTGAGGCACAGCTCGCGCTCGCTGCCTTCCGCCTGGTCGCACACGTCCTGCGCTACCCGGTACAAGAGCCCGGCCTTGGCGATCGCCGCTTCATAGCTCTTCTCGGGGCCGGGCAGTATCGTGTCGGCTCCGCGGGAGGTGCCGATGGCGTACAGACATAGAATGGCCGCGCACACCGCTTCAGTCAGAGTCACTGGCAACTGCATGTCTTGCTTTCTCCCGGGTGATCGGCGCTTCGCCCGCCGGCGGATCGGCTCGTCAGTGCCGCGTCTCCCAATCGTCGATCTGTCGTTCGGCTTCGTCGCGCGAGATGCCGTAGGTCTCCTGGATCCTGCCCACCAGTTCGTCGTGCTGCCCGACGGTTTCCGTCGTGCTGTCCGCCGTGAGCCTTCCCCACTGCTGCTTGAGCCTCCCTGTCACCTGTCTCCAACTGCCTTCGAGACGCTCCCAGTTCATTTGCACATCGCTCCGCTCGATCGCGCCTTGTTCCGTGATGCGCGTGCTGCAACAGCCGTGCCATTCGCGTGACGTGCCGCGAAAAACAAAGCGTTGCGCGATGACTTTCCTCGCAGGGGAAATCCGCGGTCGGTAATTCCTTCATGCGACCGCAGCAGGGCTGTAAATGATGCTCGTGAAGCTCGCGGCGCTCGGCGCCTCGCATGTCGGACAGGGACCGACGCGGCGACGCGCCGAAGCTAGCGCGTCACATCTTCCGCTTCGCTTCCACCGCTTCGTCCTGCACTCTCTGCCCGAGTTGCTCGACGCCTCGTCCCGCGCCCTGAACCGCAGGCAGGGGATTGCGGTCTGGATCGCTCAGCGCAACAGGCGCGCGAGCAGGTATCCCGCGACTATCGCGATGCCGATCGCGGTCATCGGCCGCTCGCGCACGCGCACACGACAGACGTCGACAAGCTCTGCCTGCCGCGACCGCAGCTCACTGGTGTTATGGGCGATCCACTCGGCCGCCGGACCGGCGGCCTCCGCGACCTTGTCGACCGTGCGGTGTGCAGCCTGCGCCATGCGATCGATGGTCGGCGCGGCGCGATCGATCGCACGTGCGGCCGTCTCGTCGACCGCGCGATGCGCCCGGTCCGCCTTCTCTTCCACGGCTTGATGTGTCAAAGACCCCATCGCTTGCTCCTGGTTACAATCTCGGATTGATTCGGGCACGCGTCGGGAACCGGCATCGATCCGCCGGACGCGCCTGACCTTGAAAAGAGCAAGGGGCATGCCATCCGACCACCTCGCCAGCCTAGGGCCTCTTAACGCTACGGGCGTGCGCGCCGCGCTGTAGGAAAAGCAGAATTTTCCGAAGTGGGAACAACTTACACGAGACGGAAAAAGAACGCGGGCGGAATGTCGACCGGGGAGAGAATTGCAGTCTCCGCCCGCGTTTGAGGACAAGCGAATGTCAGGATGGCGACAATGACTGCGGATACCCCATCCAGTTACGGAGCAAGAAGAACGACGTTGGCCGTGCGACAGGATCAGGGAAAGACGTGCCCCCACGCATTCCGGCTAGGACTCCGGACCGCGGCGCACGAGGCCCATCAGCAGCGAAGCGACGAACAGCACGAGAAAGACGAAGAAAAATAGCTTCGCGATCTCTGCGGCGCCGGCTGCGATGCCGCCGAAACCGAAGAGCGCCGCGATGAGTGCGATGACGAAGAATACGACTGCGTAGTGAAGCATGAGCATCCCCTTCCGCTCGTCAGTGAACAAACCGTTAACGACGGCGTCGCCGGCTAGAAGAATCCTGAAATTCCTGGCAGCGGGCGAGCCCCTCGCAGAAACAGAGGCAAGCAGCATGCCAGCCGGCGGGAGTCAGGCGACTTGCTGCAGGGTGTCGAGAAAGCGGTCGTACTCCGAGGACTTGTCGAAGAAGTCGTCGGCTCCGACCAGCTCGCACTGGCGCTTGTACTCGGGGTAGGCGTAGTTCGACAGCACGTAGATCTTCGGCTGCACCGCAACGGGCTTGAGGCGTACCTGGCGTACGACCTCGATGCCATTGCCCCGCTTCAAACGGATGTCGGTGATGACGACGTCGGGCTGCACGTCGGCGATCGTCTCGACCGCCTCCTCCTCAGATTCGGAGAAGCCGATCACCTCGAAGCCCCCGATGGAATCGAGGCTGTCGACGATCCGCTTGCGGATCAGGGGAGAGTCTTCAACCAGAAACACTCGCACTGCGGGCCTCTTGGCCACGTGGCACAGGTTCAACCCATCAGATTATGCTGCAACGCATAGGCCGTCAGGTCCGCATTGCGCGAGCAGTTCATCTTCTGCATGATGCGCGTGCGGTAGGTACTGATGGTCTTCACGGAAAGATGCACTTCGCCCGCGATCTGCGTCACCGTCTTGCCGCAGGCGAGCTGGACGAAAATCTGGAACTCGCGATTGGAGAGCTGACGATGCGGCGGCTCCGGCGCGTTGCCCGCGGCCTCCAGCGCCAGCACCTCGGCGAGCGCCGGACTGATGTACTTGCGCCCCGCCGCGACGACGCGGATCGCCTCGAGCAGGTCTTTTGCCTCTCCAGCCTTCGGAAAGAATCCGCTCGCACCGGCGCGCAGCAGATTGACCGCGTACTGTTCCTCGGGATGCATGCTGACGATGAGGACCGGCAGGTTCGGCCGCCGGCGCCGGAGCAGCGCGACGGTCTCGAGCACCGACGCATCGGGCAGAGAAATGTCGAGAAGCACAACGTCACAGCCCACGCTCATCACAAGCTCGAGCGCCTGGGAGGCGGTGCCCGCCTCGCCGACGACTTCCAGGTCCTCGGTGCCGTCGATCAGCTGCTTGAATCCGGCGCGCACCAGCGCGTGGTCGTCGACGATCAAAACACGGTGCTTTACGCCGTGATCGACGCCGTTCATGACGGGTGCGGACCGATTGGGGTTGACATCAGGAGTAGTGGTTAGCATTTTAGTCGCACCTCCGCTTGGTTGCCACTGTGTTACGCGGCGAGCCTTGCTTCCGCTTCTGCATCGGCTACCGCGTTCAGCGCCACACGCGCTCCGCCACCGTACGCATGCAGGCGGTTGTAGAGCGTCTTCAGGCTGATTCCGAGCACCTGCGCCGCCTTCGACTTGCTGCCGTCGACCGCGCGCAGCGTGGCCATGATGAGCGCACGCTCCGCCTGGTCGAGCGAGGTTCCCACGCGAATGACGACTTCGTTGCTCGACGGCGCTTCGAATGACCGGGTTATGCTGCGCTCGGGTGCGGCAGCGAACTCTCCCTCCAGCTCGACGCTCACTTCGTCGTCGGAGAGCACATACGCGCGATGCACGACGTTCTTCAGCTCGCGCACGTTCCCCGGCCACGGGTGCGCGGCCAGGCGTTCGCGCGCCTCGGGCGGGAACACCTTCGCCGTTCCGTTCTCTTCATTGAGCTGTTCGAGGAACATTTCCGCGAGCAGCAGCGTGTCACCACCGCGGTCCCGCAACGGCGGCACCGTGATCGGGATGACGCACAGCCGGTACATCAGATCCTCGCGGAGCTTGCCCGACGTGACGGCGCTGCGAAGATCGCGGTTGCTCGCTGCGATCACACGCACGTCGACCGCGATCTCCTGATCACCGCCGATGCGGGAGAAGCGCCCCGTCTCGAGCGCGCGCAGCAGACGCACCTGCATGTCGATCGGCATCTCGGTGATCTCGTCGAGAAACAGGGTACCGCCGCTCGCGCGCTCGAAGCAGCCGCGGTGCGTGCGCGCCGCCCCGGTGAAGCTGCCGCGCTCATGTCCGAACAATTCGCTTTCGATCAGGGTCTCGGGCAGTGCGCCGCAATTCACCGCCACAAAAGGACGTCCTCTGCGCTCCGAAAGCTGATGGATCGCGTTGGCGACCAGTTCCTTGCCCGATCCGCTCTCGCCAAGGACCACCACGGTGGCGTTGACGCTCGCCACGCGCTCGATCGTATCGAACAGTCCGCGCATCGAATCACATGCGCCGTAGAGGTCGCACATGCGATGGAGGCGACCGTGCGTGCGCCGCTTCGGACGCGGAAAATCCGCGACCGGCACACCGGTCTGCAGCAACGCAAAACTCTCTGCGCCATTGTTTGTTATCGGCTCGAACATGGATCTCTCTCCGGGGTTGACCATCGACGGCGCCATCTTGGCGACTGCGTGGTGTCCCCGGTATCGGCCGCAGTCCGTTTCTGATGTAAGCGGGGGGCGCGATCATGTAGGACAAATTCCTACGAGAGGCGAGAAATCGTCTCTGGAATTTCGAACGGCAGCTTCCTCGCGTCTCTACGTGCGGCCCGGCTCAAGGTAGTCTGCGTGAGGGCGCGTCACGTTGCGGGCGAGCGCTGCGCGCCTTTTTGCGTGTTCGAGCCAAGCCTCTTCAAGCCAGGCAGCGCCTGCTGCGCACAACTCGAGGGACGCAGCGATGGCAATCGCCTGGAGCGGCCTCTCGGCGAGCGGCGGCAAGACCCCGAACGACACGACCGCGATCGCCGCCGCGCTGAAGAACAGAGTGACGGGGAGCAAGGGTGCCGCCTTGGACTCCTGCGCGAGCCGATCGAGCAGGCGCATGGCGGCGCCCAGCGCGACCAGCCCCGCTGCGACGCCGCGCAGCGTGCCGGGATACGCGAGCGGCGTGTGCAACAAGAGCACGGCGAAGCCGATCCAGCCGACGACGACGAGTCCCCACCCGAGCGTACGGCACAATGCCCAACGCGGCGGCGCTGCTGCGTGGACGGTCAGCATGCCCGCGTTGGCGCCGAGCCCGACGGCGAGCATCGCCGCGAACAGGGGTGCCGCCATGTTCCAGGCGAACGCAGCAGCGAGCGCAGCGGCCAGCGCGAGCATGCCCGCCGCGAATGCCGTTGCCGGCTCGCTGAGCGGCGTCCATGCCGGCAGCTCGGAGGTTGTCGTCGGTTCCATGAGAGTGGGCAGCGAGACCTGTGGTGAAACCAGCGTGGGCGCGAGAAGGGAAACGCTTCACTGGTGACAACCGGCCCCGCTGCACTCAGGTCGACGCAAACTGCGTGCCATGAGCGCTTCGGCGGAGCGGCAGCGGGACATCTCCCTGCGCGCCGCGCCGGCAGGCGCAGCGCGATTGCAAGAATTGCGGCGCCGTTTCTACAAACCGCACCGGCGGCGCGAGCCGCCGCAGCAGCCCGCGCCCGCGGGGCACGCTTTGCGATGGACGTAGTCAAAACTCATGACACGAATGCTGCCGACAGATCGGACAGCAGCTGTTTTGGCGCCGCCTTCAGAGAGTGAGAGCAAGGAGTTTCTGATGCGAGCAGCAAGGAACAGCCGCCGTCGTTGCCACCGGCGCGGTGCTTCCGGCGCACGGACAGGGCTACGGCTGTGATGCACCGCCGCCGCCGCAGTACTACGGCAATCCCGATGCCGCGGGTGTTCGCGGCGCAAAGCTGCCGGACGCAATGGAGTAACATCAAAATTTCACCGGCATCTCCCTAGCCGTCGTGGCCTCTCGCGTCGACTCCACTTCGTCGCTATCCTGGACAGCCATCGGCCTGCTCTTCGTCGGCCTGGGCATCGCCGCGACCGGGGCGTGGTTCATCACGCAGTGGCACACGCCCGGCGCGACGTCCTTCGGGATCGAGCGCGTGCAGTACGACTCCGCGTGGGCCTTTGCTTTCGGCGGTCTCGCTCTCGCCTTGAACGTCGCCCGCGCGCGTGTCGCGAGCCGATGGTGTGCCGCGGTCCCGATCGTGCTCGGCGCGATGCGCCTGCTGGCGTCGGCGCTGCCCGGCGCCTACGGCATTCATCCGATCATCGCCACGCCGTGGTTGCCATTGGGCGCGGGCAACTACAACGAGATGGGCGTCCTGAGCGCGACCGTGTTCGTCGTGCTCGGCTGCGCGCTCGCAACCTTGCGCTCGGAGCGCTATCGGCCGTGGCGTTCCGTCCTGGTGGCTCTGCTGGCCGCCATCGCGCTTGCGCTCGCCACGCTGCTGCTCCTGGGCGCGTGGACCGGCGGCATCGTAGCCACGCAGTGGTTGCAGCTCGCAGGTGGCGAGCGTAGCGCGGCGGTGCTGTTCCTGCTGCTCGGCGGCGGGGTGCTGGCGCAGGCGCTTCTCGGCAGCGAGGACGAATTGCACGCGGTGCGGCGCTGGACGCCGGCCATCGTCGGCTTTGCCGCATTCATCTGCGCCATCGTGCTGTGGCGGGCGCTCTCCGTGCAGGAGACGCGCTACATCCAGAACGCGACCCAGGTCGTCGCGGCGGCGGCGAAAGTACGCATCGAGGTCGCCCTCGAGCAGCGCGTGCGCACGCTGCAACGCCTCGCCGAGCGCTCGCAGATCTACAACTTCACCGAGAGCCAGTTCCGCCAGGATGCGGGCGGGCTTCTCGACACGGTGCCGTCGGCACCGGACCTGCAGGCGATCGCGTGGGCCGGCGAGGATCTCTCCATTCGCTGGACCGCCACGCGCAGCGCCGACGGCAGAAGCGATTTCCGCGTCGATCCGTCGCAGCCGCTGGGCGGCGAGGCGCTGCTCGCGCTGCACCAGCCGGTCATCACGCGCTTCGTCGACCTGAGCTCCGGCGGCAAGGCCTTTGCCATCGCCGCGCCGGCGTATGCGGGCGACTCGCTGCGAGGCGTCGTGGTCGGCGTGCTCGGGCCGAACTGGCTCGCTGCGCTGATGCGCGATCGCTTCCCGGATTACGCGATCGAGCTTCTCGACAGCGGCCGCCCCGTGAGCGCCGTCGTGCCCGAGTCGGCGGCCGCTGACGCGCAGTGGTCGCAGGAGCTGCCCGTGGCCGTGGCGAACACGCGCTGGACCTTGCGCGTGACGCCGACTCGCGAATACCTGCAGCGCAACGATTCGGCGCTGCCGCAGGCCGCGCTTGCGCTGGGCATCGCGCTTTCCACGCTGCTTGCACTTTGCACCTACCTGTTCCAGACCGCGCAGAGCCGCGCCCGCGCGTTGACGCAGACCAATATGCGGCTCCTCGACGACATCCTCGCGCGGCGGCAGGCCGAGCAGGCGCTGCACGAGAGCGAGCGGCGCACTCGGCTCATCATCAATGCGATCAAGGACTGCGCGATCTACATGCTGGACGCGAAAGGATGCGTCGCGACCTGGAACCCTGGCGCCGAGCAACTCACCGGGTACCGTGTCGACGAGATCGTCGGCCGGCCCTTCTCGATCCTTTATCCCGTCGACGGCAACGCCCCGCCCGAGCGGGAGCTCGCGATCGCCGCGCGCGACGGCTGGGCCGAAGGCGAGCGCTGGCACCTGCGCAAGGACGGGACGCGTTTCTGCGGCGATGATGTGATCTCCGCGATTCGCGACGATCATGGTGAGCTACAGGGCTATTCGGTCGTGACGCGCGACGCTACGCATCGCATCGAGTTGCGCGATCAGACGGAGCGCTCGCGCGATTTCTATTTTGCGCTCTTCTCGGGGTTCCCCAATCTGGTGTGGCGCTCGGACGCGGCGGGAAGCTGCGACTATCTCAACCAGGCGTGGCTCGACTACACCGGCCGGATTCGCGAAGCGGAGCTTGGCGAAGGCTGGCTTGCCGGGGTTCATCCCGACGACCGCGCGCTATGGCGGCAGACGTGGACGCGCGTTTTCGCGGCGCAGCAGCCGTTCGAGATCGAGTTTCGTCTGAAGCGCGCCAGCGGCGAATACGGCTGGATCATCTGCAACGGCCGGCCCTATCACGACATCAACGGACGCTTCTCGGGCTATCTGTGCTCCTGCTACGACAACACGGCGCGGCGCGCGATCGAGCAGGCGTTGAAGGAGAGCGAAGAGCGGCTGGAGCGCATCACCAGCAACGTTCCCGGCATGGTGTTCAAGCTCGAGCGCAGCCGGGAGGGCAGGCTCATTTTCCTTTATGTGAGCTCGGGCTGCGAGGCGGTTACCGGATTGACGGAGTCCAAGCTGATCACCGATGCGGAAGCTTTCTTCGCGCTGGTTCCAACCGCCGACCGCACCCATCTCATGGCCACGCTTGACGCCTCGGCCGCGCAGCTCGGCACCTGGAACTGGAGCGGGCGTCTGTATCCCGCACACGAGTCGGTCGAAAGATGGGTCACCATCCGCGCCCGGCCGCGCCGCTCGGAGACGGGAGGCAGAATCTGGGACGGCGTGGTGGTCGACGACACCCAGGTGCGCCTGCAGCAACTCGAGATCGAGCGCTCGCGCGAAGAGCTGCGCGCGCTGTCACGCCATCTGCAATCGGTGCGCGAGGAGGAGAAGGCGCGCATCGCCCGCGAAGTGCACGACGAGCTCGGGTCAACGCTCACCGCGCTCAAGATCGACCTCGAATGGCTCGCCACGCGACTGTCGTCCGCACCGGCCGAGGTCGCCCAGAAGCGAAGCACGATGTCGAAGCTCGTCGACGCCGCGGTCGCAGCGACGCGAAAGATCGTCACCGATCTTCGGCCGAGCATTCTCGACGACCTGGGCCTCGCTGCGGCGCTGCGCTGGCAGGCCGCGGAATTCGGTCGCCACAGCGGCGCCAAGGTCGAGGTCGATGCTCCCGACGGCGAGGTCGGGATGGATCGCGAGATCGCGCTGACGCTCTTTCGCATTTTCCAGGAGACCCTGACCAACATCGCGCGCCACGCGAAGGCGAGCAAGGTCGACGTCAGGCTCGCGACGAGCGATGGGGCCTACGTGCTGCAGATTCACGACAACGGCGTAGGGATGGACGAAGCAGAACTCACCAAGCCAACCTCGCACGGCATTCGCGGCATGCGCGAGCGCGCGCGCCAACTCGGCGGCGACATCTCCGTATCGAGCAAGCCCGGCGGCGGCACGACGCTTGTCATCTCGGTGCCGCGCGGCGAGCACGCTCCTGAGGCGCCGGCCCGCCCCTGACCCTTCCCCGCATAGCGGAAGAGGAAGGGGGATTCAATTCACCCCGTGTTCTTGGGGTTCATGTTGTCGATGACGTTTTTCACGCCCTCGGTCGACGACGCGATCTGTTTGGCGCGATCGCGCACGATGTCCGAGTCGACCGAACCCGATAGCGTGACCGTGGCGTCCTTGGTGGCGACGTCGATCTGCTGCGACTTCAGTCCGGGCTCGGCCAGCAGCGAGGCCTTGACCTTGGTCGTGATCATCGTATCGTCCGCACCTGCGAGCTTGCTGCCGGCCGAAGCCCGGTCGATCGTGCTCTGGTCGGTGCTGCCGGGCTGTTGAAGCTTGCCCGTCACCGACGGGTTGGCTTCGCCCGTCTTCTGTCCGAACTTGTCGCCATGCAACCGCTGTTCGCAGCCCCCTGTGACGAGGGCTGCGGCGGCCAGCGCGGCGAGCAGCATGACGTATTTCCTGTTCATTGCACGCTCCTTGCCGAAACGCTCCGCTGACTTAGCTGGGCTTCTTGCTGTCGGGCGCCTTGTCCTTGTCCTTGTCTTGATCGGAAGTGGCGGGCGGATTGTTGCTCGCGCCCTGATCGGACTTCGCCATCTGGTCGGAGCTGCTCGAACTGCTGCTGGACGGCGGCGAGGACTGCGCCGTCTGATCGCTGGGTTGTCCCGCCTTGCCCATCATCGACGGATTCGCCTGATTGCTCTTTCCGGTCTTGTCGCTCCCGGCCTGCTGCTGGCAGCCCGCTGCAACCAGTCCTGCGGCGGCCAGGGCCGCGATCAGCATCGTGTATTTCGTGCGGTTCATCTTCACGCTCCTTGAGAGAGTCCCTTCCCGGTTTTCGCGGCGCGATACACCCGCGCCGACCCGCCTTCGTGTAACTAGAAAGGAGTCTGCACGCTGGCGTAGGCCGACGGTATCGGTCGGCCTCCGTTTTTTCTGTCAGCGCGCAGTGTTTGGCGCGTCGGACGCGGTCCTACGCCCCTACTGCCTCACGAGGCTCAGATGAGGACACGTTGTCGCTCGACGTTGGCGTCGACGACGGTGAGCGCGGTCATGTTGACGATCCGCCGCACCGTCGCCGAAGGCGTGAGGATGTGCGCTGGCCGGCCCACGCCGAGCAGGATCGGCCCGAGCGTAAGACCGCTGCCAGCGGCGATCTTGAGCAGATTGAAGGAAATGTTGGCTGCGTCGATCGTCGGCATGATGAGGAGATTCGCGTCGCCTTTCAGGCGCGAGCTCGGCAGGATCGCCTCGCGCACGTGGCACGAAAGTGCCGCATCGCCGTGCATCTCGCCGTCAACTTCGAGCGAAGGCTCCATCTCGTTGATGAGCGCGAGCGCGGCCTGCATCTTCTTCGCCTGCGGATGGTTGCTCGAGCCGAAGTTCGAGTGCGAGACGAGCGCCACCTGCGGCACGATGCCGAAGCGGCGGATTTCCTCGGCGGCGAGCAGCGTGATCTCCGCAAGCTCCTCGGCGGTAGGATCGGCATTGACGTAGGTGTCGGCGATGAACACCGTGTGCTCGGGCAACATCACCGCGTTCATCGCGGCGAGCGTCTTCACGCCGGGCCTCAAGCCCAGCACCTGCTCGACGTAGCGGCGGTGCGATTCGTGCGACCCATAGGTGCCGCACAGCATCCCGTCGGCGTCGCCCATGTGGATCATCATGGCGCCGATCAGCGTGAGGCGCCGCCGCATTTCGATCTTGGCGAGCTGCGCGGTGACGCCCTTGCGCTCGGTCAGGCGGTGGTACTCTGTCCAGTAGGCGCGGTAACGCGGATCGTCTTCCGGGTTGATCAGCTCGAAGTCGCGCCCCTGCTTGAGACGCAGCCCATAGCGCTCGACGCGCTGCGCGATCACCGTGGGTCGCCCGACGAGGATCGGCTTCGCGAGCCCCTCGTCGACCACGACCTGCACGGCACGCAGCACGCGCTCGTCCTCGCCCTCGGCGAACACGATCCGCTTGGGCGCCATTTTCGCCGCCTGGAAGATCGGCTTCATCAGGAGCCCGGTGTGATACACGAACTGCAGCAGGCGCTGGTGATAGGCGTCGAAATCCTCGATCGGGCGCGTCGCCACGCCGGATTCCATGGCGGCCTTCGCCACCGCCGGCGCGATCTTCACGATGAGCCGCGGATCGAACGGCCTCGGGATCAGGTACTCCGGTCCGAACTTCACGTCGTCGACGCCGTAGGCCGCGGCGACTATGTCGGACTGCTCCGCCATCGCGAGGTCCGCGATCGCGCGGACGGCGGCAAGCTTCATCGCCTCGTTGATCGTGATTGCCCCGACGTCGAGCGCGCCGCGGAAAATGAAAGGAAAGCACAGCACGTTGTTGACCTGGTTCGGGAAGTCCGACCGGCCCGTGGCGATGACGGCATCGGGCCGCGCCTGCCTGGCCACGTCGGGCATGATCTCCGGCTCGGGATTGGCGAGCGCGAGGATGAGCGGCTTCTCCGCCATCTTCTTCACCATCTCCGGCTTGAGCACCCGCCCTGCGGAGAGGCCAAGGAAGACGTCGGCGCCCGAAATGATCTCCACGAGCTTGCGAGCGTCGGTCTTCTGCGCGTAGCGCGCCTTGTTGTCGTCCATCTCCTCCTTGCGCCCGGCGTATACGACGCCCGCGATGTCGGCAACCCAGACGTTCTCGCGCTTGATGCCGAGACTCACCAGGAGGTCGAGACAGGCGAGCGCCGCCGCGCCCGCGCCCGAGCAGACGAGCTTCACCTTCGAAAACTCCTTGCCGACCACCCGCAGGCCGTTCAGCACGGCGGCGCCGACTATGATCGCCGTGCCGTGCTGATCGTCGTGAAAGACCGGTATCTTCATCCGCTCGCGGCACTTGCGCTCGACGTAGAAGCATTCGGGCGCCTTGATGTCCTCGAGGTTGATGCCGCCGAAGGTTGGCTCGAGGGCGCAGATGATCTCAACCAGCTTGTCGGGGTCGCGCTCGTCGACTTCGATGTCGAAGCAGTCCAATCCTGCGAACTTCTTGAACAGCACCGCCTTGCCTTCCATCACCGGCTTGCCGGCGAGCGGACCGATCGCGCCCAGTCCCAGGATCGCGGTGCCGTTGGTCACCACGCCGACGAGATTCCCGCGCGCGGTCAGATTGCGCGCCTGCGCCGGATCGCGCACGATCTCGTCGCAGGCGGCAGCGACTCCCGGCGTGTAAGCGAGGGCGAGATCGCGCTGGTTAGTGAGCTGCTTGGTCGGAAGAATCGAGATCTTGCCGGCCGGCGGCGCGCGATGGTATTCGAGCGAGCTCTGGCGGATATCCTCGTCGGACATGGTTACGCTTCGCAATCGATTGGCTGACGCCCCCGAATTATGCCCCGCCCGTCGGGCAAGAGGGAGAGGCTTTAACGAGAGGGTCCCGGGTATAATTGCGAGGCTCATCGATGACATCCTTGCCGGCAACAACCGGCATCCCGCAACGTGATGTTCCTCTTCTGGTCGCTCGCCCTCCTGCTTCTCGCGGGTACGCTGGCGTTCCTTCTGCCGCCGCTCCTGCGCCACCGGCGCCCCGCCGCCGCGCCCGACGACGAAGCTGCGGCCATCGCCGTCTACCGCGATCAGAAACGAGCGCTTGATGCCGAATTCGCGGACGGCGTGATCAGCGCCGCGGAGCGAGACGCTGCGGTCTCCGAGCTGACGCGCCGCCTCGGCGAAGAGGTTGGCCAGCCGAAGCCCACGACGAGTTCGCGCCCCTCACGGCGCGCGTGGACCATCGCACTTGCGCTCTTCGTGCTGATTCCCCTCGTCGCTTTGGGGCTGTACCGGTGGCTGGGGAATCCCGACGCCATGACGCTGGCAACCGCGGGCAACAGTACGACCTCGCAACACTCGATGTCCGACCCGCAGCTCGCCGCGATGGTCGAGTCGCTCGCGCAGAAGATGAAGTCGCGTCCCGACGATGCCGAGGGCTGGACGCTGCTGGGGCGCTCGTATGCAGCCATGGGGCGTTACTCGGACTCGGCCGACGCCTATGCGCACGCTGCCTCGCTTGTCTCCGACGACGCTGCCCTGCTGGCCGATTACGCGGACACGCTGGCGATGGCGCAGGGACGCTCGCTCGCAGGCAAGCCCAGCGAGCTCATCCAGCGTGCGCTCGCGATCGATCCCAAGAACCCGAAGGCGCTCGCGCTTGCCGCGACCGCAGCGCTCGACGCGCGCGACTTCGATGCCGCGCTGGGATACTGGCGGCGACTGCAGGCCCAATTTCCCGACAATTCGGACGACGCGCGCCAGGTCGGCTCGATCATCGCCGAGATCGAGACCGCGCAGCGCGAAGGCAAGGGTGTTGCCGGCGGCAAGCTCGCCACGCGCACCGAACGTCCGGCACCGCCGCAGACGAGCGCTCCCGCACCGAAACCGGTCGCGGGGGCGACGATCGCCGGCCGCGTCGACATCGCTCCGGCGCTCGCCTCGAAGGTTGCGTTGAGCGACACGGTGTTCATCTTCGCGCGCGCGGTAGACGGTCCGCGCGTGCCGCTCGCGGTGCTGCGCGTGCCTGCCGGCGAGCTGCCGAAAAGTTTCACGCTCGACGACAGCATGGGCATGGCGCCCGGCGCCAAGCTCTCCGCGGCGCAATCGGTCGTGATTGAGGCGCGCGTTTCGAAAAGCGGCAACGCGCTGCCGCAATCCGGCGATCTCTCCGGCAAGAGCGCGGCGGTGAAGCCCGGCGCCGCGGGCGTGCAGATCGTCATCGACCAGGTGGTCCCGTAGCGGTCGCCCCCACAGCCCTCGCCGTCGGGCCTTGCGCCCGGTCAAAGACCGGGTGCCGCTGTCGGCTATAATTTCGTGATTTGTTCGTCCGAGGGTTCACTCGATGCTGGTCGCGCAGGACCTCGCCGCACAGCGCGGTGACGCGCTCTTGTTCCAGGGTCTGGACTTTGCCCTGCGCCCGGGCACGGCTCTGTTCGTCACCGGCCCCAACGGCAGCGGCAAGACCACGCTTCTGCGCATCGTCGCGGCGCTCACGCACGCGCTCCGCGGAAAACTGACCTGGGACGGCAGCGAGATCGAGCCTTTCGCTCCCGCGATGCGTAGCGCCGCGCTTTTCATCGGCCACGCCCCCGCGCTCAAGGAAGAACTCTCGGCGGAGGAGAACCTCGCCTCGCTGGTCTCGCTGCACGGCGCGAGCGCGGATTCGGCCGCGCTCGCCGACGCACTCGCGGCGTGGTCGCTCACCCGCCAGCGGAGTCTGCCGGCGCGCGTCCTTTCGCAAGGTCAGCGGCGCCGGATCGGCCTGGCGCGCCTGCGCCTCCTATCACGTCCGCTGTGGGTGCTCGACGAACCGCTGACCGCGCTCGATGCGGCCGGCATCGACACGCTGCGCGGTACGCTCGGCGAGCATCTGGCGCGTGGCGGCATGGCGCTCATCGCCACCCACCACGCCTTCGAGGCCACCGCCGGCACGAGTCATTCCCTGCGCCTGCAATGAACGAAGCGACCCTGCAAGCCCCTCTTGCCGACGACAGCGCGTGGAGCGGCGTCGCATGGGCGCTCGCGCGCGACACGAAGCTCGCCTTGCGCTCGAAGGCGGAACTGGGCGTTCAGCTACTGTTCTACGTGGTCGTGGTGACGCTCTTTCCCCTCGGCGTCGGACCCGAGCCGGGAACGCTGCGCACGCTGGGACCGGGCGTGCTCTGGGTGGCAGCGCTGCTGGCGTCGCTGCTTGCGCTGCCGCGTCTTTTCGCCGCCGACTTCGCCGACGGAACGCTCGAGCAGATCGCGCTCGCTCCATATCCGCTGCCTGCCCTCGTCGCGGGCAAGATTCTCGCGCACTGGCTCGCGACCGGAGCGCCGCTGGTCGTGCTCTCGCCGCTCCTCGCCATGCAATTCGGGCTCGACGGCGAAGAGACGACGATCCTCGCCGTCAGCCTGCTGATGGGCACCCCGACCCTGTCGCTGTTGGGAGCGATCGCCGCCGCGCTGACACTTGGCGTACGCACGGGCGGAGCGCTGCTCGCGCTCCTGGTCCTTCCGCTGTACGTGCCGATCCTGATCTTCGGCGCCGGAGCGGTCGAGGCGACGCGGGCCGGGCTCGCGCCGGGCGGCGAGCTGTCGATTCTCGCCGCCGCGCTGCTCGCTGCACTGGTCGGCGCACCGCTCGCCTGCGCCACTGCGGTGCGCATTGCATTGGACTGAAAAGAAGATGAGCACAGGCTCCATCCCCTGGTTCAAGTACGCCTCGCCGGCATCCTTCTTCCCGCTCGCGGGGAAGCTGGCCCCGTGGTTCGCCGTGCCGGCGGCACTCCTTGCCGCGGCGGGACTCTATCTCGGTCTTGTCGTGGCGCCGACGGACGCGCAGCAGGGGG
This sequence comes from Casimicrobiaceae bacterium, assembly GCA_035501215.1. Lineage (GTDB taxonomy): Bacteria > Pseudomonadota > Gammaproteobacteria > Burkholderiales > Casimicrobiaceae > PALSA-1003. The sequence continues at coordinate 27,432 of DATJWL010000160.1, forward strand.
ATGCTTATCGCATCATCTTCCTCCACGTGCCCGCAGCCTGGATGTCGATGTTCATCTACGTGGTCATGGCCTTCTGGTCGGCCATCGCGTTGAGCTTCAAGGCGCGGCTGTCGGGCATGATGGCGCAGGCGCTCGCGCCGACGGGGGCGCTCTTCACATTCATTGCGCTATGGACAGGATCGCTCTGGGGCCGGCCGGCGTGGGGCACGTACTGGGCGTGGGACGCGCGCATGACCTCCGAGCTGATCCTGCTCTTCCTCTATTTCGGCTATCTCGCGCTGCGTGGCGCAATCGCCGATGCACGACGGGCGGATCGCGCCGGCGCGGTGCTCGTGCTGGTCGGCGTCGTCAACATACCGATCATCTATTTCTCCGTGAAGTGGTGGAACACGCTGCATCAGGGCGCGACGGTCAGCCTCACCGCGGCCCCGAAGATGGCCGCGATCATGTTGAGCGCCATGCTCATCATGACAATTGCAGCATGGCTCTACGCGATTGCCATCACCCTGGTGCGCGTGCGGGCCATCATCCTCGAGCGCGAGGGCAAGAGCGGCTGGGCGGGCGAGCTTGCGGGAGCGGTGCAATGAGCCTCACGGAATTCTTCGCCATGGGCGGTTACGGCTTCTATGTCTGGGGTGCGTACCTCGTCACCGCCGCGCTCATCGTCATCGAGATCGCAGCCGTGCGCGCCCGGCTCAGGAACGCGCGCCGCATTGCGGACGCCGGCGCGGAGGAATGATGGCCAAGATGAAACCACGCTACAAACGCCTTGGCTGGATTCTCGGCGGGCTCGCCGTGCTCGGCGTGGCCGCGGCGCTGGTGCTGAACGCATTCCGCTCCAACCTGGTGTTCTTCTACACGCCCACGCAGATCGCCGCGAAGGAAGCGCCGCAGGGGCATCCCTTCCGCGTCGGCGGGCTGGTCGAGGCGGGAAGCCTCGCTCGCGAGCCCAATTCGCTCACGGTGCGCTTTCGCGTCACCGACACGGCACAGACGATTCCGGTGACCTACACCGGCCTGCTGCCCGATCTGTTCAAAGAAGGCAAGGGCGTGGTCGCGCAGGGCACGCTCGGTCCCGACGGCGTGTTCCACGCGAGCGAGGTGCTGGCCAAGCACGACGAGAACTACATGCCGCCGGAGGCCGCGGATGCGGTGAAGAAGGCACACGACGGCATGACGATGAAGAGTCTGGTGACGACGAAAGGCGGATCATGATTCCCGAGCTCGGTCATTTCGCGCTCATCCTCGCGTTGCTGGTCGCCATCGCGCAGGGCACGCTGCCGATAGCGGGCGCGGCGCTGAACAAGCCGCGGCTGATGGCGCTCGCCCGCCCGGCCGCACGCGCACAATTCTTCCTCGTCGCGATCGCCTTCGTCTGTCTCGCGGCTTCCTTCGTGGGCAACGATTTCTCTGTGCAGAACGTCGCCACCAACTCTAATTCCGAGCTGCCGCTGCACTATCGCATCGCGGCAACCTGGGGCTCGCACGAAGGCTCGCTCCTGCTGTGGGTGCTGATGCTCACGGGGTGGACGTTCGCGGTTACGTTCTTCTCGCGCAACCTGCCGGAGGCGCTGCTGGCCCGCGTAATCTCGGTGATGGGGCTCGTGAGCGTGGGCTTCCTGGCATTTTTGCTCTTCACCTCGAATCCGTTCGATCGGCTGATCCCGCCGGCGCCCGAGGGACGCGACCTCAACCCGCTGCTGCAGGATCCGGGCATGGTGATCCATCCGCCCATGCTATACATGGGCTACGTCGGCTTCTCCGTCGCGTTCTCGTTCGCGATAGCCGCGCTCATCGGCGGCCGGCTCGACGCGACCTGGGCGCGCTGGTCGCGGCCGTGGACGACGGTCGCGTGGGCCTTCCTCACCGTCGGCATCGCCCTCGGCAGCGGCTGGGCGTACTACACGCTGGGCTGGGGCGGCTGGTGGTTCTGGGATCCGGTGGAGAACGCATCGTTCATGCCCTGGCTTACCGGAACCGCGCTCATCCATTCGCTCGCGGTCACCGAGAAGCGCGGCGCGTTCAAGAGCTGGACCGTGCTGCTTGCGATCCTCGCCTTCTCGCTGTCGCTGCTCGGAACCTTTCTCGTGCGTTCCGGCGTGCTCACTTCGGTGCACGCATTCGCGACCGACCCGGCGCGCGGCGTATTCATCCTCGCTTTTCTCGCCATCGTCGTCGGCGGCTCGCTCGCGCTCTTCGCCTGGCGCGCGGGCACGGTCGGGTTGGGCGGAGGCTTCGAGGTGATCTCGCGCGAATCCTCGCTCCTCGCCAACAACGTCCTTCTCATCGTCGCCATGGCGAGCGTGCTGCTCGGCACGCTCTATCCGCTGTTTCTCGACGCGCTCAACCTCGGCAAGATTTCCGTGGGCCCGCCATACTTCGACGCCGTCTTCTATCCGCTGCTCGCTCCGGCGATCTTTCTCATGGGCATCGGACCGGTCGCGCGTTGGCGTCGCGCTGCGCTGCCGGAGCTGGCCGTTCGCCTCAAGTGGGCGCTGGCCGTCGCCATGGTTGCGGCGGTCGCGTTGCCCTTTGTGCTCGGGCGATGGACGCCGCTCGTTGCACTCGGGCTCTTCCTCGCTCTGTGGATCGTCGCGACCACCGTGGCGAACCTGCGGCAGCGGCTCGCAGGCTCGCACCATCGCCGCCTGATGGCGAAGCTCGCCGCGAACTCGCCTTCCTATTACGGGATGCTCCTCGCTCATCTCGGCGTGGCGGTCTTCATCGTCGGCGTGACGCTGGTGAAAGGTTATGAAAAGGAGCAGGACGTGCGAATGGCCGTGGGCGAGAGCGTCGCTGCCGGCGGCTACGAGTTCAAGTTTCTCGGCGTGACGCCCGGGCCGGGTCCCAACTATCGCGCGGTGACGGGCACGGTCGAGGTACGCAAGGACGGCCGGCTCGTCGAGACGCTGCGTCCCGAGAAGCGCATCTACAACGCTTCCGGCCAGACCATGACCATCGCGGCCATCGCCACCGAGCTCACCGGCGATCGCTACGTGTCGCTGGGCGAGCCGCTCGCCAACGACGACATTTCCGGCGCGTGGGGCCTGCGAATCTATATCAAACCCTTTGTCGACTGGATCTGGATGGGCGCGTTCCTCATGGCGCTCGGCGGCCTGCTTGCGGTCGCGGACCGCCGCTACCGCCTCGTCACGAGACGCAAGGTGGCGCCGGCCGCAGGCCCGGCGGCGACCGTGGCCGCCGCGGAATAGCCGCGCGATGAAGACGTTTCGCTGGTCGATCCCGCTCGCGGTGTTCATCGTCCTGCTGGCCTTTCTGTGGGTCGGCCTCGGACGCGATCCGCGCGAGGTGCCCTCCCCGCTCATCGGCAAGTCGGCCCCCGCATTCCGGCTCGCGAAGCTCCACGCTCCGGGCGAAACGTTGTCGAACACCGACCTCAAGGGACGGGTGTGGCTCCTCAACGTCTGGGCGTCGTGGTGCGTCTCCTGCCGCGTCGAGCATCCGCTCCTGGTCGAGCTCGCCAAGTCGAACATCGTTCCCGTGTACGGCCTCGACTACAAGGACGACCCCGAGGCGGGCCGCGGCTGGCTCGCAAAAAACGGCGATCCCTACACCGCGTCGATCGTCGACCGCGACGGACGGGTGGGCATCGACTATGGCGTGTACGGCGTACCGGAGAGCTTCCTGATCGACAAGTCCGGCGTGATCCGCTACAAGCAGATCGGACCGATCACATCGGAGGCCCTGCAGGAGAAGATTCTGCCGCTCGTGCGCGAGCTGCAGCGATGACGAAATTCCTCGCGGCAGCGGCGCTCGTGCTCTTTGCCTCGCTCGCGTGCGCCGGCAAGATGGATCCCCCCGCGACCGAGGCCGCGCTCGACGCGCGATTGAAGGGGCTCGAAACGGAGCTTCGCTGTCTCGTCTGCCAGAACCAGACGCTTGCCGATTCCAACGCCGACCTCGCCGACGATCTGCGGCGGGAGGTGCGCGCGCTCGCGGTGGCCGGCAAGAGCGACGACGAGATCAGGAGCTACCTCGTCGCGCGCTACGGCGATTTCGTGCTCTACGATCCTCCGGTGAAGCCGCTGACCTGGCTGCTGTGGTTTGGTCCGTTTGCTCTCCTGATCGGCGGCGCCGCCGTCTGGTGGGTCGTCCTGCAGCGTCGCTCGAAGATGCTGCCGAAGTCGGAGCCCGCCGCCGAAGCGCAGAGCCGGGGCCGGGCGCTGCTCGACGAAGAGGAGGATTGACGCGCTCGCCGGCCGGCGAGTTTCCCGCCGATGTCGCGGTGAGCGCCTCGGCGCTCGTGCCCATTGTCACAGGCTGCGGCCGCACTTCCAGCACAGCTCGAAGTTCGCGGGGTTCTCCTCGCCGCAATCCCGGCAACGGATGCTGCCGGTTCGGACGCGCTCGTTCTGCATTGCCGCCAGCTCCCGCTCCGCGCGCGGCCGGTCGCTGCTGTTCTCGAGCCATACCTGCGGCTGCGCCACGTCCGGCGGCACGTCGCCCACGATGCTCTGCGCGTGCTCGTTGAATACGTGCGCGGCGATGCCCGCGTGCTGCAGCCGATGCAGCAGCAGGTAGGCGTCAAAGCGGTTCAGCGCAATGTAGAAGCGTTCCATCCGTAGCCCCGGCTCAATTCTCCCACCGCGCGACGTCGCCGTCGCGCACGATGCCCACGCAGGGATTGGCGCCGACCGCGTAGGCCAGCTCCGCCGGGCTGCCAATGTTCCAAAGAGCGAGATCGGCGCGCAGGCCCGGCGCCAGCACGCCCCGATCGGCGAGCCCAAGCGCGCGCGCGGCAGCGCGCGTCGTGCCGGCCAGCGCCTCCTCCGGCGTCAGGCGAAACAGCGTGCACGCCATGTTGAGCATCAGGAGAAGCGAAGTCACCGGCGAGGTTCCGGGATTGCAATCGGTCGCGATCGCCATCGGCACCTCGTGCGTGCGCAACGCGTCGATCGGCGGCAGTCTCGTTTCCCTCAGGCAGTAGAACGCGCCGGGAAGCAACACCGCAACCGTTCCGGCGCGCGCCATCGCCTTCACGCCGGCCTCGCTCGCGCATTCAAGATGGTCGGCCGAGAGCGCCGCGAACTCCGCCGCAAGCGCAGCGCCGCCGGAATCGGAAAGCTGGTCCGCGTGCAGCTTGACCCTCAAGCCCTGTGCGCGCGCCGCCTCGAACACGCGGCGCGTCTGTCCCGCCGAAAAGCCGATACGTTCGCAGAAGACGTCGACGGCGTCGGCGAGCTGCGCCTGCGCCGCGGCGGGAACGATCTCGTCGCACACCAACGCGACATACGCGTCCGCGCGCCCTTCGTACTCGGGCGGCAGAGCATGCGCGGCCAGGAGCGTCGTACGCACATCGATGCGACCGGCCTCTCCCAGACGCCGCGCGGCGCGAAGAAGCTTCAACTCGTTTGCCGTGTCGAGGCCGTATCCCGATTTGATCTCGACGGTCGTCACGCCCTCGTCGAGGAGCCGCCTCAGTCGGGGCGGGCTCGCGGCGACGAGCTCGTCTTCCGAAGCGGCGCGGGTGGCACGCACCGTGGCCATGATGCCTCCGCCGGCTCGCGCGATGTCTTCGTAACTCGCGCCGCCGAGCCTCTGCTCGAATTCGTCGGCACGGTTGCCGGCGTAGACCAAGTGCGTATGGCAATCGACGAGCCCCGGCGTGAGCCAGCAGCCGCGCCCGTCAAGCTCCTCGCGCGCCGCGAGATCGGCGGGCATGGCCCGGCGCTCGCCGACCCAGGCGATGCGTCCGGCGCGGATCGCGAGCGCGGCGTCGCGGATCGCGCCGTACGGCGTGCCGGGCTGCATCGTCGCCACCTGCACATTGACCACGAGCCTGTCACAACTCTTCATGCAAGCATGCGCCGCATGGTTCGCCGGTAGCGGTTAAGGATCGCTTCCTCGTCGGCGTGATGGCCCTCGCCGATCACCCAGCGCCCGCCGACCATGACATCGCGCACGGGCCGCTTGCCGGGCCCGAAGATCGCCGCATCGAGGAGACTCCCCGGCGCCTGCTCGACGAGCGCCGGGTCATCCGTGTCGAGGACCACGAGGTCGGCGCGGGATCCGAGCGCGATCGCGCCGACCGGCTGCGCGAGCGCCTGCGCTCCGCCGGCGAGCGCCGCGCGAAAAAGCGCCAGTCCGCTCGACTCGCCGTCCTTGGCGAGGAGATTGCGCCGCTCGTGCGTGAGCCGCTGCGCCGCGTCGATCAGCCGCAGCTCGGCGAACGGATCGACGCCGACATGGCTGTCGCCGCCGATGCCGATCCGGCCGCCGGCGGCGAGATAGTCGACCGCGGGGAAGATGCCGTCACCCAGATCGGCCTCGGTGCTCGGACACAGGCCCGCAACGGCGCCGCTCGCGGCGAGGCGCTTTGTCTCCTCCGCATCCATATGCGTCGCGTGCACGATGCACCAGCGCGCGTCGACCGCGGCATGGTCGAGCAGCCACTGCACCGGCCGCGCGCCGCTCCATTTCACGCAGGCATCGACCTCCCTGCGCTGCTCCGCGGCGTGGATGTGAATCGGCCCGCGGACGAGCCCGTTGTCGGTCAGCCCGATGAGCCATTGCAGCTGATTCGGCGTGACGGCGCGCAGGCTGTGCGGGGCGATCCCCAGCACCGGTCCGCCCTTCCTGTGCAGCGCTGCGAGCAGCTCGACCAGGCGGCGGAAGTCGTCCGGGTCGTGCACGAAGCGCCGCTGCGCCGGTGTCGCGGGAACGCCGCCGAAATCCGATTGCGCGTAAAACACGGGCAGCAGCGTCAGCCCAATGCCGGTGGCCACACTGGCCGCGACGATGCGCGTGGCCATCTCGGCCCGGTTGGCGTAGGGCTGACCGTCGGCATCATGATGCAGGTACTGAAACTCGGCCACGGAGGTGTATCCGGCCTTCAGCATCTCGCTGTAGAGCTGCGCCGCAATCGCTTCCTGGTCCTCCGGCTCGACGCGCTCGAGAAAGCGATACATCTCTTCGCGCCAGGTCCAGAAGTTGTCCGCTACCGGTCCCCCGCGCTCCGTCAGGCCGGCGAGCGCGCGCTGGAAGGCGTGCGAATGCAGATTAGGCATGCCCGGAATGAGCGGGCCCTGGACGCGCTCGGCATCCGCGGGCGGGCGCAGGGCAACCTCGAGCGCGTCGATTGTGCCGTCCGGAGCGATCTCGAGCACGACATCCCTAGCCCAGCCGGCACGCAGCAACGCGTCGCGCGCAAAGAGCTTCATGACCTTTCTTCCCCCTCGCTGGATCGCCGCTCTGCTCTTCCCTCTATTCTGCCGCGATCCGGATCGATCGGGTGAGCGTTCACATCGCCGTCCGTGTTGACACCCCCGCCGGACGCGCCCTTACTGTGGGTCATGTCGACTTGCCGGAACACAGCGCCGTTTGCTGTCGCGATGATCGCGACGCTCTTCCTCGCGGGCTGCGTCATCGTGCCGGCGCAGCAATATGCGCTCGTCTCGCAAGCGCAGGGCAATGCCGGCCGGGAAAGCGCGGTGTGCGGCGATCCAGGGAGAGCGTCGGCGGTCGCCGGATCCATGACCGACGCCGCTGTGCCGGCGCTCGATCCATCACAGGTCAGGATTGCCTCGTGGAACCTGCACAAGCAGCAGGATCGCGGCTGGCGGGAGGAGCTTCTCCGCCTGTCGGAGCGCAGCGATCTCCTCCTGCTGCAGGAAGCGGCGCTGACGCCGGAGTTGCGCGCGACGCTCGATGAAGCTCGGTACACGTGGATTCTCGCCAGCGCCTTTGCCTTCGACGGAACCGACTACGGCGTGGTGATCGCGGCGCGGGTTCGTCCCATTTTCTTCTGCACGGGACGCGCGTTCGAACCGCTCACCGGGATTCCCAAGTCTTACCTCGTCGCGCGATTCCGCGTCGAAGGACGCGAGCGCACGCTGGAGGTGGCCACGGTGCATTCGATCAACTTCACGCTCGATCTTGCCGCCTACGATCAGGAGCTCGATGCACTGGGCGGCGTGCTGGCGGCGCATGACGGCCCGATCGCGCTCGCCGGCGACTTCAACACCTGGAGCGAAGCGCGCGAGCACCGGGTCGAGGCGCTTGCGGCTCGACTCGGGCTCGAGGCGGTTACCTTCGCGCCCGACGAGCGTTCGCGCTTTCTCGGTCGGCCCGCGGACTGGGCCTATGCGCGCGGCGCCGACGTGCTCGGTTCGGAGGCGCGCGAAGTCGCAGCATCGGATCACAATCCTCTGTTCGTCAGCTTGCGCGTTCGCTAAGCCGCGGTCGGCGCGCTGTTGCGCGACGCCCACCGCCAGGCATCGGCGCAGATCGCATCGAGATCGCGCCGGGCGCGCCAACCGAGGACGCGCGCCGCCTTCCCCGGGTCCGCAACGGTGATCGCGACGTCCCCTGGACGGCGGGAGACGATGCGGTGCGGCAGCGTCTTTCCGCACGCACGCTCGAACGCGGCGATCACCTCGAGCACCGAACACCCGCGGCCCATGCCGAGATTGAGCGTGGTCACGCCGCGCTCGCGCGAAAGCTGCGCCAGCGCAGCGACATGGCCCTCGGCGAGGTCCATCACGTGGATGTAGTCGCGCACGCCCGTCCCGTCGGTCGTCGGATAGTCGTTGCCGAACACCTCGATCTCCCGGCGCGTGCCTGTCGCGACCTCGGCCAGGATCGGCACGAGATTGTTCGGCGCCGCGGAAGGGGCCTCGCCGATCTCGGCGCTCGGATGCGCACCGGCCGGATTGAAATAGCGCAAGAGGCCGATGCGCCACGCTGGATCCGCCGCCGCGGCGTCCTCGAGGATTTGCTCCACGGCGCGCTTGGTCCGGCCGTAGACGCTTGCGGGCTTGAGCGGCGCATCCTCGGCAAGTCGATGGCTCCCGTGCTCGCCATAGACCGTCGCCGACGAGCTGAATACGAAGGTCCTGACGTTTGCGGGCGTCATCGCCTGCAGCAACGCGATCGCGCCGCCGACGTTCGTATCGTAGTACGCCAGCGGCTGTGCTTCGCCTTCGCCCACGGCTTTGAGCCCCGCACAATGGACGACGGCTGCGACAGCGTTTTCTGCGAAGGTCCGTTCGACAGCCGCGCGGTCGCGCACGTCCGCGGCAACGAGCGGAACCGGCTGCCCGGTCAGACGGCGAAGGCGCGGCAGTACTTCCTGCCTGCTGTTCGCGAAATTGTCGAGCACGATCGGCGCGTAGCCCGCGCGCGCGAGCTCGACGACGAGGTGCGAGCCGATGTAGCCGGCACCGCCGGTGACGAGAACTGCAGAGGGCATCTGGTTATCGATAAAAAAACCGGGCGCGCCGGCCCGGTTCATTCGATGCGGAATGCGCTATGCCGCCGCGCGCTTCTTGCGTTTGGATTTCTGCTTCGCCTTGGCCTCGGTCTTGGTCTTTTCCTTTTTCGTCTGCATCTTCGCCTCGGCCTTGCCTCCCGTCTTCTCCTTCGTCTTGGCGGCCTTTTCCCCCTTGCCCGCCTTCGACGTTTCCTCCCCCCCTGTCTCTGTCGATTGATCGACGCGATCCATCAGCTCGACCAGCGCCATCGGCGCGTTGTCTCCGAGGCGGAAGCCGAACTTGAGGATACGCAGATACCCGCCGGGCCGCTTCGCGTAGCGCGGCCCCAGCTCGTTGAAGAGCTTGTACACGACGTCCTTGTCGCGCAGCCGCGAGAGCGCGAGCCGCCGGTTGGCGAGCGTGGGCTCCTTGCCCAGCGTAATCAGCGGCTCGGCGACGCGGCGCAGCTCCTTCGCCTTCGGCAGCGTCGTGCGGATCACCTCGTGCGTGAGCAGCGAGTTGGTCATGTTGCGCAGCATGGCGAGCCGATGGCTGCTGGTGCGATTGAGCTTCCTTAATCCGTGACGATGACGCATGACACTTCCCTATAAAGAGGCAGCCGGAAGCCGTCGCGAGCGCAGGCTTACGGCCGGTCCAGATTCGGCGGCGGCCAGTTCTCGAGCTTCATCCCGAGCGACAGACCGCGCGAGGCAAGCACTTCCTTGATCTCGTTCAGCGACTTGCGGCCGAGGTTCGGCGTCTTCAACAGCTCGGTCTCGGTGCGCTGGATCAGATCGCCGATGTAGTAGATGTTCTCGGCCTTGAGACAGTTGGCCGAGCGCACCGTGAGCTCCAGGTCGTCGACGGGACGCAGCAGGATCGGATCGACCTGCGGCATGGCGCGCTGCTCGATCGGCGCTTCGGTGCCCTTGAGATCGGCGAACACACCGAGCTGCTCGACCAGGATCGAGGCCGCGTAGCGAATCGCCTGCTCGGGCTCGATGACGCCGTTGGTCTCGATGTCCATGACGAGCTTGTCGAGGTCGGTGCGCTGCTCGACGCGCGCGCTCTCGACCGAATAGCTGACGCGCCGCACCGGCGAGAACGAGGCATCGAGGAGGATGTTGCCGATGCTGCGTCCGCCCTCCGGCTTCACGCGCACGGTGGCTGGCTGGTAGCCGCGCCCCTTCTCGACCTTGATCTCCATCTCGATCTTGCCGCCTGCGGTCAGGTGCGCGATGAGGTGATCGGGATTGATGATCTCGACGTCCTGGTGCGCTTCGATGTCGGCCGCCGTCACCGGGCCCTCGCCGGTCTTGGCGAGCCGCAGGGTGACATGGTCGCGGTTGTGGAGCTTCAGCACCACACCCTTCAGGTTCAGCAGCACATCGACAACATCTTCCTGCACGCCGTCGAGCGCGGAGTACTCGTGCAGGACGCCGGTGATCTTGACTTCGGTCGGCGCGTAGCCTGGCATCGACGAGAGCAGCACGCGGCGCAGCGCGTTGCCCAGCGTGTGCCCGTAGCCGCGCTCGAACGGCTCCATCACAACCTTGGCGTGAAAAGGCGACGTGCTCTGCACGTCGATGATGCGCGGTTTCAAGAAAGCAGTGCTCTGCATGCGGGGTCCTTAGTGCAGCGGCGATTATTTCGAATACAGCTCGACGACGAGGCTCTCGTTGATGTCCTGGCCGAATTCGGAGCGGTCCGGCGCGCCCTTGAACGTGCCCGCCATCTTCTTCACGTCGACCTCGACCCACGACGGGAAACCGATCTTCTCGGCGAGTTGCAGCGCGTCCACGATGCGAAGCTGCGTCTTGGCGCCTTCCTTCACCGCGACCAGGTCGCCCGCCTTGACCCAGGCGGAAGGTACGTTGACCGACTTGCCGTTGACCGTGACCGCGCGATGCGTCACGAGCTGGCGCGCCTCGGCGCGGGTCGAGCCGAAGCCCATGCGGTAGACGACGTTATCGAGCCGCGACTCGAGGAGCCGCAGCAGGTTCTCACCGGTCGACCCCTTGCGGCGCGAGGCTTCGGCGAAATAGCGCTGGAACTGCCGCTCGAGCAGGCCGTAGGTCCGGCGCAGTTTCTGCTTCTCCCGAAGCTGCTTGCCGTAATCCGACATCCGCATCCCCGAGCGCACACCGTGCTGTCCGGGCTTGGAATCGAGCTTGCACTTGGAGTCCAGCGAGCGCCGCGCGCTCTTCAGGAAAAGATCAGTGCCTTCCCGCCGCGCGAGCTTGCATTTCGGTCCGATGTAACGAGCCACGTTGCCTTCCTCTCTAGATGCGACGCCGCTTCGGCGGACGACAGCCGTTGTGCGGCACCGGCGTCACGTCGGCGATGCTGGTGATCTTCAAGCCCAGCGCGTTCAGCGCCCGCACGGCGGACTCGCGTCCCGGGCCCGGCCCCTTGATCCGCACCTCCAGATTCTTGACGCCGCATTCCTGTGCTGCCCGGCCGGCCGCCTCGGCCGCGACCTGCGCCGCGAACGGAGTCGACTTGCGCGAGCCCTTGAACCCGGCGCCGCCCGAGGTCGCCCACGAGAGCGCGTTCCCCTGCCGATCGGTAATGGTGATGATCGTGTTGTTGAACGACGCGTGAATGTGCGCGATCCCTTCGGATACGTTCTTCTTGACCTTCTTGCGCGCGCGCGCCGCCGCCGGAGCGGCCTTCTGGGTGGGTTGCTGTGCCATGTACCGTTGTTCCTATCAGGTCTTCGAAAGCGAGGGCTTGTTGAGCGCGATCTGCTTCGCCTTGCGCGGCCCCTTGCGGGTGCGCGCATTGGTGCGCGTGCGCTGGCCGCGCACCGGCAGGCCCTTGCGGTGGCGTACGCCGCGATAGCAGCCGAGGTCCATCAGCCGCTTGATGCTCATCGTCACTTCGCGGCGGAGGTCGCCTTCGACCGGGTAGCGCGCGACGAACTCGCGCAGCTTGTCCATCTGTGCGTCGGAGAGGTCTTTGATCTTCGCCGAGTAGGCCACCCCCGCGGCGTCGCAGATGACACGTGCGCGCGAGCGGCCGATGCCGTAGATCGCGGTGAGCGCGATCTCGGCGTGCTGGTGGTTCGGGATGTTTACGCCTGCAATGCGAGCCATGATCTATGTCGCCCTCAGCCTTGACGCTGCTTGTGCCGCGGATCCTTGCAGATCACGCGCACTACGCCCTTGCGCCGCACGATCTTGCAGTTGCGGCAGATTTTCTTCACCGATGCCAGAACCTTCACTTCAGCTCTCCCTATTTCGCGCGGAAGATGATCCGCGCCCGCGACAGGTCGTACGGCGTCAGATCGACCGTTACCTTGTCGCCCGGCAGGATCTTGATGTAGTGCATCCGCATTTTTCCAGAGATGTGGCCGAGGACCACGTGACCGTTTTCCAGCTTCACCCGGAACGTCGCGTTGGGCAGCGTTTCCAGGA
>DATJWL010000161.1:0-75897 GCA_035501215.1 Casimicrobiaceae bacterium
GGCTGCCATCTCGAGCCCGATGTCCGCCATGGGCGGCAGTACCTGGAGGCCTTGAAACGAGCCACGGGTGACCGTGCCGCCGACCCCCCGCTGGCGAGGGCTATCCCCGGATAACGAAGGTCGGTGACGAATATACGGTCGACGGTGCAGCGGCCGCTCCGACCCTCGGGACAGGATCGCCTCGGTTGAACCAATGGTCCGAAGGCTCGAACCCCGGCTCGACCGCGCCATCACCGCGTTCGACATAGATCACCGTGGAGTTGAACGTGACGCTGCGGACCAACTCGGGCGAGCCGGCGCACAGCAGCATCAATTCGACCAGGAGGTTCGACAACGGAAGCTTGCCGCGGAAATAATCGCCCCCGCGCTCCTTCTGCCAGTGGTCTCCTCGCCAATGCGCCCACCCCCAGTCTTCGATGATGTAGATGCCTCCGGGGCGGAGCCTGGGGAATAGCGCGCGGAACGTGCTGCGCGTCTCGTCGAAAAAATGCGATGCATCGTCGACGATCAGATCCAGCGGCTGATCGGCGAATTCGTGGCGGCAGATTCTGCCGAGCGCCGGCCGATCGGCTTGGTCCACCCCGAGAAAGACCCGAACCCGGTCGATTCGCACCGGGTCGTTGCAATAGCTCGCCAACGCCGGGATGGCCGCGGAGTTCCTCTCGATCGCAACAAGTTTTTCGGGGCGGAAGACCTCGTTGAAGAAGACCACGCTTCCGCCTTTGTAAACGCCGACGTCGATCATGGTTCGAACGTCGAGTGCTTCGGTGCTCTGCATCAACTCCTCGACCATCGTTCGGGACTTACCGAGGATGAAATGATTCTCGGTCGACTGTCGCTCATAGAGCTGCGCAAGCTCGTCTTGACACGCAACGTTCCAGATTTCTTCCGGCACGCAGAGTTCGAGCTGCACGCCATCGAAGTCGATCAGCGTTTCGCTAACCCACGGAATGGGACGATTATGGATCGTCGGTCGCGCCATATGACGGCATCCTCGGGAGTTCCACGTCTGAAGGGGGCCTACAGTCTAATCGAACCGTCCCTGCCGCGGCATCGCTCATATAATGGGCATTCAAAGCACGTCTTGCCGCGGAGTTCGTGATGACGCTTGAGACCCTTCGGGGCTTGTATCTCGACCTCATGCGCGACTGCCTTACCGGCATGATCTACGACGACCCGCCGCTGGAATGGAAGGGCGATGGCGTGCGGCCGTTCGATCCCAAGGCACGGGAACTCGGGATGGACTGGCCGGCGCGGGCGCATTCGATGATCGGCCAGAAGCGCATGCTGCAGCTCCAGCGGACCGCCGAAGCCGTGCTCGAGGGGGGAATCCCCGGCGACTTCATCGAGACTGGTGTTTGGCGCGGTGGAGCCTGCATCCTTCTGCGGGCGGTTCTGAAGGCCCACGGCGTGACCGATCGCCGTGTCTGGCTGGCCGACTCGTTCGCGGGTCTGCCTCCGCCGGACCCGGAGCACTATCCCGCGGATCGCGGAGATTCTCTTTACACATATCCTGCACTCGCCGTCACGCTCGAAACCGTGCGCGAGAACTTCGCACGGTACGGTCTTCTGGATGACCAGGTCGTCTTCCTCAAGGGCTGGTTCCGCGACACGCTGCCGAAGGCGCCGATCGACAGACTTGCGATTCTGCGCCTCGATGGCGATCTCTACGAATCGACCATTCAACCCCTGGTAGCCCTCTACGACAAGGTATCCGAGGGCGGGTTCATCATCGTCGACGACTACAACATATTCGCCAACTGCCGCGCGGCCGTCACGGACTTTCGGCAATCACGCGGCATCGTCGACCGCATACATGACATCGATGGCTCGGCGGTATTCTGGCAGCGCGGCGTTGCGTGAGCCGAGCGGCCAACACGTGCGCAGGTCCGATAGCGGAAGGTTCGCCACATTAGCGCGCCGGCGCGTCCATCTCCCACGGCAGACTGCGCGTCAGCAGCACGTTGAGCAGGTTGTCCTGGAAGTTGATGTTGCCGGTGAGCCGGCTGTGGTGCTCGCAGAGGAAGAACCAGTAGGCAATCGGGATCACGCTGTCCTCGTTTTGCGGCGCGCTCGGGTCCAGCGTCTCGCGGGCGAGAAGCGACGGCTTGGTCACGCTGCCGTCTCCGGGCTCGAGCATCAGCTCCGAGTACGGGACGCCAGGCACTGGAGCGCCGATCTCGCCGGGACGCAGGCGCGCGACGGGCGAGCCGCCGACTTCTTCGAGCGCGAGCCGGGCCGGCGTCAGATCACAGTCGCCGCCGAAGAGCACGTAACGGATCTGCGTGGGCGGCTCGGGCGTGGTTAGCGCCCACAGGAAGCGCCGCGCGCGCTCGAGCCGGTAGTCGAAGAAGCGGCGCAACGCCACGAGGTAGGTCTCGGCCTTGGCGCCGTGCGCGGCGCGAATGCGCGCTTCGACCACGGGATCGAAGATCGACCAGCGGTAGCGGCGCCAGGTCTCGCCGTCGAAGAGATCGTCGTGCAACGGCTCGCCCGAAGCGCCGATCAGCCAGGTCACGAGCGGGTGCGGAAAAAGCTCGTAGCCCGACGGGAGCGTGGCGAGTGTTTCCTGCGGGATGCGGCCGAAACCGATCTTCTCGCCCGTCAGAAACGCGTGCAGCGAGGACGCGGAGCCCATGTTCGGCGTGCCGAGCAGGATCATCTTGCGCACGCGCGTCGACCCATACAGCGTGATCTGCGATTCGCGTCCGTCGAGCACGTCCTCGGTCCCGTAGCGCTGGTAGTAGCGCGCGATCAAGCCTCCCATGCTGTGCGCAACGATGTCGACGCGCAGCTTCGGGTCGCCGTAGTCGAGACGGATCGCCTCGATCAGGCGATCGAGGCCGCGCGCGGACTCGACGTTGTCCTGGCGCCAGTCGTAGGCGTAGATGTAATAGCGGCGCTCGCCCGGCTGGGGCGGCGCGCCGAGCGTCCCGCGCATGTAACCGCCGTGATCGCGCAGCGTCTCGATCAGCTTGCGGTAGAAATCCTGACCCAGCGCGGCGTCGGCGATGTCGAATGCTTCGAGGTTGTCGGGACGTATTGCGAGCGTGTCCGCGTCGAATTCGAGCGCGAGATCGCGGTAGTCGCCGAAAAGGATCATCCGCGCGGTGCCAGGCCAGGCCTCGACGCCTGTTGTGCGATCGCGCAGCTTTGAACCGAACACTCCGGGGATGACGACGACCGGCGTGGTATCGGCGACCTCGGTGCCGAGCCGGTACAGCCGGGCAAGATCCGGATGCGAGCTGCTCGTTGCGCAGCCGGCGAGCGCCAGCCCGGCGAGGCAGACATAGTGCGCGAGGCAAGGGCGCGCGAACACGCGCCGATTGTACGCCGGCTGTCGCGGGAACCCGAGCCGGAGGATTGCGCCGCCGTCCGCGGGAAACCCCGGCGGAGGGGAGAAAGCGTGACGTAGATCAAAGCTCTATGGGCGCCTGCTCCGTAGGATCGATACACGATTGGCTCATTCAAAGCACGACATTCATGCCCGGATTCGAAATCGTCGCGCGGGAAGACTTTTCCGACGTCACATACTCGCTCGAGATCGAGCACGAGCTGCTCGCCAAGGCGGCCAGGGCCGGGCAGTTCGTCATCGTGATGGAGCACGATCGCGGCGAGCGCATCCCGCTGACGCTCGCCGATTTCGATCCCGAGCGCGGGACGATCACGCTGGTGATCCAGGCGGTAGGCAAGACGACGCGCGAGATGCAGCGCAATTGCCGGGTCGGCACGCATCTGCACGCCGTCACCGGCCCGATGGGCATCCCGAGCCACATCGGCAAGGCGAGACGGGTCGTCTGCGTCGGGGGAGGCCTGGGCGTCGCGCCGGCGTTTCCGCAGGCGCGAGCGTACGCGCGCAGCGGCACTGCCGTGGTCGGCATCGTCGGCTACCGCAACCGCAATCTCGTGTTTTGGGAAGACCGCTTCCGTTCGGTGTGCGACGAGGTGATCGTATGTACCGATGACGGTTCGGCCGGCATGAAGGGGTTCGTCACCGACGGACTCCAGCGCGCCATTGCAGAGCATGCGGACATCGACGAAGTGATCGCGATCGGGCCGCCGATCATGATGAAGGCATGCGCGGAGGTGACTCGCCCGCACAAGATCAGGACGATGGTGAGCCTTAATCCGGTCATGGTCGATGGTACCGGGATGTGCGGCGGCTGCCGCGTCAAGATCGGCGACGGGATCAAGTTCGCGTGCGTCGATGGCCCCGATTTCGACGCGCATCAGGTCGACTTCGACGATCTCATGGCACGACTCGGACGTTTCCGTCCCGAGGAACAGGCCGCGCTCAGGAAATGGGAAGAAAGCTGTCGCCTGCATTCGGCCGCCGAAAGCAGCGACCGCTACTGAGCGCGAAACCACCCACCACCATGGCGAAGAAAAAGACCATCCGCACGATCCCGCAGGAGCGCACGGCGATGCGCGAGCAGCCGCCAGCCGAGCGCGCGCGCAACTTCCTGGAAGTGGCGCTCGGCTATTCCGAAAGCGAGGCGCTGGTCGAGGCGGAGCGCTGCCTCATGTGCGCCGACGAACCGTGCGTCCGAGGCTGTCCCGTCGGCATCGACATTCCTGGATTCATCAAGAAGATCGCCGAGAAGCATTACCGCGGCGCGTACGACGTCATCACCGACACCAACCTGCTTCCAGCGGTGTGCGGCCGGGTCTGCCCGCAGGAGAACCAGTGCGAGGGCGTATGCACGGTCGGAGACACGTTGAAACCGGTCGCGATCGGGCGCCTCGAGCGCTTCGTCGGCGACACCGCGATTCGCGAGCAGTGGGTCAATGTCCCGTACATCGAGCCCAACGGTCTGCGCGTCGGCATCGTCGGCTCGGGTCCTGCGGGCATGGCCTGCGCGGCGGACATGGCGAAGGCGGGTTGCGAGGTCGTCGTGTACGAAGCCTTCCACGAGCCGGGTGGGGTGTTGAAGTACGGCATTCCCGACTTTCGGCTCCCCAACGAGGTGATCGACGTCGAGATCGACAAGTTGAGGCGCCTCGGGGTGCGCTTCGAGTGCAATACGCTGGTGGGAAGACTGTTCACGGTGGAGCAGATGCTGACCGAGATGGGATTCCACGCGGTATTCCTCGGCACCGGCGCGGGTTACCCCAGCTTCATGGGCATCCCCGGAGAATCGCTCAACGGCGTGCTGTCTGCGAACGAGCTCCTTACGCGCTGCAACTTGATGCGTGCCCGCGACCCAAGTTACGACACACCGCTGCAACCCGGCAAGCGCGTGGCGGTGATCGGCGCGGGTAACACCGCGATGGACGCGCTGCGCGTCTCGCTGCGCTTGGGCGCGGAGAAAGTGTATTGCATCTACCGTCGCAGCAAGACCGAGGCGCCGGCGCGCGCCGAGGAAGTGCATCACGCGGAGGAGGAGGGCGTGGAATTTCACTGGCTGACGAGCCCGGTCGAGCTGCTCGGTGACGGCGAGAAGCGGGTGCGCGGAATGCGCTGTCAGAAGATGGAGCTGGGCGAGCCGGACAGCTCGGGCCGCCGCCGTCCGCTGCCAATCGCCGGCAGCGAGTTCGAATTCGCCTGCGACAGCGTCGTCTACGCGATCGGCACCAACGCCAACCCGATTCTCGGGCAGACCGCGAAGCTCAAGTTGAACAAGCGCGGCTACATCGAGACCGACGATGAGCTGGCCACCTCGATCGCCGGCGTCTACGCCGGCGGCGACATCGTGACCGGCGCGGCGACCGTGATCGAGGCGATGGGCGCGGGACGCAAGGCTGCGCGCTCGATGAAAGCCTATCTTGGATTGCGCGACAGCGCGGTCGTGTACGCCGAAGAAACGCCAGGCGCAGAACGCTCTTTCGGATTCCCGCCGGGCGAGCACGGCTACGCACGCGTACGGATCGGGTAACGTCTCCATGGCTGCCACGACCCTTTCCGAGCACATCGTCGAAGTCGTCAGCGACTCCGGCGAAGGCGCGCAACGCTGCGGCCAGTCGCTCGGCGCGATCGCGGCGAAGAGCGGCAACGGGATCTGGACCACCGAGATCATCCCCGCCGAGATCCAACCGCCGGCGCGCAGCGTGGCGGGCGCCTCGGGCATCCGCATTCGCATCGGCAGCGGGCGCGTCACCAACGGCGGAGACGAGACCGATCTCGCGGTGGCGTTCAACGAACAGGTGCTGCTCGGCAGGGTGCGCGCCGGAGAGCTCAAGGCCGGCGCGCAGATTCTCCTCGAGAACATGTGGCGCGAGCATCGCGATCCGGCGATCGTCGCTTCCTACGTCGAGACGGTCGAGATGCTGAAGAAGGCGGGCTTCCGCGTCTACGAGGTTCCGCTGGAGCAGGAATGCCGGACGCTGGTCGCCGATCCGCGGCGCGGCAAGAACATGTTCGTGCTCGGCATGCTCTGCAGCATCTACAGCCTCGACCCGAAGCTCGCCCGCGAGCAGGTGGCGGTCACCTTCGGGAAGAAGGACGCCAAGGTGATCGAGGTCAACCAGGGACTGCTCGCAGCGGGCCATGCCTGGGCGGAGAAGCATCTCGACTTCAAGTACGCGATCCCTGCGGTGCGCTCGACCGTGCCGCAGATCGTCGTCAACGGCAATACCGCCCTCGCACTCGGCGTGCTGGCATCAGGGATGGACATCTGCGCGATGTACCCAATCACGCCGGCGACCTCGGCTTCGCACTATCTCTCGGACGTGTTCGAGAAGGTCGGCGGCATCGTGCACCAGGCGGAGGACGAGATCGCGGCCTGCGCGTTCGCGATCGGCGCCTCGTATGCCGGCAAATGCGCCGTGACGATCACCTCGGGCCCGGGCTTCTCGCTCAAGCAGGAAGGCATCGGGCTCGCGGTGATGGCGGAGATCCCGCTCGTGGTGGTCAACGTCCAGCGCGGCGGGCCATCGACCGGCCAGCCGACGAAGGTCGAGCAGGGCGATCTCCTGACCGCCATCTACGGCAGCCACGGCGACGCGCCGAAAGTGGTCATGGCGACTTCCGACATCGAAGATTGCTTCTACTCGATGATCACCGCGCGCAAGATCGCCGAGACCTTCAATACGGTGGTCGTCGTGCTCTCCGATGCGAGCCTCGCGACCGCGCAGCAGCCGTTTCTGCGGCCGCAGTTCGACCCGGACTGGCTCGCGCCGCCGGTCGACCAGACGCCGGTTGCCGAAGGGATCAAGCCGTACGACTGGGACAAGCTCACGGGCATTGCGCGCCGCTTCGTGCCCGGACAGCCCAACGGCATGCATACGCTCACCGGCCTCGCGCACGACCGCGCAAGCAAGGTCGCGTACGACCCCGAGAGCAACGAAGAAGGACTGCGTCACCGCAGCCTCAAGATCGCGGCGCTGCAGAAGACCCTGAAGACGCCACCGGTCTACGGCGATCCGGAAGGCGATCTCCTCGTCGTCGGCTGGGGAAGCACCAAGGGCGTGATCGAGGAAGCGGTCGACCGCATGCGCAGCGAAGGGCTTCGCGTCTCGTCGCTGCACCTCACCTTCATCCAGCCGATGCCCTCGGGCATAGGCGAGATCATGAAGCGGTTCAAGCGCGTGGTGGCCATCGAAGGCAACTGGGCCGACCGCCTCGAGGACGAATTGATCGACGCCGACAACCGGCGTTACTCGGCGCTGGCGATGATGCTGCGCTCGCGCTTTCTCGTCGACGTCGACTGCTGGACGCAATCGAGGGGCCAGCCGATCAAGCCGGGCGAAGTGGTGAAGGTGCTGCGCGACAGGCTGGCGGTATAGGAGAACGGCGATGACGATGCCCGTGACCGAATGTCTGATCAGGCTCCACGAGGACCGCCACGACCTCGAGGATTATCAGGGTGGAGTGCCGCGCTGGTGCAGCGGTTGTGGCGACAACGCAATCCTCGCCGCCGTGCAGCGGCTTTGCCGCGACGAAGCTCTCGCGCCGGAGCGCACGGTCTTCGTGTCCGGCATCGGCTGCTCAAGCCGGCTGCCGCACTACATGAAAACCTACGGCTTCCACGGCATTCACGGGCGGGCATTTCCGATCGCCGAAGGCGTGAAGATGGCGCGGCCGGATCTCGCGGTGTTCGTCAACACCGGCGACGGCGACTGCTGCAGCATCGGCGCCGCGCACTGGATTCATGCGCTGCGCTACAACATGAATCTCACGGTGATCCTGCACGACAATCACGTCTACGGGCTTACCAAGAAGCAGGCTTCGCCCACTTCGCCGCACGGCCTCAAGAGCAACACCACGCCGCGCGGCGCAACACTCAATGCGCTCAATCCGCTCACCGTGACGCTGGGTGTGACCAACGTCTCCTTCGTCGCACAGGTGGTCGACTGGATTCCAGAGCTTCTCTACGACATCATCAAGCAGGCGTACCGCCACCGCGGCTTCTCATTCGTGCGCATCATTCAGCGCTGCCCCGAGTTTCTGCCCAAGATGTTCGATCCCTGGCTGCACGATCCAGGGAAGACGCTCCTCCTGACGCACGAGCGCGGACTCAGCCTTTCGAGCGAGCTCGCGCGCACCTACACCAACCGCGTCGAGCACGATCCGGCCAACATCGATCGCGCGCGCGAGATCGCGTCGAGCGAGGACCCGATTCCCGTGGGAATCCTCTTTCACGATCCGCAAGTCCCGTGCTACGAGGATCTGCGCAATGCCGGCCAGATGCGCACGGTCGAGCAGATCCGCACGGGATTCGAAGCCGAGCTCGACAAGTTCACGGTGTGGCCGCAGGACGAAGCGCACTCGCGCCGGGCGGCATGACGGCGATCTCCAGTTAACGCGGCTACCCACGACGCACACGGCATGGACTCGGCGGTCACCTTCCAGGAACAGAGGCTCTTCTTCAGCACCGGCAGGCGCGACCTCGAGGGTCTCGACGCCATCGGCGGCCTCGCACTGCGGCCGGCGCTGATGGCGCGCTATCGCGATCTGACGCGCCTGCGCGGCGACTTTCCGCTGGTGCTCGTCGACCGCGGTCCGGCCGCCGGCGAATTGCGCTCGCTCGCCTCGATCGTCGACGACGTGCTG
This sequence comes from Casimicrobiaceae bacterium, assembly GCA_035501215.1. GTDB lineage: Bacteria > Pseudomonadota > Gammaproteobacteria > Burkholderiales > Casimicrobiaceae > PALSA-1003. The sequence continues at coordinate 8,993 of DATJWL010000161.1, forward strand.
CGCGAGGTCGCTCCGCGCGGCCTCGAAGGCGAGCGCCTGCGCAAGCACGTGCTGGGACTTGAGCGAGAACTGCGGCGGCTTGCCCATGACGGCGCGCGCGGCAGGCTGTCCGAGCTGTGGACCCGAGCCGCCGCGACGCTCGCCGCGCCGGACGATCCGTCCTCGCAGGCCGTGCTTGGACACGTCGCGGAGAAGCTCAAAGCTGACGGCGAGCTGCTCGACTGCGATCATGCCTCGCCGGCGCGCATCGTTACCCATCTGTGGCAGGCCGCGCAGGACCGCAAAGCGAAGAACTTCCTCGGCATCGTCGGGCGTCTTCGGGTGAAGCTCGCCGATATTTTGCGCGCCGCGTTCATTCACTCCGAAGCCGGACAGCGCCCCGAGAGCCTTCGCGCGTCGCTCGGCGGCGCGCATCGCGATGCCTTCGACTTCGCAGTGATGTCGCGCCTGGTCGGGCACAGCGTGCCGAAGGACGAGCTGCCGCCCGCGCGCCGACGCCGCATCGAGTGGGCCCTCGCCGTCCTGGGAAGTCAGCGATTTTTCGAGCCCCCAGGCGCACCGAACGATCCGGTGGCGCCCTTCGCCTTCCGCTTCGACAACTGCGCGGAGGCCGCCGAAGCGTTTCGCGCACGGCTTCCGCTGCTTGCCGAAGTCGTGAAGGCGATCGCCATCGCCGAGCTGGAGATCGATGGCCGCTACGTCGAGGCCGAGCACGATCCCTTCTTCGAGCGGTTCGATGTCGACACGCTGACCACTGAGGATATCGCGCTCTTCCCCGACTACCTGGTCTGCGTCGCTGCCGGCCGGAACGATGCGCCGGAGAACGCCGGGCTGATGGAGATGCTGTCCGCGGGCCTGCCGGTGCGCGTGCTGGTAGAGGCGTCGGACCTCCTCGAGCAGGCCGCGCTCGGCGGCCAGCGCTTCGCGTTCGGCGTGCGCAGCATGCGGCTCGCCAACACGGCGACGAGCCTGGGCGGCGTGTTCGTGGTTCAGACCGCGAGCTCGAATCTCTACGCGCTGCGTCGCCGCCTCGAAAGCGCGTTCCGGCATCGGGGCGCCGTGCTCGTGAGCGTGTACGGAGGCGCGGGCGCTGCCGCGGCGCTGCCGCCGTACCTCGCCGCGGCGGCAGCGATGGAGTCGCGTGCCTTCCCGGCATTCACCTACGACCCGTACGCCGGTGACAACCAGGCAGCGCGCTTCTCGCTCGAGGACAATCCTCAGCCCGAGGCCGATTGGCCGGTTCATGGGCTCGAGTATGCGGACGCCGAGCTGCAGCGCGTCATCGAGCAGTGTCCTTTCACCATCGCCGACTTCATGCTCTGCGACAGCCGCTACGCCGCGCATTTCGCCCGCGTGCCGCGCGAGCGCTGGAACGCGCGGATGCTTCCCGCGGACGAATGGCTCGCGCGCGACCCGAAGCGCGTCGGCGACGCGGTGCCGTACCTGCTCGCGGTCGATGGCGACGACGTGCTGCAGCGGGTGATCGTCGATGCGCAGGCGATGCGAACCGTGACGCACTGCCGGACGTTCTGGCACCGATTGCAGGAGCAGGGGGGCATCCACAACTCGCACGCCGAGATTCTGCTCGCGCGGGAACAGGACAAGTGGGAGAAGGCGAAAGCACTGGAGCTCGAACAGCTCAAGGCTGCGGGGGTCGCGGCGAAGGAAGCGCCACCCGCCGCGACGCCGAGCGATGAGCCGAAAGGCGCCATACCCTCTGCCGAGGCCGCCGCTCCGCCGGCCCGCAATCCCGACGAGGCCTGGATCGAGACAGCGCGCTGCCCGAGCTGCAACGAGTGTCAGCTCATCAACGACCGCATGTTCAAGTACAACGAGAACAAGCAGGCCTACATCGCCGACATCGACGCAGGCACTTTCCGCCAGCTCGTCGAGGCGGCCGAAGTCTGCCAGGTATCGATCATCCATCCCGGCAAGCCGCGCAATCCGAATGAGCCCGGGCTCGCCGAGCTCGTGGCTCGCGCCGAGCCTTTCCAGTAGGAGCCGCCATGTCCGACACGCTCAGCCGCTGGCACGCAGAGCACGCCAACTTCTCGAAGCTGCTCGATCTGCTGGAAAGGCAGCTCGCGTCCTTCCACGACGGCGGCTCGCCGGACTACGAGCTGATGCTCGAAATCATGTACTACATGACGCACTATCCTGACGTGCTGCACCATCCCAAGGAGGACCTCGTCTTCGCCCTGATCAAGGAACGCGATGGGCACGCTGCCGGGACGGTTGCCCGATTGCTCGAACAGCATGTGTTGCTCAAGGCATCCGGCGAGGAGCTGGTGCGCGAGCTGGCCGGCGTTGTGGACGGCGAGATCATGTCGCGCGAGCGCATCGAAACCACCGCGCGCACCTATCTCGACGAGTTCCGCAGCCACATGCTGATCGAAGAAGCCGAGATGCTGCCGCTCGCCTCGCAGCTGCTCGAGGCGAGGGACTGGTCGCAGATCGAGGCAGCGATCCGTCACTTCGAGGACCCGCTCTTCGGTGCCAGGACCGAGCACCGCTACGCCGCGCTCGCCTCGCAGATCGCGCGGCACGGCGAGGACGCTGGCGCCGCGGGTCGATAACCACCGACCCGCTAGAGAATCTCCGCCGCGTGATCGGCGAGCCGCGAGCGCTCGCCGCGCATGAGCGTCACGTGACCGGAGTGCGCCCAGTTCTTGAAGCGGTCGACCACGTACGTCAGTCCCGAGCTGCCCTCGGTCAGATACGGCGTGTCGATCTGCGCGATGTTGCCGAGTACCACCACCTTCGTCCCCGGGCCGGCGCGCGTGATCAGCGTCTTCATCTGCTTGGGCGTCAGGTTCTGCGCCTCGTCTATGATGAGATACTTGTTGATGAAGGTGCGCCCGCGCATGAAGTTGAGCGATTTCACCTTGATGCGTGAGCGGATGAGATCGCGTGTGGCGGCGCGTCCCCATTCGCCGGCTTCGTCGTCGGTCTTGTTGAGGACGTCGAGATTGTCCTCGAGCGCACCCATCCACGGATTCATCTTCTCCTCCTCGGTGCCTGGGAGGAAGCCGATGTCCTCGCCGACCGGCACCGTGACGCGGGTCATGATGATCTCCGAATAGACCTTGTACTCCAGGGTGGTCATCAGCCCCGCGGCGAGCGTGAGCAGCGTCTTGCCGGTCCCGGCCTGGCCGACAAGCGTGACGAAATCGACCTCCGGGTTCATGAGCAGGTTGAGCGCGAAGTTCTGCTCGCGATTGCGCGCGGTGATGCCCCAGACGTTGTTCTTCTGGTGCGTGTAGTCGCGCAGGGTCTGCAGGAGCGCGGTACGTCCGGAGGCTTCACGGACGACGGCGTAGAGCGGCGTCTCGCCGGGGCCCTTGCTTTCCTGGTAGACGAATTCGTTAACGAGCAGGTTGTGGCACAGCGGCCCCGTTACCCGGTAATAGGTATGGCCGCTCTGCTGCCAGGATTCCATACCCTTGCCGTGCCGGTCCCAGAAATCGGCAGGCAGCTCGCGCATGCCGGTGTAGAGGAGGTCGGTGTCCTCGAGCACCTTGTCGTTGAAGTAGTCCTCGGCGGCAATCCCCAGCGCATGCGCCTTGATGCGCATGTTGATGTCCTTCGACACCAGGATCACGCTGCGCTTCGGGTGCACGCGGGCGAGATGCATTACCACCGCGAGGATCTGGTTGTCGGCCTTGCCGCCGACGAGCGAGGGCGGCAGCTCGGTCGAGATCGCTTCGGTCTGCAGGTAGAGCCGCCCCGTCGCCGCACCTCCGCTCGCGGGCTTGAGCGGAATGCCGGCCGAGATGTCGCCGCCGCCGATGGCCACGCCCGCAGTCACCAACTCGTCAAGATAGCGCGAGGCCTGCCGCGCGTTGCGCGCGACTTCGGTGACGCCCTTCTTGTTGTTGTCCAATTCCTCGAGGGTGAGGATCGGCAGGAAGATGTCGTGTTCTTCGAAGCGGTAGAGGCTGGTGGGGTCGTGCATCAAGACGTTGGTGTCGAGCACGAAGAGCTTGGGAAGAGAAGTCTTGCTGGTCTTGGTGACGTGGGGGGCGAGACGGAGAGTGCGCTCGACCATGAGCCTCCTTAGGGATGCGCGGGGTAGGAAAGCGATTGCGACGACAACGCGGACATCAGGGCCATCCTAGATCAGGACGTCGCGCGAACACAAGTACTTGTGGTGGTCCGGGAGAAAAACTCGAAGCTGTTGTAGCGAAATGGGAACAGAGCGCGGTGGCCGCCGCGGTGCCAAGTGCGCACGCCACCCGCCGACGTCCTTCGGCTCCTACAGCGAGGCGACGGAGTCGAGCACTTCCTGCGCGTGGCCGGCCACCTTGACGCCACGCCACTCGCGCGCGAGCCCTCCCTTGGCGTCGAAGACGAAGGTGCTGCGCTCGATGCCGCGCACCTTCTTGCCATACATGTTTTTCATCTTGATGACGTCGAACTGCTTGCAGAGCTTTTCGTCGGCGTCCGAGACAAGCTCGAACGGAAACCCCATCTTGGCTTTGAAGCCCTCGTGCGATTTCAGGCTGTCTCGCGATACGCCGACAATCACGGCCCCGACCTTCTGGAACCTCTTGAAGAGGTCGCGGAATTGCGCACCCTCCATCGTGCAGCCCGGCGTATTGTCCTTGGGGTAGAAGTAGATGACGACCGGGTGCCCCTTATGCGCGGAGAGCTTGAACTCGCCGCCCGTGGAAGGCGCGGTGAAATCGGTCACTTTGTTGGCTGGCATCGGATGCTCCTTTGCTAGGCCGCTTGCGCGAGATCGACCTCGGCGAGAAACTCGGGCCCCTGGCAGAAGAGCGTGCCGGAGCGGCCGGGCACGGCGCCAGCGCCGACTTCGCAGCGGGGCAGCGCGAGTGCCTGCAACGTGTCGTACAACCCGCGCAGCGACGCGAGCCGCCATCCTTGCCCCCGCCAGCCCGCGAGAAGCCGCTCGAACGCCGAAGCGAGCCGCATCCCTTCCAGCTCCGCGTGCAGCGTAAACACTTGCGGCGTCCCGCTCGTCGCCGCGGCAGCGGTCAGCTCGAGGATGCGTTCGGCGACGTTGTCTTCGGTCACGCCGTCTTCGCCGATCAGCTCATCGAGCGTGGGCAGCGTCGTCGGGAGCTGGGGACAGCGGATCAGCTCGGCATTCCACACCGGCAGATGCGGGTGCGTCCCGCGCCCGTCGGAGCAGAACTCGAAGCCTAGCGCCTGCGTGAGCCGCAGCGCGTGAACGTTCATCTGCCAGCCGGCCGCGCCATGCACGCGCGGCGGCTCCTTGAAGATTTCGGTAAAACGCTCGCAGGCGCGTTGCATATGTCCGCCGGTCCATTCGGCATCACCGATCGCCACGCCGTCCTGCCAGCCGACGTGGTCCCAGGAATGCAGACCGACGTCGAAGCCGTCGTCGCGGACGCGGCGCATGACGTCGCCCGCGCGGCGGCCGATGTCGGGTCCGGGAAGGAGCGTTCCATACAGGAGCGTTCTCACCCCGTAGTGGCGGACGACCGAGGTTCGCTGCACCTTGCGCAGGAACCCCGGACGGAATACGCGCTTGATCGCGCGGCCGGTGTGGTCGGGCCCGACGCTGAACAGGAACGTCGCCGCCGCATCGTACCGACGCAGCATCGACATGAGCCCTGGCACGCCCTCGCGGGTGCCGCGCAGCGTGTCGACGTCGACTTTCAGGGCGAGAAGCATCCTATGGTGTCATTCCGAGCGAAGCGAGCAATCTGCTGTCCGGCGTTTCAATCCATCAGAGCGCGCGCTTCGGAAACCTGTCCCCGATACGCGTCGAAGATGCGCCGCAGCGATTCCTCCATGCCGACAACCGGACGCCAGCCGAGATCGGCGCAGGTGTTGTCGATCTTCGGCACGCGGTTCTGCACGTCCTGGTAGCCCTGGCCATAGTACGCACCGGCCGTGGTCTCGATCAGCTCGACCTTGCGCGCGCTGTCGCGATACTCAGGATAGGAGAGCGCGAGATCGACCATCATGCGCGCCAGCTCGCGCACCGAATAGTTGTTCTTCGGATTGCCGATGTTGTAGATCTTGCCCGAGGCGATGCCGCCGTCGTTGGCGATGATCTTCATCAGGGCGCCGATGCCGTCGTCGATGTAGGTAAAGGTGCGCTTCTGCGTGCCGCCGTCGACCAGCTTGATAGGCTCGCCGCGCACGATGTGACCGAGGAACTGGGTGATGACCCGCGAGCTGCCTTCCTTCGCCGTGTTGATGGAGTCCAGTCCCGCGCCGATCCAGTTGAACGGACGGAAGAGCGTGTAGTCGAGGCCCTCCTGCATGCCGTAGGCGTGAATCACGCGGTCCATGAGCTGCTTCGCGCAGGCGTAGATCCAGCGTGGCTTGCCGATCGGTCCCAGCACGAGCTCGGAGGACTCGGGATCGAATTCGCCGTCGCGGCACATGCCGTAAACCTCCGAGGTCGACGGAAAGACGATGCGCTTCCTGTGCCGCACGCAGGCGCGGACGATCGGCAGGTTGGCTTCGAAGTCAAGCTCGAAGACGCGCAGCGGATCGCGCACGTAGGTCGCCGGCGTGGCGATCGCGACCAGTGGAAGCACGGTGTCGCACTTCTTGATGTGATACTCGATCCATTCCTTGTTGATCGTGATGTCGCCTTCGAAGAAATGGAAGCGCTTTTCCGCCATCAGATCGGTGATGCGATCGGTCTGCATGTCCATGCCGTAGATCTCCCAGTCGGCCGCCGCGATGATCCGCTGGGAGAGATGGTGGCCGATGAAGCCGTTTACACCGAGGACGAGGATTCTGCGCATGGAGCCGCGATTTTACCGTTTCGGCAGCGCGAGCGGCGCGCCGCGCAGGGCAGTCGCATCGACTCGCGCGCCGTCGATCTCGAGCGCGAGGACCTGCAGCGTTCCGCCGCCGCCGCAATGCGCGACGATGCGATTCGATTCTGCGGTAAGCGAGGGCGCTGTCGGCGCGGCGGCTGCGTCGAGCACGCGCGTGCGCAGAATCCGCGCCGGACGGCCGTCGAGCGTCGTCCGCGCGCCAGGGTAGGGCGGCGCGACTGCGCGCACGAGGTTGTGAATCGACGCCGCATCGAGCGACCAGTCGATGATCCCGTCTTCGGGCTTGCGGCCGCCGAAGAAGGTGGCGCGCCTCGCGTCCTGCGGGGTGCGCGGCGCGGTGCCCGCGATAAGCCCGGGAAGCGCGACATCCAGCGTGATCTCGGCCGCGACGGTCACCTTGTCGAATACTTCCTTCGCGGTATCGTCGGGAAGAATCGGCACGGCCGTCTGCCCTACGATGTCGCCCGCGTCAGGTTTCTCGGTCATGTAGTGGAGGGTGGCGCCGGTTTCGGTTTCACCGTGGATGATCGACCAATTCACCGGCACGCGGCCGCGATACTTCGGGAGCAGCGAGCCGTGCATGTTGAGCGCGCCACGCGATGGCAGAGCGAGAAGCGACGGTTTCAGCATCGCGCGGTAGTAGAACGAGAAGAGGAAATCCGGCCGGGCGCCGGCGACTCGTGCAACGACCTCCGGAACGTTCGGATCCGCGGGCGCAATCGTCGCGATGCCCCGTTCGGCAGCGGCGGCGGCCACGCTCTCGAACCAGATCGCTTCCTGCGGGTTGTCCTTGTGCGTCACGACGAGCGGCACTTCGACCTTGTGCGCGAGCAGGGCCTTGAGGCAGCGCACGCCGACGTTGTGATACGCGAAGACGACGGCGCGTGGAGCGCTCATCCCCGGCGCTGGCGCGCTATTCTCGCACTGGAGGCTCATCGCGCTCGCCCCGCCGCGCTTCGAGCATTGCCTGGATCGTGTAGCGTGGACGCGCGCGCACCTGTTGATAGATGCGCCCGACGTACTCGCCGACGAGTCCCAGGCCGAAGAGCAGCATGCCGATCAGGAAGAAGGCGAGAATGTCGCGGTCCCACAGCGTGGCGAAGCCTTCGCGCCAGCCCGCCAGCACAAGGCGCTCGATGATGACGATGAGGTAGGTCGCCAGCGCGCCGACCGAGACGATCATCCCGAACATCGAAAAAAGCTGCAGTGGAACCAGCGAGAAACCGGTGACCAGATCGAAATTGAGACGAATGAGCCGATAGAGGGAGTATTTCGATTCGCCCGCCGCGCGCTCGGCGTGCGCGACCTCGACCTCGGCGGGGCTGTGCGCGAAGGTGTACGCCAGCGCCGGGATGAAGGTGCTGATCTCCTGCGATGCGGCGATGGCGCGCACGATGTCGCGGCTGTAGGCGCGAAGCATGCAGCCCTGGTCGGTCATTCTGATCCGCGTGATCTTCTCGCGCACCCGGTTCATCAGACGGGAAGCTGCGCGCCGCCACCACGAGTCTTCGCGTGTGCGACGCACGCCGCCCACGTAGTCGTGCCCGGCATCCATCGCGGAGAGAAGCTTCCCGATTTCCTCCGGCGGATTCTGCAGATCGGCGTCGAGCGTCACCACGCGCTCGCCACGGCTGTGCTCGAAGCCGGCGACGATCGCCATGTGCTGCCCGTAGTTGGCGTTGAAGAGAATCACCCGCGTGACCTCGGGACGGCGCAGGAACTGATCCTTGAGCAGCGCCGCCGAGCGGTCGCGGCTGCCGTCGTTCACGAACAGAACTTCGTACGGCGTACCGAGCTTGTCGAGGGCAGGGTAGAGCCGGTCGAAGAGCGCCTGCAGGCCCGCCTCCTCGTTGAAAACCGGGATGACGATCGAGAGTAGCGGCGCGCGTACGGTAGCTTCGTTCATTGGCCTCACCCCCTCGCGGCGGCGATCACTTCGGAGGCCGCGGCGCAGACCCGATCGACGTCGGCCAGGGTCATCGCGGCGTGCAGCGGGAGGGTGACCGTCTCGCGGGCGATACGCTCGGCGTTGGGGCACTGGCCATCACGGCCGCCGTGACGGCGTCCGAGCGTACACAGGTTGAGCGCTTCGTACGAGACTCCCGTCGCAATGCCGCGCGTTTCCAGCGCTTCGCGGAAATCCCTGCGCGACATCGTCATGCGCTCGAGGGGCAGCAGCACGCAGAACATGTTCCAGCTCTGGCCGCCGTCGGCGCTCTCAGGCCGCGGGGGCAGCACGCAGGCAGGGTCGCTGGCGAAGCGCGCGAAGTAGCGATCGGCAAGCGCGCGCCGCTTGGCGAGGAACTCCGGCAGCCTGGCGAGCTGCGCGACGCCGATCCGCGCGTTGACATCGGGCAGGTTGAACTTGCCGCCCGGGAAGGCGACATCGCGGGTGCGGTCGGCGAGATGGCGGATGCCGTGGAAGCGCAGCGCCTCGACCTCCTTCGCTTCGGCATCGCTGTTGACGACCAGCGCACCGCCTTCGATCGACGTGATGTTCTTGTTGGGGTGGAAGCTGAAGGTGACGAGGTCGCCGATCGCGCCGACGTTGCGACCTTTCCAGCGCGACCCGAGGACGAGCGCGGCGTCCTCGATCACGCGCAGTCTGCGCCGCTCCGCCAGCGCGTAGAGCGCATCGAGGTCAGCCAGCGCGCCCGGATAGTGCGTCGGCACGATTGCCTTCGTGCGCGGCGTGATGGCGGCCTCGACTTGACCAAGATCGATGTTGCGGGTGACCAGCTCGCAATCGACGAAGACCGGCTTTGCGCCGACCTTGACGATCATGTTGAGCACGGTGAAGAAGCTCTGCGCTGAGGTGATGACTTCGTCACCCGGGCCGATGCCGCATAGCTGCAGCGCGACCTCGACCGCGGCAGTCGCCGAGGTGAGCGCGCGGACCGGCCGGCCATCGCAGAAGCGCGACAGCTCGGCCTCGAACTTCTGCACCCAGGGACCGCTCGCGATGTGCCCGGAGCGCAGCACCTCGGCCGCGCCGGCGATCGTTTCCTCGTCGATGAGCGGGCTCGCGAACTTGAGATCCGGCAAGGCCATCAGCTTCTCGCCACCAGCCACACGCCGATGATGATGAAGCCGATGCCCAGCCAGCGTGCGAGCGTCACCGATTCGCCGAAGAGATAGTGGGCGGCGATCGCATTGACGATGTAGCCGAGCGAGAGCATGGGGTAGGCGATCGACACCGGGACGCGCGAGAGTCCGATGATCCACACCACCACGCTCACCGCGTAGCAGGCAATGCCGCCGGCAACGTGGGGCTCAACGGCCATGCGGCCGAACTGGCCGAGCCAGTCTTCACGCGTCAGCGTGATGACGCCGAGCGCGTTGGTGCCCGCCTTGAGCAGGAGTTGCGCGCCTGCGTTGAGCAGCACGCCGGTCAGGAGAAACGAGAACGCGACCCAGGTCATGGGATTAGCTAGCGCCGGGACACGATGACGCGGCGCGGGTCGCGCGCCAGCTCGACCATCGCCACGCCCTCGCGCCGGAGCCTTTCGTATTCGTCGGGTTGCATCATCGCATAGGCTTGGGCGGCGCCGTCCCAGCGCTTCTTCCATTCATCGACGGTCGCGATCGCCTTATCGGGCTCCAGCGCAATGCCCATCGCCAGCTCGTCGGGATGTGCGACCTGGATTACCGTCCGGCCGAGATAATACGGCAAGGTCTGATCGTACATCTTGATCGTGTAGAACGGCAGCTCCGGCGACAGCGGGCTACGCGCCGCCGCGCGGGCGAGGATCGCTTCGCTCGAACGCGACTCCGCCAGCTCGTCGTAGCCGCTCACCACGAGCTGGGTCCAGACGAGCGATGCGAAAGCAAGGGCGAGGACCGCGCGCGCGCGCATCCCGTGGGCGAGCCACCACCATGCCGCGATCCCGCCGGCGAGCGCGACCGCGAACGCGACCTTGATCCAGGGCGCGTAGGCGAGCAGGGGAGCGATCGGCTGGCGCTGGTCGGCGATGCGCTGCACGATCGCTCCGTAACCAAAGAAGACGATCAGCGTCAGCACGCCCGTCGTCACCACCAGAGGCGCGACGAGGCGCAGCAGCGTGGACACCGGCAGCAGGGTGAGCTGCCATCCGATCGTGAGCGCCAGGGCGGGGAACACCGGCAGGATGTACGAGGGCAGCTTCGATCCGGACGCGCTGAAGAAGACGAAGATGAACGCGGACCAGATGAGCGCGAAGCGCCGCCAGTTGAAGCCGTTCTGCGACGGACGCGCATCGGTCCACATGCGCCGCGCCGTCCAGCCCATCACCGTCAGCCACGGCAGGATCCCGACGACGAGGATCGGGACGAAGTACCACCATGCGCCTTCGCGCCGATGCTCGGTCGTGAGAAAGCGCGTGAAGTGCTCGTGGATGAAGAAGAACCCGAAGAACTCCGGATTGCGCAGTGAAACGACGACAAACCACGGCGCTGCGACCGCAAGGAAGACGATCGCGCCGGAGGCAAGATGCAGCCGCCGCCACAGCGACCCATCGCGCTCGATGAGCGAGTAGAACACGAGTGCGCCGCCCGGCAGCACGATGCCAATGAGTCCTTTCGACAGCGTGGCGAGCGCGAGCGCCGCCCAGGCCACCCACATCCATGCGCGCTGCTCTGCCGGCGTCGCGTCATCGCGCTGCGCGAGGAAAAGCCCGCCGAGCCCGATCGACATCCACAGCGTGAGCCCCGAGTCGAGTGTGAGGATGTGAGCGTTGACGACGTAGCCGAGCGAGCCGCCGAGCACCGCCGCGCCATAAAGCCCGAGCGCCGGACCGCCGAGCCGGAAGCCGACGTAGCCGATGAGGAGCACGCCGAGAAATCCCGCCAGCACGGGCCACAGCCGCGCGGTCCATTCGCGCACGCCGAAGACTTCGTACGCGGCGGCGGTGATCCAGTATTGCAGGGCCGGCTTCTCGAAATACTTGATGCCGTTGAGCCGGGGCGTAACCCAGTCGCCGCTCGCCACCATCTCGCGCGGAATCTCGGCGTAGCGGCCTTCGTCGGGATGGATGAGGCGCCGGTAGTCGAGGTTGCAGAACCAGGCGAGCGCGAAGAGGACGACGAGCGCAAGCAGCGCGCGACGCGTTGTCGGGGGAGGCGAGGTGACGGAAGGCGCGGATGTGGGTGGCATCGTGAAGGGCGCGATTCTACCGCGTTCCCATGTCCGGGCGGGTTGGCCCAGCAGTCGCCGCCACGGCGTCTGGCCCGGTGAGAACGCGGTTTGACCGCTCCCATACGTACAGGTACACTATAAAACCTGTACATATCGAGCGACGGCCCATGGGAAAGCTCACACTCACGACGTTGCGCGAGCGACTGTTCGAGGTCGCCGACAGGGTGATCGAGACCGGGATTCCCGTGGCGATCGAGCGGCGCGGCAAGACGCTCCTGCTGAGTGCCGAGGCGCCGGCGTCGAGGCTGGCGCGGCTCAAACGCAGGAAGCTCATCCGCGCAGCGCCCGGACTTCTGGTGGGAGTCAAGGCAGGCAAGTGGCACGAGGCTCGGAATCTCAAGTAATCCACCTCGACACCCACATCGTCTGCTGGCTGTACGAGGGTCGCGTCGATTTCCTGTCGGGTGCGGCGAGAGCAGCCGTGGAGACGGGGCGTCTGCTGGTCTCTCCGCTGGTGGAATTGGAACTGCAGCTTCTCAACGAAATCGGCCGCATCATCGCGGGACCGGATACCGTGCTTCCCGCGCTGGCCAGAGAGATCGGTTTGCAGGCGACGACAACGGAATACCGGAGCGTGGTGACGGCGGCCCGCGAGTTGAAGTGGGCACGCGACCCTTTCGACCGGCTTATCGTGGCCGATGCCATCCTTTCGGGGGCGAAGCTGGTCACGAAGGACAGACTGATTCGCAGGCATTGCCCGGTGGCGCTGTGGTGATGAAGGAGCCCGTCGTCGCGACGAATGAAGCCGATGCGCTTTCGATCGCCGCCGCGACCGAATCCGATCTGGCTGCGGTCGCTGAGCTCGCCGGCGCCATCTGGCGCCGGCACTATCCCGGCATCATCACGCCCGAGCAGATCGATTACATGCTCGCGCTCGGCTACTCGCACGCGGCGCTCTCACGCTTCATCGAGGAAGAGGGCGCCGGACTCGATCTGGCCCGCTTTGGCGAACGCCTCGCCGGCTTCTCGGCCTACTATCGGACCGATGGCGGACGCGAGCTCAAGCTCGACAAGCTCTATGTGCTCCAGGAGTTCCAGGGACGCGGTGTCGGCAGCCGGCTCATCGCGTCAACCGAAGCCGCGGCGCGCGCGCAGCGCTGCTCGGGCCTGATCCTCAACGTCAACAAGAACAATGCGCAGGCGATCCGTGCCTACGAGAAGAACGGCTTCGCGATCCGCGAGGCGGTCGTCGTCGACATCGGCGGCGGATTCGTCATGGACGACTACGTGATGGCGAAACCGCTGTGAGCCCGCCGCTGAGGCTGTACGACAACTACACGCGCAGCCTGCGGGCCTTCGAGCCGTTGAGGGATCGCGCCGTAGGCATGTATACCTGCGGGCCGACCGTCTACGACTACCAGCACATCGGCAACTTCCGTACCTTCCTGTTCGAGGATGTGCTCAAACGGGTGCTCGAGTGGAACGGTTACTCGGTGACCCACGTGATGAACATCACCGACGTCGGGCATCTGGTCTCCGACGCCGACGAGGGCGAAGACAAGATGGAGAAGGGCGCGCGGCGCGCCGGCAAGTCGGCGTGGGAAATCGCCCGCGTCTACACCGAATCCTTCCTCGAGGACATGCGCGCGCTCAACATCGAGCCGCCATCGCAGCTTCCGCGCGCGACGGATCACATCCGTGAGCAGATCGAGTTCATTGCCGATCTCGAGAAGAACGGCTACACCTATCGCACGCCCGATGGGATCTATTTCGACACCAGCAAGCAGCCGGACTACGGATATCTGGCACGGCTCGACAAGGCCGGACTCGAGGCCGGCAAGCGCGTCGAACTGGGCGAGAAGCGGCATCCCACCGATTTTGCACTGTGGAAATTCTCTCCACCCGGCGAGAAGCGCCAGATGGAATGGGACAGTCCCTGGGGCAAGGGTTTTCCGGGCTGGCACATCGAGTGTTCGGCGATGGCGCAGAAGTATCTTGGCGACTACTTCGACATCCACTGCGGGGGCGAGGATCACATCCCCGTGCACCACACCAACGAGATCGCTCAGACCGAGGCGCGCGTGGGCACGCGGCTTGCCAACTTCTGGATGCACGGCTACTTCCTGCTCGAGAACGACGCCAAGATGGCGAAGTCCGCTGGCGAGTTCCTGCGCCTCACCCTTCTGGCGGAACGTGGATACGATCCGCTGGCGTATCGCTATCTTTGCCTGACCGCGCACTATCGCAGCCAGCTCAACTTCACCTGGGACGCGCTCGACGGCGCGGCCACTGCGCTCGACCGCATGCGCCGCGGCTTCTACGCTCTGCCCGAAGGCGGCAGTGCAGATCCGGGCTGCCTCGAGCGCTTCGCCGCGAAGATCAACGATGATCTCAACGTGCCGCGAGCGCTCGCGCTCGCGTGGGATGTGCTGCGCGGCGAGCTGCCGCCTGCAGCGCGCAAAGCCACGCTCGGGCGCTTCGACCGCGTATTCGGCTTCGGGCTGGCCGCATGGCAACCCAGAGAGGAAACGATTCCCGAGACGGTGCAAGCACTCGCCGCCGCGCGGGCCGCGGCGCGCGAAGCGAAAAACTGGGCGGAGGCCGATCGGTTGCGCGCGGAGCTGTACGCCGCCGGATGGGAAGTCGAGGACAAGGCCGAAGGCTCCGCCCTGAAGCGCCGCTAGCGTTTTGCCGCGATGCGCTTTCGTCGGTTTGCTTCAGACACGAACTCCTCCAGATCGGGGTCCATCGCGCTGCGGGACGAGACGATCCCGATCGGCTTGCCCTCTTGGACGACGGGCAGATGACGAAATCCCTTCTTGTGCATCAGTAGCAATGCGTACCCGAGCGTGGCGTCAGGATCGATAGTCCAGGGTGCGCGGGTCATCACGTCGGCAAGGCGTGTGGCCAGCGCATCCAGCCCCCGCGCAACGACGCGAACGAGCATGTCGCGCTCGGTAAAGATTCCGGCTAGGCGATCGTCTTCAACGATCAGGATTGCGCCAACATTCCTCGCCGCCATTAGCTTGGCGGCCTCGCGGACAAAAGTCTCCGGCGCAGCCGTGAGAAACTTCCGCGGCTCCATGACATATCGAACCGACTCATCGAACATGGAGCTGCTCTGAAGCGCTCACAGTCTCGGCCAGTGTCGGCTACAGTCGAGCGATCCGCAGGCTGCCCGGATCCTCGATCCCCTTTACGAGTTGATGACGCTACTCCCATTGCTTCCCCGGCACATTGATGGGCGTCAACCAGCGTGGCGATCGGCGGTAAGCGCTCGTGACGGCTAGGCGAGCGCCCGGATCGAGAGGCTCGAAGCTCTGCCGGGGTGTCCCCGCTCGAGACGGGTCAAGTAGCCTATGTCCGGTAGCGTACAGATGAACCTAAAACAATGGCATAATTTTGGCCTGTCGGGAGCTTCTTGGCCTGCTCGTGGGCGTCGTCCCCATTCCTTGGGCGGAGATTGGGTGAAAATTGCACTGATCGACACGGCGCAGCCTGGTGCGGCGCCTCAAGGCGCGGACCTTCGCAGCGTGTCACCGATGGAAAGCCCGCCCCTGCGCTTGAGGCGAGCCCTCCAGCAGGTGGAAGATCTTAGGCGAAGGCTGGCGTCGAGTCAGCAAGAGTCGATCGCCGTGCGGCAACAGCTCGAAGCCATAGCCAAGGCCAATGCGCAGCTCAGGAAGTTCGCGCTTCGGCACGATCAGCATTGCGCGAGCGACCGTCAACCCGAGGGACTATCCCGGAAGTTCACGGACTTCTGCTTGCCCGTCGGGCTTGATAAGGACGCGACGCGGTATATCGACCCCCTCTGGGCGAAGCGAAGGCGGTTTCGCAAGGGCGATGGGCTGTACTGCGTCGGAGAGGATTTCAAGGCCCTCTACTTGGTATACGCCGGCTCCTGCAAGACTGTCCTGCTTACGCGGGATGGGCAGGAACAGGTTGCCGGCTACCACCTCTCTGGCGAGATCATCGGATTCGACGGCATCGACACCGGCGCTCACGGGTGCCAGGCGGTCGCGCTGGAGGACATGGAGGCTTGCCCACTGCCGTTCGATGAGGTGGAGAATCTTGCGCGACGGAGCGGACCATTCGGCCACCTGCTGCACGTGTGGCTGTCCCGGGAGACTGCGCGCACGCGCGAACTTACGATCGTGCTGGGAACGATGCGCTCCGAACAGCGGCTCGCGGCGTTTCTGCTGGATCTGTCGCACCGGTATAGAGAGCGCGGCTATTCATCATGCGAGTTCGTGCTGCGGCTGACGCGCCACGAGATCGGGAGCTACCTGGGGCTCAACCTGGAGACCGTGAGTCGTCTGTTCTCCCGATTTCAGCGCGAAGATCTCATCCAGGTAAAAGGCCGCGCCATCAGGCTGCTCAACGAGGTCGCATTGCACCAACTCGTGGATGGCGCCTAGCGTGTTCCAGGCGCTGGGGCAGTCCGTCCCGCCCACTGGCGAGGATGGAAAGCCGGTAGAGCTCGGCGAAGGCTTGCTGGTCGCGAAGCGCGGTGCGCGCCAGCAGCTCATCAATCGGGCGTTGCGTTCGAGCTGCTTGCGGGCGTCGACCGCCATGGCACTAGCTGCGCCCGCGATCCTTGCGCCATAGCACGTCCGGGACGCCGCCGGCGCGGTTGAGCACCCGCGCGACGATGAAGAGAAGGTCCGAGAGTCGGTTGAGATACCTGCGCGTGCATTCGCGCACCACCTCAGTCGCGCCGAGGTGCACGACCGCGCGCTCGGCGCGCCGGCACACCGTTCGCGCGACGTGCGCTAGGCTCGCCGCGCGCGTGCCGCCCGGCAGGATGAATTCCTTGAGCGACGGGAGATCGGCGTTGAAGCGCTCCACCGCATCCTCAAGGCGGAGCACCTGTGCCTCGCGCATCGCCTCGTATCCCGGGATCGAGAGCTCTCCGCCGAGATCGAAGAGATCGTGCTGAACTCCAGTGATACACCCTGAGACGGAATCCGGCAGCGGCTCGGCAAGCAGCACGCCGAGGGCGGAATTGAGCTCGTCCACGGCGCCGATCGCCTCGATGCGCGCCGAATCCTTGGCCACGCGCTTGCCGTCGCCTAGCCCGGTCGTTCCGGCGTCGCCGGTGCGGGTGACGATCTTCGACAGGCGATGGCCCATGGCGCGATGGTAGGGCCGGTTTTGATCGCACGCAATTGTCTTTTCAGGTGGATTGTTTACCATGGGGTGCCGCTGTCCGGAGGAACATGATGTCCAGCATCTACGAGACCAACCTCGACCCCAACGAGGCCAACTACACCCCACTGACGCCGTTGTCGCTGATCGCGCGCACCGCTTACGTGTATCCGCAGCACCCTTCCGTCATCCACGGCGAGCGGCGATACACCTGGGCCGAGACCTATGCGCGAGCGCGCCGGCTCGGCTCGGCGCTCGTGGGTGCGGGCATCGGCGTCGGCGACACCGTCGCGGTCATGGCGTCCAACACGCCGGAGATGGTCGAAGCGCATTTCGGCGTACCGATGACCGGCGGCGTGCTCAACACGCTCAACACGCGGCTCGACGCCGAGGCGATCGCGTTCATGCTCGAACACGGCGAGGCGAAGGTGCTCATTACGGATACCGAATTCGCACCGATCATCGAGCCGGCGCTGTCGCGGCTCAAACGCAAGATTCGCGTGATCGACATCGCCGATCCGCAGGGACCGGACGGCAAGCTGCTCGGGGTGATGGATTACGAGGAATTCATCGCCGGCGGCGATCCGGAGTTCGCATGGAAGCATCCTGCCGACGAATGGCAGGCGATCTCGCTCAACTACACCTCGGGAACGACCGGCAATCCCAAGGGTGTCGTCTATCACCATCGCGGCGCGTACCTCAATGCGCTGTGCAACATCATCGACTGGGGCATGCCCCGTCACGCCGTGTATCTGTGGACGCTGCCGATGTTCCACTGCAACGGTTGGTGCTTTCCGTGGACGATGGCGGCCAACGCGGGCACCAACGTGTCCCTGCGGCGGGTCGAGGCGAAAACCATCCTCGAGGCGATCCGCACGCACAAGGTGACGCATTACTGCGGTGCGCCGATCGTGCATGGGATGCTCATCAACGCGCCCGAGGAATGGAAGCGCGAGATCAAGCACAAGGTGAGCTGCCTCGTCGCGGCAGCGGCGCCGCCGGCCTCGATCATCGAAGGCATGCAACGCATCGGTTTCGACATCACGCACGTCTACGGACTCACCGAGACCTATGGACCGGCGGCCGTTTGCGCCAAGCACGCTGAATGGGACGCGATGGACATCGGCAAGCGCACCGAGCGCAACGGCCGGCAGGGCGTACGCTACACCTGCGAGGAAGGGATGACGGTGATGGACCCCGAGACGATGAAGGAAGTCCCGTGGGACGGCGAGACGATGGGCGAGATCATGTTCCGCGGCAACATCACCATGAAGGGCTACCTCAAGAACCCGAAGGCGACCGATGAGGCTTTTGCCGGCGGGTGGTTCCATTCCGGCGACCTCGCGGTGATGCAGCCCGACGGCTACATCAAGATCAAGGATCGCTCCAAGGACGTCATCATCTCAGGCGGCGAGAACATCAGCTCGCTCGAGGTCGAGGACGCGCTCTATCGCCATCCCGCGGTGCTCGCCGCGGCGGTAGTCGCGCAGCCGGATCCGAAGTGGGGCGAGACGCCGTGCGCGTTCGTCGAGATCAAGCCCGACGCGAGCGTCAGCGAGGACGCGCTGATCGAGCACTGCCGCAAGCTCCTCGCGCGCTTCAAGGCGCCGAAACGCGTGGTCTTCGGCGAGCTGCCGAAGACCTCGACGGGCAAGATCCAGAAGTTCGTGCTGCGCGAGCGCGCGAAGTCGACCTCGGCGATCGAATAGCTCGGCGCGGTTCGCCGCCGCGCCCGGGTGCCGTGGCGCAATTCGGTCGTCGAGCGGCGACATCCGACCAGTGGGAGGATGTCGAATTTGCGGCGGGCACTCAACCCACGAGTACCCGCGCACAAATCACCCGCTAACGACGACTGCGCCATGTCGCGCCCAGTCTCGGCGGCGGACCGCGCTAGGCCGTAGCGTCGACCACCGCCTCCGCCGCGGCGAGATCCTCGAGCGCGAAGCCGACTGATTTGAACACCGTGATCTCGTCGTCGCGGGAGCGTCCCGGGTGCGCGCCGCGTGCGAGATCGCGCAACTCGGCCGCGACTTTGTCTTTTCCGATCGCGCCGCTGGCGATCGCCTGCATCACGTCGCCGCCCTCGGCGAGCGCGCCGGTGCGACTGTCGACGACGATCAAATCCGCGCGCTGCATGGCGGCATCATCCGACTCGCGCATGTCTCTCGTGAACGCCCCGACGAGGTCGAGATGGACGCCGGGCCGCAGCCAATCGCCGCGCACGAGCGGCTCTGCCGCGAGCGTCGCACAGGAGATGATGTCCGCCTCGCTGACGGCCGCGGCGAGATCGGTTACGGCGCGTGCGGGAATGCCGTCCTTCACGCAAGCGTCAGCCGTAGCGCGTGCATGCTCGAGCGTGCGGCTCCAGATATCGATGTGCTCGATCGGCCGCACGTGGCGATGCGCCTCGATCAATGGACGCGCCAGGCGCCCGGCCCCGATCATCACGAGGCGTTTTGCGCCGCGCCGGGCGAGCTTCGACGCGGCATACGCCGACGCGCCCGCGGTGCGCCGCGCGGTCAGCTCTTCTCCGTCGAGCAAGGCGAGCGGCGTTCCGTCGCGCGCATCGAAGAGCACGTAGACCGCGGCGACCGATCGCCGGCCGCGATCGGCGTTACCCGGAAACACCGTGACGAGCTTGACGCCGAGTCGCCGCCCGCTGCGCCACGCCGGCATCGCGAGGAGTGTCGCGAACGGCTCGCCGGGAACCGCGACGCGATGGTGAGCGCGCAGCGGGGCCTCGACCTCGGCGCGTAGCGCCTCGTCGAGCGCGGCCAGCATGCGCGCCCACGACAGCCGCGCGCGTATCGACTCAGCGTCGAAGAGCTGCATGCCTGCTGTCATTCCCGCGGACGCGGGAATCCAGGGTCTTGCGGCGAACGCCACGGGGTCCCCGCTGGAGCCTGCCCCCGAATGTTTGAATCGGGGGCGGGGACGACTGGTGTCTCATCCAGCGACAGGAGCGATGCGTTGCCGCCGGAGGCCGTCGTGTTGATGGTGAGCGTACGTTCGACGAAGAGCCGCGATGCATCGTAGCGGCCCGTGGCGTCGGCGACGATCACCGGCACGATCGCGCCCTCGGATTCGGCCAGGCGGCGGCGCGCGTTGCTCGCAGCGCTTCCATCGCCGGCGACGAGCACCGCGTCGGGCGCCGCGGCGAGCGCATCGTCCACGATCTCGCAGTGCGCGCCGCATTCGCACGCGATCCGCTCCGTCAGCGGCGAGCGGCTCATGAGCGCGACGTTCCCTGCGCGATGTGCAATCTCGATCTGCGCACGAACCTCCTCTTCCGTCGCGCCGAGGCATGCGACCCGGCCACGCGGGGCGAGCCACAGCGTATTCGTCTCTCCGGTTGGTCCCGGCAACGCGATTTCGGGCTCGAAGGCGTCCATCGGCTGAAGATCGCGCACCAGGCGGCGCAGGTAATGCGGCCCGCCCGCCTTCGGCCCCGTTCCTGAGAGGCCCTCGCCGCCGAAAGGCTGCACTCCGACGACCGCACCGATCATGTTGCGGTTGACGTAGACATTGCCGGCATGCACCCGCGTGCGGATCGCTTCGACCGTCTCGTCGATGCGTGTTTCGACGCCGTGCGTCAATCCATAGCCGGTCGCGTTGATCGCCGTCAGGAGCTGATCGAGCGCATCCTGGCGAAAGCGCAGCACATGCAGCACCGGCCCGAAGACTTCCGAAGTGAGCGCGGCCATGCTCTCGATCTCGATCAGCGTCGGCGGAAAGAAGGTGCCGCGCGCGCACTCCGCCGGCAGCGGCCGCTGGAATATCCGTGCGCCGGCGGTGCGCATGCGCAGCACGTGCGCTTCGAGGGCGGCACGCGCATCGGCGTCGATCACCGGCCCGACGTCGATGGAGAAGAGCCGTGGATCGCCAACCGAAAGCTCGGCCATCGCACCCTTGAGCATCGCAAGGATGCGATCCGCGACGTCGTCCTGCAGGCAGAGCACGCGCAACGCCGAGCAGCGCTGCCCGGCGCTGTCGAAGGCGGAGCTCAGGACGTCGACTACTACCTGCTCCGGCAGCGCGGAGCTGTCGACGATCATCGCATTCTGCCCGCCGGTCTCGGCGATCAGCACCGGATCATCGCTACGCAGCGCGAGCTGGCGGTTGATCGTGCGTGCCACGGCGGTCGACCCGGTGAAGAGCACGCCCGCGATGCGGGGGTCGGCAACGAGCGCGGCGCCGACGGTTTCGCCGCGGCCGGGAAGCAATTGCAGGGCGGCCCGCGGCACGCCGCCCCGGTGCAGCAGGGTCACTGCGCTCGCCGCCATCAGCGGCGTCTGCTCGGCCGGTTTCGCCAGCACCGGGTTGCCCGCCGCGAGCGCGGCGCTCACTTCGCCGACGAAAATCGCCAGCGGAAAATTCCACGGCGCGATGCAGGCGATCGGGCCGCGCGGCGTGGCGGCAGCAAGCTCGCGCCGCGCCTGCGCCGCGTAGTAGCGGCAGAAATCGGCGGCTTCGCGAACCTCGCCCATCGCGTTCGGCAAGGTCTTGCCCGCCTCGCGCACGGCGAGCGCGATGAGGGTGGCGCGCTCGCGCTCGAGCAGGTCCGCCGCGCGCTCGAGACAGGCCGCGCGTTCTGCGGCCGGCGTGCGGGACCAGACCGTGCCCGCATCCGAGGCGATGCCGATCGCTCGCGTAACTTCCGCCGCGCTCGCTTCCTCGATGCTCCCGACGACGTCGTTGCGATCGGCGGGATTCGTAACCGGCCGGGTGGCTTGCCCTGCGTGCTCGCCGTCGTCGCCCAGGATAGGTGTCGCGGCAAGCTGTGACGGGGTCGTCGCGAGCTCTTGTTCGAGCTGGCGCAGCGCATCCTCGTCGGAAAAATCGATCCCGCGCGAATTCCTGCGATCGGGATAGAGCGCGGCCGGCGGCGGAATGCGCGGATGCGGCGTACCGCCGGTCGCGCGCGCCTGCGCCACGGGATCGGCGGTGAGCTCCGCGATCTCGACCGCACGATCGACGATCCGGTTGACGAAGGAGGTGTTGGCGCCGTTCTCGAGCAGCCGCCGCACGAGATAGGCGAGCAGGGTCTCGTGGGACCCGACCGGCGCATAGATGCGGCAGGCGCGATCGAGCTTGTCGGGGCCCACGACCTGGTCGTAGATGCTCTCGCCCATGCCGTGCAGGCACTGGAACTCGTAATCGGCGTTCCCGGCGAGAACGTACACCGCCGCGATCGTGAACGCGTTGTGGCTCGCGAACTGCGGATAGATCGCATCGGGAGCCGCGAGCATCGCCCGGGCGCAGGCGAGATAGGCGACGTCGCTGTGCACCTTTCGCGTGAACACGGGGTAGCCGTCGAGCCCCTCGACCTGCGCGCGCTTGATCTCGCTGTCCCAGTACGCGCCCTTGACGAGGCGCAGCATCAGCCGGCGCCGGTTGCGGCGCGCGAGGTCGATGAGCCAGTCGATGGTGGCGCGGGCGCGTTTCTGATAGGTCTGAACGACGAAACCGAGGCCGTCCCATCCGGCGAGCGTCGAATCCGCAGAGAGGCGCTCGACGAGATCGAGCGACAGCTCGAGACGGTCGGCTTCCTCGGCGTCGATGTTGCAGCTGATGTTGTGCTTGCGCGCGCGCTTGGCGAGGTCCGCAACGACGGGCAGCAGCTCACTAAGCACGCGGTCGCGTTTGAGCCGCGAGTAGCGCGGGTGCAGCGCCGAGAGCTTGATCGAGATGCCCGGCCCCGCGTAGATGCCGCGACCGTCGGCGACTTCGCCGATGGCGTCGATCGCGTCTTCGTACGCGGCGAGATAACGATCGGCGTCTTCGGCGGTCACCGCGGCTTCGCCGAGCATGTCGTAGGAAAAGCGGTAGCCGCGCTGCTCGCGGCTGCGGGCATTCGCGATGGCCTCCGCAATCGTCCGCCCGGTGACGAACTGCTTGCCCAGGAGCCGCATGGCGAGGTCCACGCCCTTGCGGATCAGCGGCTCGCCGCCCTTGCGCAGCAGCGAAGCAACCGCGGCCTCGAGCGCGGAGTCGCTGCGCGTGTCGACGAGCTGGCCGGTGACCAGCAGCCCCCACGCTGCCGCGTTGACGAAGAGCGACGGGCTGCGGCCGACGTGCGCGCGCCAGTCGCCGCGGCCGATCTTGTCGCGGATCAGGCGGTCGCGAGTCGCCGCGTCGGGAATGCGCAGCAGCGCTTCCGCGAGACACATCAGCGCCACGCCTTCGCGCGAATCGAGCGAGAACTCGAGCATCAGCGCGTCGACGCCGCCGGCCCGCGTGCGCGCAGCGCGCACGCTCGCGGCGAGCGATGCGGCGAGGTGCTGCGCTTCGGCGAGCGCATCGGGCGCGAGCGCCGCCTCGTCGAGAAGCGTGCGTACGGTGGCTGCTTCGTCGGCGCGATGCAATTCCTCGATGCGCTTGCGCAGCGGGTCGTCCCGCCGATCGCTTGCCGCGAGTCGAAAAGCGGTCGTGGCCGCGCGCGCCATGGATGATCGATCGAGTCTGCAGCGAAAGGTGAGAATGGTAGAATACTCGAAGCATGAACGCACCGCGCGAAGCCGCCGTCATGCCCTACGTGCTTTCCGGCACGAAGGATGGCGTGGCCACGCTGACGCTGAACCGCGGCGAGCGCTTCAACCCGCTGTCGCGCGCCATGATCGCCGCGCTCCAGTTTGAAGTCGACCGCATCGCCGGCGACGCTTCCATACGTTCGGTCGTGATCGCTGCAGAGGGCAGGGGCTTCTGCGCCGGGCATGATTTGAAGGAACTGCGCGCGCATCGCGACATCACCTGGCAGCAGGAGCTCTTCGGCGCGTGCAATGCGCTGATGGTCTCGCTCACCCGGGTGCCGCAGCCGGTGATCGCGCGCGTGCACGGCATCGCGACGGCGGCGGGCTGCCAGCTCGTCTCGATGTGCGACCTTGCGGTGGCCGCAGACACCGCGAAGTTCGCGCTGCCGGGCGTGAACGTCGGCGTTTTCTGCACCACGCCTGCCGTCGGCGTCGGACGCAACGTAGCGCGCAAGCGCGTGATGGAGATGCTGCTCACCGGCGAGCCGATCGACGCCGCGACCGCGCTGTCGTGGGGACTGGTCAACCGCGTCGTGCCGGCGGCGGACCTCGACGCCGCGGTGGCGCATTTCACGCGGCTCATCGGCGAGCGAAGCGCGCCCGTCATCGGAGAGGGCAAGCGCGCGTTCTACCGGCAGATCGATCTTGGCCTCGGCGCCGCATACGACCTTGCCGGCGAGGCCATGGCCTGCAGCCTGCTCGAGCCGGATGCCGACGAAGGCATCGCGGCCTTCGTCGAGAAGCGTTCGCCGAAATGGACCGGCTAGGGAAGCTTTGAGCAAGCCCCGCGTGGCCATTGCCAACGCGGCGCGCGTTCCGGATAATCGCGCGACACCAAGAGGGGGGCGGCGCAGCACGCGGGGAGCATGGCCGACGACATCATTCTGCAGACGCGCGGGCTCACCAAGGAGTTCAAGGGCTTCGTCGCGGTGAACGGCGTCGACCTCGCGGTGCGCCGCGGCACCATCCACGCGCTGATCGGCCCCAACGGCGCAGGCAAGACCACCTGCTTCAACCTGCTCACGCATTTCCTCACCCCGACGCGGGGCGAGATTTCGTACAACGGGCGCGAGATCACCGGCGCTCGCCCTGCGGCGATCGCGCGCATGGGTATGGTCCGCTCGTTTCAGATCTCGGCTACCTTCCCGCACCTCACGGTGCTCGAGAACGTGAGAATCGCGCTGCAGCGCAAGCGCGGCGGCTCCTACGACTTCTGGCGCTCAGAGCGGGTGCTGAAGAGCCTCGACGCGCACGCTCGCGAGCTGCTCGAAGCAGTCGGCCTCTCCGGCTATGCCGAGACCAAGGCTGTGGAGATGCCCTACGGACGCAAGCGCGCGCTGGAGATCGCGACCACACTCGCGCTCGATCCCGAGATGATGTTGCTCGACGAGCCGACCGCGGGCATGACGCACGAAGACGTCGAGCGCATCACGGCGCTGATCAGGAAAGTGGCGGCGAACCGGACGGTGCTCATGGTCGAGCACAACCTGTCGGTCGTCTCCACGCTTTCGGATCACATCACGGTGCTGGCGCGCGGGCAAGTGCTCGCGCAGGGCGACTACGCGTCGGTGTCCAAGAACCCCGCGGTCGTCGAAGCCTACCTGGGCGCGGCCCATGCTTGAGGCTCCGGGAGCGCTCGATCCGCGCACCTTCGCCGGCAGCAACGGATCGCTGCTCAGCGTGCGCGAGCTCAACTCGTGGTACGGCGAATCGCACATTCTGCACGGCGCGTCGTTCGACGTCGGGCGCGGCGAGGTCGTGACCCTTCTCGGGCGCAACGGCGCCGGGAAGACCACCACGCTCAAGTCGATCATTGGCATCGTCACGCAGCGCAAGGGCTCGGTGAAGCTCGACGGCAAGGAGACGGTCGGCCTGCCTTCCAATCGCATCGCGCGAATGGGCATCGCGATCTGCCCCGAGGAGCGAGGCATCTTCGCCAGTCTCGACGTCGAGGAGAACCTGCTGCTGCCGCCGCAGATCAAGGAGGGCGGGCTCACCGTCGAGCAGATATTCGAGCTCTTCCCCAACCTGAAGGAGCGCCTGCACAGCCAGGGCACCAAGCTCTCGGGCGGCGAGCAGCAGATGCTCGCGATCGGGCGGATCCTGCGCACGGGTGCGCACTTCCTCATGCTCGACGAGCCGACCGAGGGCCTCGCACCGGTGATCGTGCAGCAGATCGGGCGCACCATCGGCAAGCTGAAGGAGAAAGGGTTCACGATCCTGCTGGTCGAGCAGAACTTCCGGTTCGCGGCTACCGTCGCGGACAGGCACTACGTCATGGAGCGCGGGCGCATCGTGGACATGATCCCCAACGCCGCGCTGGACGCGAACATGAACAAGCTGCACGAGTATCTGGGCGTTTGAGCCGAAAGGCCGGGACGCACCGGAACCACCCAACAACGACGACGGAGAAGACAATGAAAGCATTCAAACGGAGTTTCCTCGCCATCGCGCTCGCCGCAGCATGCGGCGCGGCGCAGGCGCAGATCTCGGACGGCGTGATCAAGATTGGCGTGCTGTCCGACATGTCGAGCCTCTATACCGACCTCGCCGGAGCCGGCTCGGTGGTCGCGGCGCACATGGCGGTCGAGGATTCCGGCATCGAGAAGCGCGGTTACAAGGTCGAGATCGTCTCCGCCGACCATCAGAACAAGCCCGACGTCGGCTCCGCGATCGCGCGGCAGTGGTACGACACCGACAAGGTGGACGTGATCGTCGATGTGCCGAACTCCGGCGTGGCGCTCGCCGTCAATCAGATCACGCGCGACAAGGGCAAGGCGTTTCTCGTCTCCGGCGCCGCGTCGTCGGACCTGACCGGCAAGGCCTGCTCGCCGAACACGATCCACTGGACCTACGACACCTGGATGCTCGCCAACGGCACCGGCAGCGCGATCGTGAAGACCGGCGGCGACACCTGGTTCTTCCTCACCTCTGATTATGCGTTCGGGCTCGCCCTCGAGCGCGACACCGAAGCGGTCGTGCTCAAGAACGGCGGCAAGGTGCTGGGCAAGGTGCGCCATCCGCTCAACACGCAGGACTTCAGCTCGTTCCTGCTGCAGGCACAGGCTTCGAAGGCGAAGATCATCGGGCTCGCCAACGCCGGTGGCGACACGACCAACTCGATCAAGCAGGCGGCGGAATTCGGCATCGTCAAGGGCGGGCAGAATCTCGCCGGGTTGCTCGTCTTCCTCACCGACATCCACGCATTGGGGCTGCCGACGGCACAGGGGCTGATCCTCACGAACACCTTCTACTGGGACATGAACGACCAGACGCGCGCCTTCGCCAAGCGCTTCGCCGAACGCGACAAGGGGATCCATCCGACGATGGTGCACGCCGGCGTGTATTCCGCGGTGGCGCACTACCTGAAGGCGGTGGAGGCGCTGAAGAGCGACGACGGCACCAAGGTCATCGCCAAGATGAAAGAGACGCCGACCGACGATCCATTGTTCGGCAAGGGCAGCATCCGTCCGGACGGGCGCAAGATTCATCCGGCCTATCTGGTGGAGGTGAAGAAGCCAGCGGAATCGAAAGCGCCGTGGGACTACTACAAGATCCGCGCGACGATTCCGGCTGATCAGGCATTTCGCCCGCTGAAGGACGGCGAGTGTCCGCTGGTGAAGTGACGCATCCGTCCAAGAGCGGGCTCGAAGGAGCCCGCGATTGGAAACTGATGCGTCATCCCCGCGCAAGCGGGGATCCAGCGACTTTGAATTGACGACGTGATAACGACACTGGGTTCCCGCTTGCGCGGGAACGATAGTTCTCATAACCGCCGGCCGTGACCATCTTCGGCATCCCCACCCAGGCGCTCTTCGGCCAGTTGCTGATCGGGCTCATCAACGGCGCGTTCTACGCCATGCTGTCGCTCGGCCTGGCGGTGATTTTCGGGCTGCTCAACATCATCAACTTCACGCACGGCGCGCAGTACATGCTGGGTGCGTTCTGTGCCTACTTCCTGCTGCAGTTCGCGGGGATGGGCTATTGGTGGGCACTGCTCATCGCGCCGCTCGTGGTCGGCGCGGTCGGGATCGTGATCGAACGCACGATGCTCGCCCGGCTTTACAAGCTCGACCACCTCTATGGCCTGCTGCTGACTTTCGGCCTGGCGCTCATCCTGCAGGGACTCTTCACGAACTACTACGGCTCCTCGGGGCTTCCCTATCAGATTCCGCCAGAGCTCAGCGGCGGCATCAATCTGGGGTTCATGTTCCTGCCCAAATACCGGGCGTGGGTCATCATCGCCTCGCTCGCCGTCTGCCTCGGCACCTGGTTCGTCATCGAGCGCACCAAGCTCGGCTCGTACCTGCGCGCCGCGACGGAGAATCCCGCGCTGGTGCAGTCGTTCGGCATCGACGTGCCGCGCATGGTGACCCTGACCTACGGGTTCGGCGTGGGGCTCGCCGCGTTTGCCGGCGTGATGGCCGCGCCGATCTACACGGTCAATCCGCAGATGGGCGCGAACATCATCATCGTCGTCTTCGCCGTCGTCGTCATCGGCGGCATGGGCTCGATTCTCGGCGCCGTGATCACCGGCTTCGGACTGGGCGTCATCGAGGGGCTCACCAAGGTGTTCTATCCCGAGGCGTCGAATACGGTGATCTTCGTGATCATGGTGATCGTGCTGGTGCTGCGGCCGGCCGGATTGTTCGGACGGGAGCGCTGAGCGATGAGCGGCGAAGCGCCGGCAGCGAGCATCCCGACCCGCCTCGGCGGGCCGCTCGTCGCGATCGCAGCGATGGCAGCGATTTTCGCCGTCGCGCCGTTCGTCGGCATCTACCCCGTCTTCCTGATGAAGGCGCTGTGCTTCGCGCTCTTCGCGTGCGCGTTCAACCTGCTGATCGGCTTCGGCGGCTTGCTGTCCTTCGGGCACGCGATGTTCCTCGGCACGGCGGGATACGTCTGCGCGCATGCCGCGAAGGAATGGGGCTGGCCGCCCGAAGCCGCCATCCTGCTCGGCACGGCGGCGTCGGCGGCGCTGGGCATCGTCACCGGGCTGGTGACGATTCGCCGCCAGGGCATCTACTTCGCGATGATCACGCTGGCGCTCGCACAGATGGTGTTCTTCTTCTATCTCCAGACGCCGTTCACCCACGGCGAGGATGGCATTCAATCCGTGCCGCGAGGAATGCTGCTCGGGGCGCTCGACCTGCGCAACCCGCTGACGATGTACTACGTCGTGCTGGTGATCTTCCTGGCGGCGTTCCTGCTCATCTTCCGCGTGATCCGTTCGCCGTTCGGCCAGGTGCTGAAAGCGATCCGCGAGAACGAGCCGCGCGCGATCTCACTCGGCTACGATGTCGATCGCTACAAGCTGCTCGCCTTCGTGCTCTCCGCGGCGCTCGCGGGGCTGGCCGGAGCGACCAAGGCGATCGTCTTCCAGCTCGCCTCGCTTACCGACGTGCACTGGACGATGTCCGGCGAAGTCGTCCTGATGACGCTCCTCGGCGGCATGGGCACGATCTTCGGACCAGTGGTGGGAGCGTTCGTATTCGTCAGCATCGAGACCTATCTTTCGGCGGGATTGACCGTCTTCGGCTATACCTTCGGCGCACAATGGGTTCCCGTGCTCACGGGCTTCATCTTCGTCATCTGCGTGCTCGCCTTCCGGCGCGGCATCGTCGGCGAGATCGGGGCGTGGTGGGACCGCGTGAAACGCTAGCCGGCATCGTCGCCGCAGCGCTCGCCAGCGGCGCGCTCGCTCAGCCCTTCGAGGTGATCGGTGCCTGCCGCGACGAGCTTCCGAACGGAAATTACGAGTTGCGCATGCCCGATGGCCGGTTGCGCGTGGTCGGGGCGTTTGCGCACGGCCGCAAGACCGGCACGTTCATCTTCTGGACTTCGGGCGGCGCGCGGATCGCGGTCATTCCCTACGACGACGATGTTCGGAGCGGAACCGTTGCGTTGTGGTACGTGACGCCGGACGCCCGCATCGAGAACGGACGCAAGCTGGAAGCGCCGTATGTCGCCGACCTCCTGCACGGCCTCGTCCGGTCGTGGTACCCGAACGGGGCGCTGCGCGCGGAGTATCGCTACGAGCACGGCACGCTCGTCGAGGCGCACGCCTGGACCGACGCTTCCGCGTCGGTGCCCGAAGAGGAAGCGATGAGCCAAGCCGTGCGCGACGCGGAAGCCGACCAGCGCCTGCTCGACGGCCTCACCGCCCTGGTGCACGACCATCTACCGCACTGCGATTGACGGCCTGGCGGACTCCTTTGCCCGCCGGCCGGCAGTTGACCGCCAGGCCCAGGCACCCCATTATTAACGACCCGCGCGATGCCCGGGAGGGGCGCCGCGCCAAGAACAGCAAGGGAGGCGCCATGCGCTCGATGTTGACCTTGGGTTTGGCTGCGCTCACCGCGCTCGTCGCGGGCTGCTGCTGCCAGGTCGTCGGCTACGAAGGCAACCCGAAATTTTCCGATCCGTTCCAGAACGATCTGATCGGGCCGACCATACCGAACTTTCCGGTCGTGCTGAACTTTCCCGACGAGACGATGTATTTCTTTCCGATCTTCGACGATCGGCGAAGCTCGGATCTCACGCTCCTAGGCATGCAGTGCGCCACGGTCGATGACGGACGGCTGGTCGTAATCGCGCACATGGAGAATCTCGGCTCGTCTCCGATAACGCCGAGCCCGTTCACTTCCGGCGAGTTGAGCGGGCTGCGGGTCGCCGCGTTCGTCACCACCGCGAGCGGCGCGCAGGAGCGGGTCGACGGAACGAACATGCTTCCGCTCACAGTCGCCGGCACGGTCACCCTGGCGACGCTGCCGACGCGGGCGCCGGCAAGCGAAGTCGTGCGCATCGACGTGGTGGCCGACCCCGACCGCATCGTCCCCGATCCGCTGCGCGACAACAATGTGCTGTCGTGGCAGGGGAGCATGCGCGCCGACGCGGCACAGTGCACCGTCGAGCGCTAGGCTGGCGCGCCGCACTGCGGCGCTTTAAGCGAATGCGGCCCTAGATGGCCCGTACGATCTTCCAGGCGGTGAAACTCAACGCACCGCCGGCGGCGCTGTACGCCCAGTATCTCAATCCGCGCACGCACCGCGCCATCACGGGCGCCCGGGCGAAAGTCTCCGCGAAAAAGGGCGCCGCCTTCAGCGCGTTCAGTGGCACCTTGAGCGGCCGCATCCTGCAACTCGTGCCGAAGCGGCTCATCGTGCAGTCGTGGCGCGCGTCGCACTGGAGCCGGGAGGACCTCGATTCCACGCTCATCCTGTCGTTCCATGCCGAGGGGCGTGGCGGCCGCATCGAGCTGGTCCACGTCAACGTGCCCGAGCACGACTTCGCCGGCGTCAGCGAAGGCTGGCACATTTACTACTGGGTTCCCTGGCGGGCTTACCTGCGCAAGTAGCAAGGCCCGTCGACGACGCGGCGACCGTCGGCTCGGCATCGGCCTGCTATAATTCGCGCTCCCGCAAGTCCGCAGCTCACTTCTGCCCGCGTCTTCCATGAAGGTACTCGTTGCCGTCAAGCGCGTCGTCGACTTCAACGTCAAGGTGCGCGTGAAGCCGGACGGCTCCGGTGTGGACACCGCCAACGTAAAGATGTCCATGAATCCGTTCGATGAGATCGCGGTCGAGGAGGCGGTGCGGCTCAAGGAAAAGGGGATCGCCACCGAGATCGTGGCGGTGTCCTGCGGGATCGGCGCCTGCCAGGAAACGCTGCGCACCGCGCTTGCGCTGGGCGCGGATCGCGCCATCCTCGTCGAGACGAGCGCCGAGCTGCAGCCGCTCGCGGTAGCGAAGCTCCTGAAGGCCGTCGCGGCCAAGGAGACTCCGCAGCTCGTCATCATGGGCAAGCAGGCGATCGACGACGACGCCAATCAGACCGGGCAGATGCTGGCCGCGCTTCTCGACTGGCCGCAGGCGACGTTTGCCTCGAAGGTCGACATCGCTGATGCGGATGGGAAAAAGCGAGCGACCGTCAAGCGCGAGATCGACGGTGGGCTGGAAACCTTGTCGATGCCGCTGCCGGCGGTCATCACGACCGATCTGCGCCTGAACGAGCCGCGCTACGCCACGCTGCCGAACATCATGAAGGCGAAGAAGAAGCCGCTGGAGGTGGTGACGCCCGAGGCGCTCGGCGTGGACATCGCGCCGCGCATAGCCACGCTCAAGGTCGTCGAGCCGCCCAAGCGCAAGGGCGGCGGCAAAGTCGCCGACGCGAAGGAGCTGGTCGCGAAATTGCGCAACGAGGCGAAAGTCATTCCGTGACCGTGATCCTCGTCATCGCCGAACACGACAACGCTGCCCTCAAGTCGGCGACGCTCAACACCGTCGCGGCCGCGCAGAAGATTGGCGGCGACGTCCACCTGCTCGTCGCCGGTCACGGTGCCGCAGGCGCAGCGAAGGCCGCGGCGAACATCGCAGGGGTGACCAAGGTGCTGCACGCCGAGGCGCCGCACTTCGCGAAGCCGACGGCGGAGGCAATCGCGGCGCTGGCTGTTTCGCTCGCCGCGCCCTATTCGCACATCCTCCTGCCCGCCACCGGCTTCGGCAAGAACGCGGCGCCGCGGATCGCGGCGCTCCTGGACGTCGCGCAGGTCTCGGACATCATCGCCGTCGAGTCGGCGGATACCTTTGTGCGTCCGATCTACGCTGGCAACGCCTTTGCCACCGTGCAGTCGAGGGATGCGAAGAAGGTCATCACGGTGCGCGCGACCGGTTTCGACGCCGCGCCGGCGAGCGGAAGCAGCGCGCCGATTGAGAGCCTCTCGTCCCCGGCCGGTGTCGATCGCGTGCAGGTGCTCGGGCAGGAGCTGACCAAGTCTGATCGCCCCGAGCTCGCGAGCGCACGCGTGGTGGTCTCCGGCGGCCGCGGCTTGCAGAACGGTGAGAACTTCAAGATGCTCGAAGCGCTGGCCGACAAGCTGCATGCGGCGATCGGCGCATCGCGCGCCGCGGTCGATGCCGGATTCGTGCCGAACGACTACCAGGTCGGCCAGACGGGCAAGATCGTGGCCCCCGATCTCTACATCGCGATCGGCATCTCGGGTGCGATCCAGCACCTCGCCGGGATGAAAGACAGCAAGGTGATCGTGGCGATCAACAAGGATCCCGAGGCGCCGATCTTCCAGGTTGCGGATTACGGGCTGGTCGGAGACTTGTTCGAGATCATTCCGCAGTTGACGGCCGAACTGGGTTGAGGAACCGACGACGATGAGCCAGTACCACGCACCGCTGAAAGAGATGCGCTTCGTGCTGACTGAGTTGGCCGGGCTCGAGCAGGTCTCGAAGCTGCCAGGATTCGAGGAAGCCGCGCCGGATGTCGTCATGGCGATCCTCGACGAGGCCGCAAAGTTCGCCAACGAAGTGCTCGATCCGCTCAATGCCGTCGGCGACCGCGAGGGCGCGCGCCGTCTCGACGACGGCACGGTGCGCACGCCTCCAGGCTTCAAGGAAGCGTACAGGCAATACTGCGCCA
This sequence comes from Casimicrobiaceae bacterium, assembly GCA_035501215.1. Taxonomy (GTDB): domain Bacteria; phylum Pseudomonadota; class Gammaproteobacteria; order Burkholderiales; family Casimicrobiaceae; genus PALSA-1003. The sequence goes on from DATJWL010000161.1 coordinate 42,001, forward strand.
ACGGCTGGAACGGCCTCACCAAGAATCCCGATTTCGGCGGGCAGGGGCTGCCTCAGCTCGTGGCCACCGCCGTCGAGGAAATGTGGCACGCGGCGAACATGGCTTTCGATCTGTGCCCGCTATTGACGCAGGGGGCGATCGAAGCGATCCAGCTCGTCGGCACGCCCGAGCAGAAGCAGCATTTCCTGCCGAGGATGGTGTCCGGCGAATGGACCGGGACCATGAATCTCACCGAGGCGCAGGCGGGGTCCGATCTCGCGGCGGTGCGCACGCGCGCGGTGCCGCAACCCGACGGCAGCTTTAAGCTCTACGGCCAGAAGATCTTCATTACCTACGGCGAGCACGACTACACCGAGAACATCATCCACCTCGTGCTCGCACGCACTCCGACGGCGCCGGAGGGCGTGAAGGGCATCTCGCTTTTCATCGTGCCCAAGTTCCTCGTCAACGCCGACGGCGCGATCGGCGCGCGCAACGACGTCCAGTGTGTGTCGCTCGAGCACAAGCTCGGCATCCACGCGAGCCCCACCGCAGTGCTCGCCTACGGCGACCATGGCGGCGCGGTCGGCTATCTCGTCGGCGAAGAAAACCGCGGGCTCGAGTACATGTTCATCATGATGAACCTCGCCCGCTTCTCGGTCGGGCTCGAGGGCGTGGGCATCGCCGAGCGCGCCTACCAGCGCGCTGCCGCGTATGCGAAGGACCGTGTTCAGGGGAAAGCGGTCGGCATGGAGAAGGGCGCCGCCACCGCGACGATCATCGAGCACCCCGACGTACGCCGGATGCTGCTCTCGATGCGCGCCCAGATCGAGGCGATGCGGGCGATCGCCTACGTCACCGCCGCAGCGCTCGACAACGCGCACCGGCATCCCGACGCCGAGGCGCGCAAGCGTCACCAGGCGTTCGCCGAGCTGATGATTCCGATCGTCAAGGGCTGGTGCACGGAGACCGCGCAGGAGATCGCCTACACCGGCGTGCAGGTGCACGGCGGCATGGGCTACATCGAGGAGACGGGCGCCGCGCAGCACTATCGCGACGCGCGCATCATCACGATCTACGAAGGCACGACCGGAATCCAGGCCAACGATTTGATCGGCCGCAAGACCGCGCGCGACGGCGGCAAGACGGCGCTGTCCGTGATCGCCGAGATGCGCGCGCTCGACGGCGAGCTTGCCAGGCAGAGCGGGGCGGAGTTCGCCGTCATTCGCACGCAGCTGGCGGCCGCGGCATCGGCGTTGAAGGAAGCGGTCGAGTGGATTGCCGCGACCTACGGCAAGGACGCTCGCGCCGCGCACGCAGCCTCGGTGCCGTATCTCAAGCTCTGGGGGATCACCGCGGGCGGCTGGCAGATGGCCCGCGCGGCGATCGCGGCGGCGCGTCACCTCGCTGACGGCAAGGGCGAGGCCGATTTCTATCGTGCCAAGATCGCCACCGCCCGTTTCTACGCCGACTACTTCCTGCCGCAGACGGTGGCGCTCAAGCACTCGATCATGACGGCGGGCGAGAGCGTGCTTGCGCTCGCCGCGGAGCAGTTCTAACCCCTTAGGCATCAGACAGTCACCACGGCCGCATGAGCGGCCGTGCGGGGTTGGCAGTCCGTTAATCGCCTCTGAGCTTCTTGATCATCGCGGCGCCGGTCAGCAGCTCGAGCTGCGTCTCGAGGCGGATGACGCGGGCAGTGAGATCCTCGATTTTCGACTGCTGCGACTTCAATGCATCGGCTTGCCGCGTGACCTTGTCCTCGAGCTTGATCATCGCGGTGAGCGCGCCCCAGATGCGCTCGGCCCAACCCATCAGGAGCGCTTCCGGGCCCGCCGCCTGAACGCCGGGCGCCTGACCCCGGCCTCCATGGCCGCAATGCGCTGATTGCTCGACTGGATGAACGCCAGCGCGTCGTCGATCGAGGCGCCGGCGCGTTCCGCTGCCGACTTCGCGGCGTCGGCGAGCGCGGCGAGCTCCTCGTCGCTTGATCTCGATCGGTAAGCCGCCGCCGCCCGTCGCATCAGCTCCGAGATCGGCAGGCCGAGCCGCTTCGCCTTGGCGACGATCGCCTTTTTCTCGTCAGCCGTGGCCTGCACCACGATTCGTTCGATTGCTGGTCCCGCCATCTTGCCGTCTCCCACGCTCCATGTACATGTACATTGTATGTACATCCATGGGGCCGCGTCAAGGGCTCAGCGTCGGGATCAATCGGTGGTCAGGCTCTCGACCCACACCACTTCGCACGAGCCATCGCCGGTGTCGCTGCGCGACAGAGACGTCTTCCAGGCGAAACCGTTCGTGCCGCGCACGTCGACGAGATAGCCGCTCACGGAGACGAGCTGCCCCGGTCGCAGCCGGTCGAGCCGGGAAGCGATCTCGTCGGTCGCGGGAATCATGTGCATTTGCGCGAGATGCGTGATCATCACTTCGCGTGACAGCGGGAACTCGCCGCGCTTCGGATTCCAGTAGAACCAGCGTCCCATCTGCGAAAATTCGAGCTGGTCGAGGATCGCACTGTCGGAAAGCGGTCCCCAGCCCACGCCGAGATCGTAAGGCGCGAGCCCGGCTTCCGCGTCGACGCGATAGCGCGACTTGTGCAGGAGGCGGGCGGTGATGTCGAAGCGCGCGCGCCTGGCGAAGGTGTAGCCTTTCGCGCTGAAGGTCTCGGGTGGATCGAGATCGACCTGCTTCGGCTCGGCGGGCGCGATGACGCCCGGCGGGCGATGCACCGGCCGCTCGCTCGTCCACCAGTGCCAACCTCCGGCGATGGCGAGGACCAATGCGATGACGAAGAGCCAGTGCATGGTCGGCTTATCGTGCGAGCGCCAGGCGCTCGAGTGCGTCGAAGATGCCCGTCGCCGCCGCGATCACCGGACCGCCCGCAACGAGCCCGGCGGGACCCGGATAGGGATGGATGTGTCCCCCTGCCTCCGCGACGAGCAGCAATCCCGCCGAAGCATCCCACGGATGCATATGCGGCTCGAGGAACGCGTCGAAGCGCCCCGCTGCGACATGAGCCAGCATCAGCGCGCCCGCGCCCATGTCTTTCACTGCCGCCCCGGCTTCGTGGAGGCGGCGCTTCAGGGCGAGATGCGCTTCGAGCGGATGCCGCGGCACGTAGCCTGCGCAGACCAGCGCGTGATCGAGACGGTCGCGCGCCGCGACGTGGATCAGCGTGTCGTCGCACCAAGCGCCCTCGCCCTTGACCGACCAGAAAAGCTCGTCGAGCGATGGATCATAGATCACGCCGATCCGCCGCTCGCCGCTCGCGATATAGCAAATCGAGACGCACCAGTAGCGGACGCCATGCACGAAGTTGATCGTGCCGTCGATCGGATCGACGACCCAGACGTGCGTGCCGACTTCGCCGCCTGACTCTTCGCCGAACACTGAATCGGATGGGAACTCGCGCAGGAGCCGCTCGCGGATGAGCGCCTCGACCGCATGATCGGCGGCGCTCACGAAATCCTGCGGTCCCTTGGATTCCGTGGTGAAGGCAATCTCGCGCCTGAAGTAGCGGTGTGCGAGCGCGCCCGCCTCCCGGGCCAGCCGCCTGGCAACCTCCGCTCGCGCGGCGATGTCGGCCGGGGTCATGCGGTGCCGGTGCTCCAGGCTCGTGCCATGACTCTCCTCTCCGGTGACGCGCAGCGGCGGCGTGTTCGCAAATGTACCGCAGAGGGCGCCGACCCGCTCGACGCGCCCTGGCGTGGCGCTTTGCGCTATGCTTGCCGGCCACGCACGTCGATCACGACCCGGAGGAGGGTTGTATGCACATCGGCAATTGGCTCGCAGGTATCGCTGCTGCACTGGTTCTGGCCACGCCGGTTACGGCGGCTGCGCAGGGCGAGCTGGTCGTCTACTGCACGGTGCAGGAAGAATGGTGCCGCCCGATGGTCGCGGCCTTCGAGAAGGCGACCGGCATCAAGGTGCTGATGACGCGCAAGAGCTCGGGAGAGTTCTATGCGCAGATCAAGGCCGAGGCGGCGAATCCGCGCGGTGACATCTGGTGGGGCGGCACCGGGGATCCACACTTGCAGGCGGCGGAGGAGGGACTCACCGAAGCCTACAAGTCGCCGCGCATGTCCGAGCTGCAGGACTGGGCATTGCGTCAGTGGGAGCAAGCCAAGGGACGCACGATCGGCGTCTATGCAGGCGCGCTTGGGTACAGCTACAACATCGACCAGCTCAAGAAGAAGAACATCCCCGAGCCCAAGTGCTGGTCGGACCTCGTCAAGCCGGCGTTCAAGGACGAGATCCAGGTTGCCAATCCAAATTCTTCCGGTACTTCGTACACCATGCTCGCGACCATGGTGCAGATCATGGGCGAAGACAAGGCTTTCGATTACCTGAAGGCGCTGCACAAGAACGTGAGCCAGTACACCAAGTCCGGCGCTGCGCCTGCGCGCGCGGCAGCGACCGGGGAAAGCCTCGTCGGCATCACCTTCCAGCACGACGCGGTCGTGCAGGCCGTGCAGGGTGCGCCGGTCAAGATCGTGTCGCCGTGCGAAGGCACTGGCTACGAGATCGGCAGCATGAGCATCATCAAGGGCGCGAAGAATCTGGAGAACGCGAAGAAGTGGTACGACTGGGCGCTCACCGCCGAGGCGCAGAGCATCGGCGCGCAGAACAAGGTGTCGTATCAGGTGCCGTCCAACAAGAGCGCGAGTGCGCCTCCTCAGGCGCCGAAGTTCAGCGAGATCAAGCTCATCAATTACGACTTCGCGAAATTCGGCTCGTCCGCGGAGCGCACGCGGCTGCTCGCCAAGTGGGACAGGGAGGTCTACGCCCTTCCGAAGTAGTGCCGGCGCTCTGCCGCGCCGATGGCGTTAGCAGGCCCTAATTGGCCACATCCGCTTCCGTGCGAATCGTGCCTGCGCCGGGTTTCGAACCGGCGCGGCGCGATTCCACCGCGATAGCTGTCGCGGCCGCGGGCCTCGGTGCCCTGCTGCTCCTGCCATGGGGCGCCGACGGCGGCCCGCCTGCACTCGGTCTCGCCATGGGGGGATTGGCCGCGAGGTGGCCGCGCTTCGCGGCCACGCTCTCGCTCGGCCCTCTGTTGATCGCGGCGCTCGCGATCCTCGCGTGCACCTGGCGCAACTTCTCGCGGGGAACGGCGCTCGTTGCGGCTCTGAGCCTTGCGTGGGGCATCGGCCAGGGCTTCGTCGCCGGCGTCGACGGACCGTCCCTCGGCGCCGGCGCGATCATCGCCCTGACCGCGTTTACAGTCTCGCTTGCGCGGGCGCTGGCGAGAGTGGGGCTCTTCGGCGGCGACGCCACGATCGCCACGGTCGTCGTCACGATCGCCGCGCTCCTCGGCGTGTTCGTCTTCTTCCCCGTTTCAAGCGCGCTGGTCGCCGCGGTCCTCGACGCACACGGCCGCTTCGTACCCCAGCTCGCGGCAGAGCGCCTCTTCACGGCCGACATCTGGGGCATGGGCTGCCTCGGAGGCGGCACGCGCTGCGGCACGGCGATCAACACCGTCATTCTTGCCGCGATCGTCGGCGTGCTCACGACGCTGCTCGGGCTCGTGCTCGCGCTGGTCGTGCAGCGCGGCGGCGGGCGCTACGCGGGTGTGCTCAAGGTGATGTCGGTGCTGCCGATCGTCACGCCGCCCTTCGTGCTCGCGCTCGCGCTGGTCGTATTGTTCGGACGCACGGGACTCATCACCGGATGGCTCGAGGCCGGCCTGGGCATCCCGCGCTCGCGGTGGATTTACGGCTTGCCCGGGGTCACGCTGGCGCAGCTTCTCACCTTCACGCCTGTCGCGTTCATGTTGCTGCACGGCGCGCTCGCCGCGGTGAGCCCGGCGCTGGAAGAGGCGGCGCAGACGCTGCGCGCGTCGCACGGCCGCGTGTTCCGCACCGTCACCTGGCCGCTGCTGCGCCCCGCGCTTGCGAATGCCTTTCTTCTCGGCTTCGTCGAGAGCATGGCCGATTTCGGAAATCCGATCGTGCTCGCCGGCAACTTCGATGTGTTGTCGACGAAAATCTTCTTCGCGGTGGCCGGTGCCCAGTACGATGCCGGCCGCGCCGCTGTTCTCGCCTGCGTGCTCCTCGCCCTGACGGTCGCCGCTTTCTTCCTGCAGCAGGGCTGGATGGGCGGAGCCTCTTATGTCACCGTGAGCGGCAAAGGCGATGGCGGTGCGCCGGCGCAGTTGCCGCGCGCGCTTTGGCGAACATGTTTCTGGGTGGCGGTGGTCTGGGTTGTGTTCACTCTCGCCTGCTACGCGGTGATTCTGACCGGCGGGTTTGTGCGCGACATCGGGCGCGGCGACATGACCCTCACCTTCGGCCACTTGCTGGACGGATTCCGAGCCGAATGGGGCACGCACGGACTCGTCTTCAGCGGCTCGGCGTGGAACAGTCTGTTCACGACGGTCGAGGTCGCCGCGCTGGCGGCGCCGCTCACGGCGCTGGTCGGGCTCTTGTCCGCCTATGCGATCATGCGCCATCGCTTCGCGGGACGGCGCGCGTTCGAGTTTCTGACGCTGGTGAGCTTCGCGATTCCAGGGACGGTAATCGGCGTGTCGTACATCGTGGCGTTCAACGTCGCGCCGATGGAGCTGACTGGCGGCATGGCGATCCTCGTGTTGTGTTTCATTTTCCGCAACATGCCGGTGGGCGTGCGCGCCGGCGTCGCGGCGCTCGCGCAGATCGACAAGACGCTGGACGAGGCTTCCGCCACCTTGCGCGCTTCCACGCTGCGCACGCTCATGCGCGTGGTGATGCCGCTGCTGCGCCCGGCGATTCTCGCCACGCTGGTGTTCAGTTTCACGCGCGCAATGACCGCGGTAAGCGCGGTGATCTTCATCGTGACGGCGCGCTATAACCTCGCCACGGTCTACATCATCAATCGTGTGGAAGCGGGCGAATATCCGCTGGCGATCGCGTATTCGTGCATGCTGATCGTGCTCATGCTTTCGGTGCTGCTCGTCATGCAGAAGCTCGTCGGCGAAGCGCGTCTGGGCCGGCGCGCGACGAGCGTGGTCGTCGCCGGCAACTAGGGGAATTCGATGACAGCGGGCGGCGTCGTCTTGGATCATGTCACCAAACGCTACAAGGACGTGACGGCCGTGGACAGCGTCTCGTTCGAAGTGAAGTCGGGCGAGCTCGCCACGCTGCTCGGACCGTCGGGTTGCGGCAAGACCACGACCTTGCGCATCGTCGCGGGCCTCGAGCCTGTGACGAGCGGGCGCATCCTCATCGGGAACGCTGACGTGACGAGGCGCGCCGCCAATGAGCGCGACGTCAGCATGGTGTTCCAGTCGTACGCATTGTTCCCGCACATGACGGTGCTCGAGAACGTATGCTACGGACCGCTCTCGATGCGCGTCGACAAGGCGAAGGCGCGCGAGCTCGCGCACGCGAAGCTCAAGATGCTGGGACTCTCCGGGCTGGAGCACAGACTCCCGTCGGAGCTCTCGGGCGGGCAGCAGCAGCGCGTCGCGGTGGCTCGCTCGCTCGTGCTGGAGCCGGCGGTCCTGCTCTTCGACGAGCCGCTCTCTAATCTCGACGCGAAGCTCCGCCGCCGCGTCCGGCAGGAGATCCGTGAGCTGCAGCAATCGCTCGCGCTCACGGTGATCTACGTCACGCACGATCAGGAAGAGGCGCTCGCGGTATCCGACCACATCATCGTCATGGAGGGCGGGCGCATCGCGCAGCAGGGCACGCCACGTCAGCTCTACGAGGCTCCAGCGAGCCGTTTCCTCGCCGACTTCATCGGGGATGCGAATCTCGTCGACGGCGAGCTCGGCGCCGATGGAGGCACGTTCACTGCCGGCGGCGTCGGCGCCGTCGTGCGCGCCGACGGTGTGGCCCCGGGACCGTCCACGCTTGCGGTGCGTCCGCACCGCCTGCGCCTGGTCGGGGCGGAACGAGCGACGTTGAGGGGCGTTTGCAAGCGCGTCGCGTATCTCGGCAGCCGCACCGAATACGTGGTCGCGACGCCGTGGGGCGAGCTTCTCGTTTTCGACGGCGAGGGGCGCCGCACTTACGCGCGCGGCGATGCAGTCGGCGTATCCTTCGACCCCGACGCCGCGATCGTGCTGCGACGGACGTAATGCATTCGCGCGGAGACTCGACGGGGTGAATTCGACCGTTACAGATGTCAATGACGCGATCATCGTCGGCGCCGGCATCGGTGGCCTGACGCTTGCTCTCGCTCTCCATCGCGCCGGGATCGCGGTCCGCGTCTACGAGGCCGCGCCGGTGCTGAAGCCGATCGGCGTGGGGATCAATCTCCTGCCGCACGCGACGCGCGAGCTGGCACGGCTCGGCCTCGAGGCGAAGCTCGCCCGCGTCGCCGTGTCCACGCGCGAAGCGGTCTTCTTCAATCGTTTCGGCCAGCTGATCTATCGCGAGCCGCTGGGACGCAACGCCGGCTACGATTGGCCGCAGTTCTCCATTCACCGCGGCGATCTGCAGGACGTGCTCCTCGGTGCGGTGCGCGAGCGGATCGGCGAAGCGCACCTCTTCCTCGGCTGGACCTGCACCGGCTCGACGCAGGACGAATCGGGCGTGGTCGCGCAGTTTCGCTCGTCGACGAACGGCGAAGAGCTCCCGCGCCAACGCGGCGTCGTGCTCGTCGCCTGCGACGGGCTGCACTCGGTGATCCGCAAGCAGCTGCATCCCGACGAGGGCGAGCCGCTGTATTCCGGCGTCAACATGTGGCGCGGCGTGACGCGCTGGCAGCCGATCCTCACCAGCGCGTCGATGATCCGGGCCGGGTGGCTCGCCGGCGGCAAGCTCGTGATCTATCCGATCCGCGACCGCATCGACGGCAATGCCCGGCAGCTCGTGAACTGGGTGGCCGAGATCGAGACGCCGCGCCATCCCGCCCGCGACTGGAATCGGAGAGGACGGCTCGAGGATTTCATCGGCGCGTTCGAAGACTGGCATTTCGACTGGCTCGACGTGCCGCGCTTTCTGCGCGCTGCGGACAGCGTTCTCGAGTTCCCGATGGTCGATCAGGATCCGCTGCCGTGGTGGAGCAAAGGGCGAGTCACGCTGCTGGGTGACGCGGCGCATCCGATGGTGCCGCGCGGCTCGAACGGTGCCGGCCAGGCGATTCTCGATGCGCGCGCACTTGCCGATTGCCTCGCCGACTACGGCGACGCGACCGCGGCGCTCAAGGCCTACGAGGACCGGCGCCTCGAGCCCACCGCGAAGGTCGTGCGCATGAGCCGCGCCAGTCCTCCAGACGCGATTCTGCGCGAGGTGTATCGGCGCACTGGCGATCGCCCATTCCGCCGTATCGAGGACGTAATCAGCGCCGAGGAGCTGGCCGCGCTCTCGGAAGGCTATAAGCGCGTCGCGGGGTATGATCGCGAGTCTCTGCAGGGAGAGCCTCGATGAATTTCGGACAGTGGTCGGTACGAATCGCTGCGGCAACGGCGGCGGTACTGCTGTTGGCCGCGCTGACCGCGTCCGCGCAGAGTTACCCTGCCAAGCCGATCCGTTTCGTCGTTCCATTCACCGCCGGCACCGGCCCCGACATCCTCGCGCGGACGCTGGGCGAAGCGATGTCGAAGCGGCTTGGGCAGCCGATCGTCGTCGACAACAAGGCCGGCGCCAGCGGCAACATCGGCACCGAGCAGGTCGCCAAGGCGCCGCCCGACGGCTACACGATCCTCGTCACGGTGACCACCTTCGCGATGGCGCCGGCTCTTTTCAAACCGCTGCCATTCGATCCGGTGAACGACTTCGCGCCGATCGGCGAAGTGGCGGTGGGCAAGCTCGCGCTGGTGGTCAATCCCGCGCTCAACGTCGCAACCGTCCCCGAGCTCGTCGCGCTCGCGAAGGCGAAGCCGGGCATGCTCAACTATGCCTCGCCGGGCAACGGAACGCCGCAGCATCTGGCGATGGAGCTTTTCAAGCAGCAGATGGGCGTCGACATCGTGCACGTGCCGTACAAGGGATCGGCCGGGGCGGTCGCCGACGTCATCGCCAACCAGGTGCCGATGATGACCATGCCGGTGCACACGGCCCTTCCTTACGCTGCCGCGGGCAAGCTGAAGATCCTCGCCGTCTCAGGCGCCAAGCGTTCCGCGCTCGCGCCCGACTCGCCCACATTCAGGGAAGCGGGCATGCGCGATTTCGACATCGACCTCTGGTATGGATTGCTGGCGCCGGCGCACACGCCGCGCCCGATCATCGAGCGGCTGAATCAGGAGATCGCGGCGGCGCTCGGGCAGAGCGAGATTCGTGAATCGCTCGCGAAGCAGGGGCTCGATCCAACCACGAGCACGCCCGAAGCGTTCGGCGCGCTGATCCGCGCCGACCTCGCGCGCTGGGAGAGCGTGGTCGTGCGCGCGAAGATCAAGGCGGATTGATCGCTGTCGCAGGGAATAGTTGCGCCGGCGCGGATGTTCTCGGCGCATGCGCTCGCGCAAATCGCACCCGCTATGCTAATGTCATGGCGGGGCGTGACGACGAAATGGCTTGCCGCCTCTCTGCTGGCGGGCATCGCTGTCGCGCCGGCGCCGCTCGCCTGGTCGGTCGTCGCCGGCGATCAGGCGCCTGCCTGCGCGGCGTCGCTGCTCGACGGCGGGCGCACGGTCAGCCTGGCCGACTATCGCGGCAAAGTCGTGTACCTCGATTTCTGGGCGTCGTGGTGCGCACCCTGCCGCGATTCCTTTCCGTTCATGAACGAGCTGCAGCGCGACCTCGCCGGCAAGGGGCTGCAGATCGTCGCGGTGAGCGTTGATAAAAGCGCCGAGGACGCGAAGCGCTTTCTCGCGCGCTATCCCGCGAGCTTCACGACCGTGCTCGATGCGGCCGCCAGCTGCCCCACGGCCTTTCGGCTCGAAGGCATGCCGAGCTCCTATGTGATCGACGGCAGCGGCGCCGTGCGCGCAGTGCACATCGGCTTCCACAACGCGGACCGCAGCGAGATACGCCGCCAGCTCGACGAGGCGCTCGGTGGAGGCAAGCCATGAGAAGGAGGATCGGCGTCGCGACGGCAGTGCTCGCGCTCGCACTCCTCAGTGCATGCGCGACCGTGCAGCCGTGGGAGCGTGGAACGCTCGCCAAGCCCGTGATGTCGGTCGACGATCCGCCGCAGGAGAAGACGCAGAAGCTGCGCACTTACAAGGCGAAGGAGGGCGGCGCCGCCGCGACCGGCGTGGGCGGAGGCGGCTGTGGCTGCAATTAGCGGCAAGCTCGCGGCCTTGACCGCCGCCGCGATGGCCTTGCCCGGTGTGCACACGCGCGCGGCCGACCTGACCAGCCCCAATCCGTTCAGTGCGGAAGCGTCGCACCTCGAGTATTCGGAGAGCGGCAGCCGCATGAGCGTGCGCGTCAACCAGGCCACCGGTACGCTGCCGGTCACCGACAACGTTCTGCTCGTAGGCAACTACATTCAGGACGTGATGAGCGGCGCCTCGCCGATCTTCAACGCGCCGGGCGCGGGCGGCGATCCGCATCAGGTGCTGACGGGCGCATCGGTGTTTGACCGGCGCGAAGCGGAAGACATCGGCGGCGTCCTCTTCGCGGGCGACAACCAGTTCACGCTGCGCCAGGGCTGGTCGCTCGAGAACGATTACAAGTCCATCTGGACGAGCATCGAGGCGCGTCGCTTCGCGAACCAGAAGAATACGACGTTTGCCGTCGGAGCAGCCTTCAACGACGACGGCGTGTCGAGCCACGACGCGCCGCACGATTATCGTACGCGCATCAAGCGCGACTTCTTCGCCGGAGTGACGCAGATCATCAACGAGCGCTCGCTCTTCGAGGTCTCGCTCGCGTATTCGTACAGCAACGGCTACCTGTCGGACCCCTACAAGCTCGTCTTCGTGCAGAGCACGGGGCTCTTACCCGATGCGCGCCCGAGCCAGCGGCGGCAGTTCGCGCTCACCGGCAAGTATCTCGCCTATGTACCCGCGATCGACTCGGCGTTCCAGGTCGTCGAGAGTCTGAGCACGGACAACTGGGGGCTGCGCTCCGGCGCGCTCGAAGTGCAGTGGAAAAAGGAGCTGCCCGGCGAATGGCTGGTCAGCGCCGGCGGCAGACTCTACAGCCAGTCGAGCGCCGACTTCTACAAGGTTGTCTTTCAGACCGCGCCGGGCGACGGATTGCACAGCAGCGACTACCGCATGGCGGCTTTCGGGTCGATGGCGTGGCTCGCCAGCGTGACGAAACAGATCGGACGCAATTTCAGCGTGCAATTCTCGGCCGAGCGCTCGTATCGCCGCTACTCGCTGCGCTCGGGCGGTACCGGCTTCGACGGCGACGATTACCTGTGGAGCTTCTACCTCGCGACGCTACGCGCGCAGTTCTAGTCTGCTCCAGGCCCTCGCCAGGCCGAAGCGCGATCTCAAGAGGTAGGATAGAGGCATGCCCGGCCTCTACCGCTATCCGTTCCACGCCATGGGCTCGCGCTGCGAGATCCGTCTGTACGCGGAGAGCGATGACGAAACTGCGGCGATCGCTCGCCTCGCAGCCGCCGACGTGCAGCGGCTCGATGCGAAATATTCGAGCTACCGCGACGACAGCGTCGCCGCCGCCATCAATCGCGTCGGCGCCGGAGGAGGCGCGATCGAAGTCGACGCGGAAACGGCCGGTCTCCTCGATTACGCCGACACCTGTTTCGAACAGAGCGAAGGGCTCTTCGACCTGACCTCGGGTGCGTTGCGCGAAGCCTGGGGTGCGCAATGCACGGCGCTGCCTGATGCCACGCTGCTCGAGCGCCTGCTCGAACGCGTCGGATGGGACAAGCTTCTCTGGTCGCGGCCGCGGCTCGAATTCGGCGTGCGTGGGATGGCGCTCGACTTCGGCGGCGTGGTGAAGGAGTACGCGGCCGATCGCGCCGCGGTGATCTGCCTCGAAGCGGGGATGAAGCACGGGCTCGTCGATCTCGGCGGCGACATCAAGATCATCGGACCGCATCCGGACGGCGCGCCGTGGAGCGTCGGCATCCAGCATCCGCGACAGGCGGACGCCGTGATGGCGACGCTGCAGGTCAGCCGCGGCGCGGTCGCCACGAGCGGCGACTACGAGCGCTATCTCGCCATCGACGGCAAGCGCTACTGCCATATCCTGTCGCCGCGCACCGGGATGCCCGTCGAGGGGCTGGCCGGCGTTTCGGTGTTCGCCGATGAATGCATCGTCGCCGGCAGCGCGACGACGATCGCGATGCTGATGGAGGAGCGCGGCCCGTCGTGGCTCGACGAGGTCGGATTGCCGCACGTGTGGATGGACAAGGAACAACGCGTCGGCGGGACGTACGCGCGCCTCGATCGATGATCCGTTTCGGCATCGACCTCGGTGGCACCAAGATCGAGATCGTCGCGCTCGCCGATGACGGACGCGAGCTGCTGCGCCACCGCGTCGCGACGCCGAAGGAAGACTACGCCGCCATCCTGAGCACGGTCGAGCGGCTGGTCGTCGATGCGGAAGCCGAGCTGGGCGAGCGGGGCAGCGTGGGCATCGGAACGCCCGGATCGACCTCGCGTGCGACGGGGTTGCTGCGCGGCTCCAATTCGGTATGTCTCAACGGCAAGCCGATCAAGGCCGATATCGAAGCACTGCTGCACCGCTCCGTGCGAATCACCAACGACGCCAACTGTTTCGCGCTCTCGGAGGCGGTCGACGGAGGCGGCGCGGGCGCGGAAGTCGTCTTCGGCGTGATTCTCGGCACCGGCGTGGGTGCGGGCATCGTGGTGCGCGGGGAGCTTCTGACCGGTCCCAACGCGATCGCGGGCGAGTGGGGCCACAATCCGCTGCCGTGGCCGCGTGACGACGAGCGGCCGGGACATCCGTGCTTCTGCGGACACTCCGGCTGCATCGAGACCTTTCTCTCGGGACCGGGCATCGAGCGTGATCACCTGCGCGCGACCGGCGAGGCGGCGACTGCGCACGACATCGGCGCACGCGCGGCGATCGGCGATGCGACGTGCACGGTGACGATGCAGCGCTACGAGGAGCGCCTGGCTCGTGCGCTCGCCCACGTCATCAACATCCTCGACCCCGACGTCATCGTGCTCGGCGGCGGAATGTCGAACGTGGCCGCGCTGTACGCGAGGGTGCCCGCGTTGTGGAAAGCCTGGGTGTTCTCGGACCGCGTCGACACGAAGCTCGCCAGACACGTGCACGGCGATTCGAGCGGCGTGCGCGGCGCAGCATGGCTGGGAGCCTCGTAGGGCCTACATGTCGGTGTAGTTCGGCCCGCCGCCGCCCTCGGGCGTCACCCAGTGGATGTTCTGCTTCGGATCCTTGATGTCGCAGGTCTTGCAGTGTACGCAGTTCTGCGCATTGACCTGCAAACGCTTCGCCGGCGAAGCGCCTGTCGTGCCTTCGTCCGCGACGAACTCGTAAACGCCCGCAGGACAGTACCGCTGCTCCAGTCCATCATAGAGCGCGAGATTCACCGCGACGGGGATCGACGGGTCGCGCAACTGCAGGTGCGACGGCTGGTCCTCCTCGTGATTGGTGTTCGAGATGAAAACCGAGGAGAGCTTGTCGAAAGTGATCACGCCGTCGTACTTGGGATAATCGATCTTCGACATCTCGGCCGCGGGCATGAGCGTCTCGTTATCCGCCTTGGCGTGCTTAAGCGTCCACGGAACGAGGAAGCCGAGGCCGAGATCGTTCAGCCACATGTGCATGCCGCCGTGCAGCGTGCCCGGCCACAGCCCCCATTTCAGCCCGGGCTTGACATTGCGCACCTTGTACAGGTCCCGGTACGCCCATGATTTCCGGAACGCTTCGGGATATGCGGTCAGCTCGTCGTGCGCGCGACCCTCGCCGAGCGCCGCGAATGCCGCTTCGGCCCCGAGCATGCCGGTCTTAATCGCGTTGTGCGATCCCTTGATGCGCGGCAGGTTGACGAAACCCGCGCTGCAGCCGATGAGCGCGCCGCCGGGAAAGACGAGCTTCGGTACCGACTGCAGCCCGCCCTCGTTGATGGCGCGCGCACCGTAGCCGACGCGCTTGCCGCCTTCGAGCGTGCCGCGAATCGCGGGATGGGTCTTGAAGCGCTGGAACTCGTCGTAGGGCGACAGGTGCGGGTTCTGGTAATTGAGATGAACGACGAAGCCGATCGAGACGAGGTTCTCGTCGAAGTGGTAGACGAACGATCCTCCTCCCGTGCGCGAGTCGAGCGGCCAGCCCTGCGTGTGCACGACCAGCCCGCGCTGGTGCTTCTCCGGCGCAACCTGCCACAGTTCCTTGAGTCCGATGCCGTAGACCTGCGGGCTGACGCCCTCGCGCAGCTTGTATCTCGCCATCAACTCCTGCGACAGCGAGCCGCGGCAGCCCTCGGCGAAGAGCGTGTATTTCGCGAGCAGCTCCATGCCCGGCTGGTACCCGCTCTTGTGCGAGCCGTCCTTCGCGACGCCCATGTCACCGGTCGCCACCCCTCGCACCGCGCCCTGCTCGTCGTAGAGTACCTCCGCGGCGGGGAATCCGGCGTAGATCTCGACGCCCAGCGACTCGGCCTGCTGCGCGAGCCAGCGGCAGACGTTGCCGAGGCTCGCGATGTACATGCCGTGATTGCTCATCAGCGGCGGCAGCATCCAGTTCGGCAGACGCCGCGCGCGCGATTCGGAGAGAACGAGGAACCGGTCATCGGTCACCGGGGTTGCGAGCGGCGCGCCTTTCGCCTGCCAGTCGGGAAAGAGCTCGGCGAGCCCACGCGGGTCGACGACGGCGCCGGAGAGAATGTGCGCACCGACCTCGGAGCCCTTCTCCAGCACGCACACGCCGACTTCGCGACCGTGCTTGGCGGCGAGCTGCTTCAGACGGATCGCGGCGGCCAGTCCGGACGGCCCGCCGCCGATGATCACCACGTCGTATTCCATCGTTTCGCGCGGCATGGGCATCACCACGAGTTCGAGCCGGCTGCCATTATAATTGCGTTTTCCGCGCCGCCTTCCCGATGTCGCATCCCCGCAAGCTGGTGCACACGACGCACATGCCGCTGCGCTGGGGCGACATGGACGCGATGGGGCACGTCAACAACACCGTGTACTTCCGCTACATGGAGCAGGCGCGCATCGAGTGGTTCTACGCCTTCGCGAAAAAGATCGACACCGCGCCTTACGCGGAACAGGGCCCGGTCATCATCAATGCGAGCTGCACCTTCCTCGAGCCGCTGGTCTACCCGGGCGACCTCGAGGTGAAGATGTTCCTCGGCGAGCTCGGCCGCAGCAGCTTCGGCTCGCACTACGAGATCTCGATGAATGCGAAGCGCTACGCCGAAGGCTCGGCCAAGATGGTGTGGATCGACCGCAAGACCGGACGCTCGATGCCCTTGCCCGACTCGCTGCGCTCGATGCTCGAGCGCGCCTGAAAAAAGGGCCACGCTCGAATTTCGGTTGCACAGGTCGGCGAGAAGATGATCTACAAAAATCGAGCCTGCCCCTTTTGTTGGAGTGAAGAGCAGCATGAGTGAACTGTTATGGCGCCCCTCGCCTGAGCGCATTGCACAGGCGAACCTGACTGCGTTCGCCGCGCGCGTCACAGCGAAACACGGCGTGAAGCTCCCCGACTACACGGCGCTCTGGCGTTGGTCGGTCGAGGAGCGCCCGGCATTCTGGCGCGAATTCTGGGATTATTGCGGAGTGATCGGCGAGCCGGGCGCGCGTGTGCTCGTCGACGGGGACAAGATGCCCGGCGCGCAATGGTTCCCAGACGCCAGGCTCAACTTCGCCGAGAACCTGCTCGCGCGCGGCGCTGCCAACGATCGCGCGGATGCGTTCGTGTTCTGGGGCGAAGACAAGATGAAGCGGCGCGTGTCGCAGGCCGAGCTTCGCGCCGAAGTGTCGCGCGTGGCGCAGGCCCTGCGAGCCGCAGGAGTAAAGGCGGGCGACCGCGTTGCGGCCTACATCCCCAACATGCCCGAGGCGATCGTCGCCATGCTGGCCGCTTCGAGCATGGGCGCGGTATTTTCTTCCGCTTCGCCCGACTTCGGAGTGCAGGGGGTGCTCGACCGCTTCGGGCAGATCGAGCCCAAGGTGCTCTTTACCGTCGATGGCTACTGGTACAACGGCAAGGCGCAACCGATCCTCGACAAGGTTGCCGAGATCGCCAAGCGGCTGCCGTCGCTTCGCCGCGTGGTCGTCGTACCCAATCTGCAGGAGAGCGGCGGGCCGAAGGCGAGCCTGGAAACGGTCGCGCACGCCGCGTGGTGGCGCGATTTCGTCGCGCCGTTCGCGCCCGGGCCCATCGCCTTTGCGCGGCTGCCATTCGATCATCCGCTGTGCATCCTGTATTCGTCGGGAACGACCGGCGTGCCGAAATGCATCGTGCACGGCGCCGGTGGCACGCTGCTGCAGCACCTGAAGGAGCATCGCCTGCACTGCGATATCAAGCCTGGCGATCGCCTGTTCTTCTTCACGACCTGCGGCTGGATGATGTGGAACTGGCTCGCCACCGCCCTCGCCTCGGACGCGACGCTGCTCCTCTACGACGGCTCGCCGTTCGTGCGTGACGGAAGAATCCGGTGGGACTACGCCGACGAGGAGCGGATGACGCACTTCGGCACGTCGGCGAAGTACCTCGACGCGCTCAAGAAATCCGGACTCGAGCCGCGCAAGGATTACCGCCTCTCGAGCGTGCGCGCGCTGCTCTCGACTGGAAGCCCGTTGTCACACGAAGGCTTCGAGTACGTCTACGAGTGCATCAAGAAGGACGTCTGCCTGTCGTCGATCTCCGGCGGAACGGACATCATGTCCTGCTTCGCGCTCGGTTGTCCGACGCGGCCGGTCTGGCGGGGCGAGCTGCAATGCCGCGCACTCGGCATGAAGGTCGAGGCTTACGACGAGAATGGCAAGCCGCTCCCCGCGGGGAGCAAGCTGCGCGGCGAGCTCGTGTGCACCGAGGCGTTCCCGTCGATGCCGATCGGATTCTGGAACGACCCGGACGGGGCGCGCTATCACGCAGCGTACTTCGAGCGCTTCCCCAACGTCTGGTGTCACGGCGATTACGTCGAGATCACCGAGCACGACGGCATGATCATCTACGGACGCTCCGACGCGACGCTCAACCCGGGGGGCGTGCGTATCGGCACGGCGGAGATCTACCGGCAGGTCGAGCAGCTCGACGAGGTGGTCGAGGCGCTTGTCATCGGCCAGACCTGGCCGCCCGGCGAGATCGGCGACGTGCGCGTGGTGCTCTTCGTTCGGCTGCGCGAGGGAGTCACCCTCGACGAGCCGTTGATCGACAAGATCAAGCGACAAATCCGCGTCAACACGACGCCGCGCCACGTTCCTGCCAAGGTCGTGCAGGTGACCGACATTCCGCGCACCAAGAGCGGAAAGATCGTTGAGCTGGCGGTGCGCCACGTCGTGCACGGCGAAGCGGTGAAGAACGTCGAGGCGCTGGCCAATCCCGAAGCGCTCGAGCAGTTCCGCGACCGCGCGGAGCTGCGAACCTGATTTTTCGCCGATGAACTTGCTCGCCGTGATCGCTGCGCTCGGGCTCGAGCAATGGCGCGCGTTCGGCTGGCGCGCGGGCGTGCAGCGGGCTTTCGTCCGTTACGCCAAAGTCCTAGAACAGCGCTTCAACGGCGGCAGGGCGGACCAGGGCGCGATCGCCGCGGCGCTCGCGCTCGTTCCGCCGGTCGCAGTCGCGGCCGCCGTGTATTTCGCGCTCGACGCAATCCATCCGCTGCTCGGCGTTGCCTGGAATGTAGCGGTGCTCTACGTGCTCGTCGGTTTCCGTCACTTCAGCCATGCCTTCACCGCGGTCGCCGACGCGCTCAAGGCCGGCGATGCGATCGGGGCGCGCCGGAAGCTCGCATCGTGGCGCGGCACCGATGCAAGCGGGGTCACCGCCGAAGAAATCCCCAAGCTCGCGATCGAGCAGGGGCTCGAGGATTCGTACCGGCATGTATTCGGAACGCTGTTCTGGTTCCTTGTGGTTCCTGGACCAGGCGGCGCAGTGCTCTATCGGCTCACCGTCCTGCTTGCCGAGCGCTGGCGCGGCGATGCGGCGACGCCGATGGGTCACGACTTGCGCGAGTTCGGACGGCCCGCGCAGCGGTTCCTGTACTGGCTCGACTGGCCGCCGATTCGTCTCACCGCGATCACCTTCGCCGTCGTCGGCGATTTCGAGGACGCGATCTACTGCTGGCGCACGCAGGCGAAGCAATGGGCCTCGCGTCACGGCGGCATTCTGCTCGCGAGCGGGGCCGGCGCGCTGGGCGCGATCATCGGCGGGCCGGTGACCAGCCCAACGGGCGAGCCGGAGTTTCGCCCGGAGCTCGGGATCGGCGAGCCTGCCGACGCTGACGTCCTGCCCAGTGCGGTCGGCCTCGTCTGGCGCGCGCTCCTCGTCTGGCTCGCGCTCGTGCTGCTGCTCACGCTCGCGTACTGGGCGCCGTAGGAAGCGGCGCAGGCCTGTCGAGCGCCCTCGCCGCCGCGCGGTGCGCCGCCGCGGCTCGGCGCCGATTGAGCTGATTCGCGGCGGAGGCTCGTCAGGCGCCCTCGCCGCAATCGTCAACCTACGGGTCCCGGTGCGGCTTCGGTCGTCAACACACGATCTCCCTCGCCGCACCACCCGTGACGGTCGACGCGGCGCATCGGCGCCCGCCATGCCTCCGCCGCTTCCGCGCGGTGAAGCGCGGGCAGCGAAGGCACTCGCAATGGACTAGGCGCCCGCCAGCGCCTCGACCTTCGCCGCGCAAATGCAGTCGTTGAGCGTCACACCGCCGGCATCGTGCGTCGAGTAGACGACTTCGACGCGGTTGTAATGCACCGACAGGTCGGGATGATGATCCTGCCGGTGCGCGATGTAGGCGATCGCGTTGACGAAAGCCATCGTCTCGTAATAGTTGCCGAACTTGAACGTCTTGGTGAGACGCTTGTCGGCGTGCGACCACCCGGCGAGCGCTTTCATGCGTTGCTGCAGCTCGGCAGCGGAGAGCAGGGGCGCGCCGGGGCGACCGTCGAGGGCGGATAAGGCGGCGAGTTCCGGGCTCATGGCGAAAGGATCGATGCGGTGCGTTTTACGCGGGCGCCGATTCGAGCCGCGCGATGCGCGCCGAGGCCGGCGGGTGCGAGTCGTAGAAGGCGGAGTAGAGCGGATCCGGCGTCAAGGTGCTGGCGTTGTCCTCGTAGAGTTTCACCAGTGCTTCAACGAGCGCCTGCGCCGACGCGTGCCCGGCGGCATATTGGTCGGCTTCGTACTCGTGGCGCCGCGAATACGACGCGGCGAGCGGGGTGGCGATGAAGGTGAACACCGGCAGCGCGAGCATGAAGAGCACCAGCGCGACGCCGTAGCGCGGCGCGGGACCGGGCACCCCCAGCCCCGCGTAGAACCACGGCTCGCCGACGAGCCAGCCCAGCACGGCGAGGAGCACGAGGCTGCCGAGCGCGAACCATGCGGCGCGCTTCAGCACATGGCGCAACTTGAAGTGTCCCAGTTCGTGCGCGAGCACCGCTTCGATTTCGTCGGGGGCGAGTCGCTCGATCAGCGTATCGAAGATGACGATGCGGCGGGCAGCGCCGAAGCCGGTGAAGTAGGCGTTGCCGTGCGCGGTTCGCTTCGATCCGTCCATCACGAACAGCCCCTTGGCGGCGAAGCCACAGCGCGCGAGGAGCCGCTCGATCCGCTCGCGCACGCCAGCATCGGTGAGCGGCCGGAAGGTGTTGAAGAGCGGCGCGATCACCGTCGGATAGAGCACGAGGACCAGCGCCTGGAAGGCTACCCAGGCGATCCACGCGCCGAGCCACCACCACGTGCCGGCGCGCCCCATGAGCCAGAGCACGAGCGTCAGCAGCGGCACGCCCAGCGCTGCGCCGATCAGCGCGCCCTTGACCACATCGGCGATCCAGAGCGAGAGCGTCGTCCGGTTGAAACCGAAGCGCTGCTCGAGCACGAAGATGCGATACCACGCGAGCGGCAGCGACAGCGTCCCTGCGATCAGTGCGACCGCGATGACCAGCGCCACGTCGCGGAAGAGCGGCGGCACCGGCAGCGTCGCGGTGAAGTTCGCGAGCCAGGCGAGCCCGCCGCCCAGGGTCAGCAACAACAGCACGATCGCGTCGACCAGTATCTCCACCATCGCGAATCGGCTGCGGGCGACCGTGTAGTTGGCGGCCTTTCGATGCGCGGCGAGACTGATCCGCTGGTCGAAGTGAGCAGGTACCGCATCGCGATGCGCCAGGACGTGGCGCCGCTGCCGCGCGGCGAGCCAGAGCTGCAGCCCGACAGAGACCGCGAGTGCGCCAAGGAAGAGCGTGGTGAACAGTTCGGGAGTCATCGGTCCGATAGGCGAGGCGCGCGAGCGAGTGTGCGAAAATAGCAGCACCACGCCATCGAGCCTCCATTTTACGCTTCCGCGATGCCCCAGGACCCCAACCGCCTCATCTGGATCGACATGGAGATGACGGGGCTCAAGCCGGAGACCGATCGCATCATCGAAGTGGCGCTCGTCATCACCGACAACGCGCTCGCGACGGTGGCCGAGGCGCCGGTGCGGGTCGTGCATCAGGACGACGTCACGCTCGCCGGGATGGACTCGTGGAACCAGTCGACGCACGCGCGCACCGGCCTGACCGACCGGGTGCGCGCGTCGACGCTCGACGAAGCAGGCGCAGAGCAGCAGCTACTGGCCTTCCTGCGTGAGCACGTGCCGCCGCGAGCTTCGCCAATGTGCGGCAACACGATCTGCCAGGATCGGCGCTTCCTCGCCCGCTGGATGCCCGCGCTCGAGGACTACTTCCACTACCGGAACCTCGACGTATCCTCGATCAAGGAGCTGTGCCGCCGCTGGAAGCCCGACATCGCGACGAACTGGGTGAAGCAGGGCAAGCACGAAGCGCTCGCCGACATCTACGAATCGATCGACGAGCTGAAGTTCTATCGCGACAACTTCATCCGCCCGTGAAGTTCTGCAGCAACTGCGGGTCGTCCGCGCTCGAGCACCGCGTTCCGGAGGGAGATACGCTGCCCCGTTACGTCTGCTCGAATTGCGGCACCATCCACTACCAGAACCCGAAGGTCGTCGTCGGCTGCCTGCCGGTCTGGGGAGAGCAGGTGCTGCTGTGCAAGCGCGCGATCGAGCCGCGACTGGGCTTGTGGACGCTGCCGGCGGGTTTTCTCGAGAACGGCGAGACGATCTTCGCCGGCGCCGCGCGTGAGACCGAGGAGGAAGCCCGCGCGCGGGTCGAGGTCGGGTCCCTGTACACGATGATCAGCCTGCCGCACATCAATCAGATCTACGTGATGTTCCGGTCGCGGCTGCTCGATCTCGGCTTCGGTCCCGGACCGGAGAGCATCGAGGTGCGGCTCTTCGACGAGAACGAAGTGCCGTGGAGCGAGATCGCGTTCCGCACGATCACGCGGACGTTGCGCAACTTCTTCCTCGACCGCAAGCTCGGGGCATTCCCGACGCACGTGAGCGCGATCGAGCGGCGCGCGCCGCGCGACCCGAGACTCTCCGGAGCGGGTTGAGGCGGAGCAGCGCGCGAGGTTGAGGGCCGCGACGCACACGCCAGGCTATCGAGCGGTCGAGGCTGTGACGGCGCATGCCTTCAGCTCGACCCTTCGGTTCCCGACTGCGGATCCAAGCAAGCTCTCGAGCGGGGAACAGTGGCCGTTCCAGCATAGCTCGTAATCGCGCGTGTAATCCGAGGCCGCGAGTCGTAACACAGGCAGCGGTGCAAGCGCAGGGCGCCAACTCCACCGGCCGTTGGCGAAACGCGCGCCGGGTGCGGGGTCCATCCCGGCGCCACTACCCGCCACACTCGCCTCGACCAGTGCGAGCCGGTCGCCCTCAATGCGATAGCGCTCCTCCCAGCGCGTTTTCTCGACCGAGTGCTCCCACGCCAGCGTGAACTCGGACGCGGGCACGGTCGCTCGTATCACGCCGGCGACAAGGAGACAGATCGCTTCAGCATTCACGTGTCAGGCCGTCGTGGATGCCTTTGCCGGCCGCGTGCGCCAGAAGTGCCAGGCAATGAATGCGGCGGCGAGTGCGAATCCCGCTTCGTCGGTCCAGGGGATCGCCACGACGAGCAGAAACGCCGCGATCGTCGCGACGATGCGCTCCGCCCAGTTGAGCGGCGCGCGCAGGTAACCAGTCGCCGCCCCGCCCCAGAGCACGATCGCGACGATTGCCTTGAACACGACATAGGCCGTGTCGAGCAATGTCCCTGCCTGCAGCATTAGCGCCGGAGCGTAGACCGCCATGTACGGAATGACGAAGCCGGCGATCGCGATGTGGGTCGCCTTCCAGCCGATCCGCATCGGCGAAGCCTTGGCGATGGAGGCCGCGGCAAAGGCCGCCAGCGCGACCGGCGGCGTGAGATCCGCCATGATGCCGAAGTAGAACACGAACATGTGCGACACGATCAGCGGCACCTTGAGCGTGTAAAGAGCTGGCGCGGCAATGGCGCTGGTGATGATGTAATTTGGAATCGTCGGGATACCCATGCCGAGCACGAGGCACACCGCCATGGTGAGGAACAGCGACAGGAACAGGCTCTTCGACCCGACGTCGAGCACGAAGCTCGCGAAATTCGACGCCGCGCCGGTGAGCGTCAGCACGCCGATGATGACGCCGACGATGGCGCAGGCGAGACCGACCGCGACCGCCTGCCTGGCGCCATCGATCATGCTGTTGCGCATCACCGCGAGCGTCACGCGCCCGCCCTTGATCGCGAAGTTCACTCCGACGAGGATCGCGATCATGGCGATGATCGGCCAGATTCCGTATCGGAAGAAGCTCGCGGTGGCGAGGCCGAGCACGATCCAGAAGACGATGCGAAAGAGCATCGACCGGAATCCCGCGGCGATGCCCACGCCAAGGATGAGCGCCGCGGTGAGCGCCAGTCCGACGATGCCCGAAAACATAGGCGTGAAGCCGTCGAAGAGCATGAACACCAGCACCGCGAGCGGGAGCATCAGGTACCACTTGTCTCGGATCGCGCGCCATGGATTCGGGCACTGATCCTTCGGCAGCCCGTGCAGGCCCTTGCGCCCGGCTTCCAGGTGCACCATGGTGAACGCGGTGAGGTAGTACAGGATGGCCGGAATCACCGCTGCCTTGACGATGGTGACGTACGGCACGTTGAGCGTCTCCGCCATGATGAAGGCGACCGCGCCCATCACCGGCGGCATGATCTGCCCGCCCATGCTCGAGGTCGCTTCGACCGCGCCGGCGAAGATCGGCGTGTAGCCGAAACGCTTCATCAGCGGGATCGTGAACTGGCCGACGGTGAGCACGTTGGCGATACCGGATCCGCTGATCATGCCCATCATGCCGGAGGAGATCACCGCCACCTTCGCCGGTCCGCCGCGCGCGTGCCCGACGAAGCCGAGCGCGATGTTGTTGAAGAGGTTGATCATCCCCGCGTGCTCGAGAAACGACCCGAACAGGATGAAAAGAAATATGTAGGTCGCCGACACCAGTGTCGGGATGCCGTAGATGCCCTCGGTGCCGAGGTAGAGCTGGCCGACGATCTGATCGAAGCCATAGCCACGATGCGCGATCACGAGCGGCAGGTACTGGCCGAAGAGGCCGTAGGCGAGGAAGGCGCCACAGACGATCGGGAGCGCCAGCCCCAGCACGCGCCTCACCGCCTCGAAGACGAGCACGACGACGATCGTCCCTACGAGGAGATCGGCGATCGTCGGCTCGCCCGAGCGCTGGATGAGATCGGCCTCGAATATCCAGTGATAGAACGCGAGGGCAAAGCCGAGCGTAGCGAGGAGTGCGTCGTACCATGCAATGGCGTGACGGTTTGCGCGCCGGTTAACTGGGTAGACCAGGAAGGCGAGCAGCAGCAGAAAACCGACGTGGAGCGAGCGCGTGACAATGCTCGACAGCGGGCTCAAGCCCGCGATGACGAGCTGATAGGTCGAGAAGGCGAGCGCCGCGCCTGCGACGACCTTCCACGCGAAACCGGTCAGCTCGCGCTTGACGCCGGTCTCGTCGAACGCGGCTTCGGGCGCCTCCGGGCGGACTGCCGTTTCGTCATTCCCGCGTACGCGGGAATCCAGTGACTTTGGCATTCTTACGACGACACTGGATCCCGGGCCTCCCCCAGATCAAGTCCGGGGTCGCCCGGGATGACGCGGCTGTCTCCAATCGCCGCGACGCTTCGCGTCTTGCTCTTGGACATCCGCGTCACTTGATCAGCCCGACCTCCTTGTAGTACTTCTCGGCGCCCGGATGCAGCGGCACCGGCATCCCGTCAAGCGCATGCTTCAGCTCGATCGCCTTGGCGGCCGAGTGCGCGGCGACGAGCGAATCGAGCCCGGTCCACAGCGCCTTGGTCATGCCGTAGACGATGTCATTGCTCACCCCTTCGTGCGTGACGAGATAGTTCTGCACGATGGCGGCAGGCACGTCGGTTGTCTGCCCACGATAGGTATTAGCCGGGATCGGCGCCGACAGATACGCCGGATCGTTGGTTTTCTTGACCACATCCGGCGGAATCGGCACGACCACGATGTCGATCGAAGCCGCGAGATCGCGCAGGGAGGACACGCCGAGGCCGGCGGATTGCAGCGTCACGTCGATCTGCCGGTTCTTCATCAGCTCGACGCTCTCGCCGAAGGGCAGGTACTCGACCTTGGAGAAGTCCTTGTACGACAGTCCGGCCGCGGCGAAGATCGCGCGCGCGTTCAGTTCGGTGCCCGATTTCGGCGCACCCACCGACACGCTCTTGCCCTTGAGGTCGGCAAGCGTCTTGATCCCGGCATCGGCGCGGGCGACGATCTGGATGTAATTTGGGTAGATCGCCGCGATGCCGCGCAGCTTCTTGAGCGGAGTCTTGAAGCCAGCTTCCTCGTTGCCCTTCCACGCGTCGGAGAGCGAATCGCCGAGCGTGAAGGCGATCTCGCCGCGCCCAGCCTGCAGCAGGTTGAGGTTCTCGACCGAAGCCTTGGTCGCCTGCACCGAGGTCTTGACGTTAGGCATCGCCTTGCCGATGTTGTTGGCGAGCGCAACGCCGAGCGGATAGTAGACGCCACTCGTGCCTCCCGTCAGCACGTTGACGAATTGCGCGGCCGCCACTGCGGGCATCACGGTGAGCGCGAGCGTGGCGATACAGCGGACGAGAGACGAGGCGAGTTGGGTCATGGTTCCTCCGGAAGATCGGTAGCGGCTTGCGTGCCGCGGCACGTCGAAGAGGGGTTTGCCGGTTCGCGCGCAGCGGCCGAGAGTCGAATTCTGCGGGTTTTGGCAGCAAAGTATAGCGCAGGCGCTCGGCTGGACGGCTTCGCGCCGGCGTGACACCATGCAAGCCTGCAGCGGTGGGTCGCATCTATACGCCATGACGCGGACGATTACTCTGCTTTTCGAGCGCTACGAGGAATTTCATCGCCAGCGCGCAAACAAGGCGATCCACTGGATCTGCGTCCCGCTCATCGTGTGGAGCGTGCTTGGCGTGCTCTGGTGGCTTTCGCCGCTCGCGGCATATGTGGCGATCGCCGCGTCGGTCGCGTTCTACCTATGGCTGTCGGTGCCGCTGGCGCTGGGCATGCTGGCGGTGCTCGCTGCGATGCTCTATCCGCTGCCGCTACTCGGGTCGCAGGTCCTGATCGTTTCGGCAGCTGTTTTCGTCGCTGCCTGGATCGGGCAGTTCATCGGTCACGCGATCGAGGGACGTCGGCCGGCGTTCGTCGAAGACGTTCGCTTCTTCCTCGTCGGGCCGGCGTGGCTGCTTGGCTTCGTCTATCGCCGCCTCGGCATTGCCTATTGAGCAAGGGCTGATGGTGACTCCGACCTTCTCTGCTCGCACGGATGCACCGGTCGCACAGCGACCTGCCATCCTCGACCGCGTGAGCTTCGTCGTCGCCGGCGCGCAAAAGAGCGGTACTTCCACGCTCGACGCTTACCTGCGCGAGCACCGGGAGCTGTGCCTGCCGACCCTAAACTCATTGTTCTCGCCTTCGATGCAGAAGGAGATGCACTTCTTCGATACGGAACGGTTCTTCATGATCGAGCCGGTGGACTATGCGCCCTATCATGCGCGCTT
This sequence comes from Casimicrobiaceae bacterium, assembly GCA_035501215.1. Taxonomy (GTDB): domain Bacteria; phylum Pseudomonadota; class Gammaproteobacteria; order Burkholderiales; family Casimicrobiaceae; genus PALSA-1003. The sequence goes on from DATJWL010000161.1 coordinate 68,909, forward strand.
CGATCCACATGCTCCGCAGCGCTTGCTGGGAGAGGCAACGCCTGCGTACATGTACTGGCCGCCGGCCGTGGAGCGGATAGCCCGTTACAACCCGGCGATGAAACTCATCATGGTGCTGCGCAACCCGATTACGCGCGCCTTTTCGCACTGGAACATGGTGCGCCAGGCCTGGGTCGAACCGCTGGCCTTCCGCGAAGCGCTTCGCGCCGAGCCGGAACGGCTGAGAAAGCGCCCCACGCAAGCGAAGCGTCATGCCTATGTCGAGCGCGGCTTCTACGCGCAGCAGCTCAAACGCGTGTGGCGCTACTTTCCGGTCGAGCAGACGCTGGTCTTCAAGAGCGAGGAGCTGCTCGTCGATCCGAATGAGGTTCTCGGCCGCATAGCGGCATTCCTTGACATTGACCCGTTTCCCTCGGTTACGCCGAAAACCCTCCACGCCCGCGAGTACGACACGACCATGAGCGACGAGGAGAAGAGCTATCTCGTCGAGGTGTACCGGGACGAGATCGTCGAGCTGGAGCGGCTCCTCGGGTGGGATTGCTCCGCGTGGCTGAAGTGATCAGAACGGCAGCTTGACAGCGGGCAGCGCCGCGGCGAACGCCCGGCGGAATTCGCCCTGGATGCGCTTGAGCGCCGGTTCGCTCTCCCCTTCGAAGCGCAGCACGATCACCGGCGTCGTGTTCGAGGCGCGCGCGAGGCCGAAGCCGTCGTCGTATTCGACGCGCAGGCCGTCGATGCGTATCACGTCGGCCGCGCCCGGGAATTGCGCATTCGCCGCGAGCTGCTCAATCAGGGCGTGCGGCGATTCGTCGCCGACGGCGACGTTGAGCTCGGGGGTCGATACGCTTTCGGGCAGCGCCGCGAGGGTCGCCGACGGATCGCGCTCGCGCGACAGGATCTCGAGCAGCCGCGCCCCTGCGTAGAGGCCGTCGTCAAAGCCGTACCATCGCTCCTTGAAGAACGCGTGCCCGCTCATTTCGCCGGCGAGAAGCGCGCCCGATTCCTTCATCTTACGCTTGATCAGCGAATGCCCCGTCTTCCACAACAGCGGCACGCCGCCGCGCTCGGCGATCCAGGGCTTCAAATTGCGCGTCGACTTGACGTCGTAGATGACGATCGCGCCGGGATTGCGCGCCAGCATGTCGGCGGCGAAGAGCATGAGCTGGCGGTCGGGATAGATGATGTGCCCGTCCTTGGTGACGACCCCGAGACGATCGCCGTCGCCGTCGAAGGCGAACCCGAGCTCGTTGTCGGTGGTGCGCAGGCACTCCATCAGATCCTGCAGGTTCTTCGGCTGAGAGGGGTCGGGATGGTGGTTCGGAAAATGTCCGTCGACCTCGCAGAAGAGCTCCGTGATTTCGCAACCGAGGCGGCGGAAAAGCTCCGGCGCGTACGCGCCGGCCACGCCGTTGCCGCAATCGACCGCGATCCTGAGCGGGCGAGCGAGCTTCACGTCGCCGACGATGCGTTTGTAATAAGCCGGAGCGATGTCCGTTGTGCGCGAGGCGCCGCTGCCGCTGCGCAGATTCCCCGCTTCGATGCGATGCTTCAGCGCCTGGATGTCGTCGCCTGAGAGCGTGTCCCCGGCGATCACCATCTTGAGCCCGTTGTAGTCGGGCGGATTATGGCTGCCGGTCACCATCGCCGCGCATTGGGTGCCGAGCTCGTGCGCCGCGAAGTAACTCATCGGTGTGGTCACCATGCCGATGTCGATCACGTTCGATCCGCTCGCACGGATCCCGTCGCCGAGCGCGCGCGCGAGCTCCGGCCCCGAGAGCCTGCCGTCGCGGCCGATCACGAGCGTATCGCGGCCGCGCTCCTGCGCGAGCGTACCGAGCGCCTGCCCGACCGCGCGCACGACCCCCGGTGTGAACGTCTTGCCGACGATGCCGCGGATGTCGTAGGCCTTGAAGATCTCGGCGGGAAGCATCACGAAGCCTGAAAGAATCTCAGTATGCGCTGCGGCAGCCAATCGAGGCGGCCGGCGACGTGCGGGAAGCCGGCGTGGCCGCCGTGCTCGGGCTGCTCAAGCGTGACCGCCGCGCTAGCCTCGGCGCGCGACGGCAGCGAGGACGCGGGGATGAACGGATCGTTGCGCGCGTTGAGCACGAGGGTGGGCACTGCGATCCCCGCGAGCCACGGCTTGCTGCTCGCACGTGTCCAGTAGTCGCTCGCTCCCGCGAAGCCGTGAAGAGGCGCAGTCACCGCCTCGTCGAAAGTGTACATCGATGCGACCCGGCCGATCGCCGCGGGATCGAGGAGATCGGGGAAGCGCGCTGCCATCTGCAGCGCCTTGGGGACCAGCGTCCGGAGAAAATAGCGCGAGTAGATGCGGTTCAGCCCGATGTCGATCGCGGTGCCTGCCGCCTTGAGATCGAGCGGGGTGGACACCGCCGCCGCAGCGGTGAGGATCGACGCCGCGCGCCCTTCCTCGCGACCGAGCCAGTTCAGGAGCGCGCTGCCGCCAAGCGAGACACCGACAGCGAAGAGCGGAGCGAAAGGCACGCGCGTGCGAACGGATGCGAGCATCCAGCCCACCTCGGCGTAGTCGCCCGAATGGTACGCGCGTGGCAGGCGGTTCGGCTCGCCGCTGCAGCCACGGAAATGAGGGACGACGCCGCGCCACCCGACCGCCGAAAGCTCGCTCATGAGCGCGAGCGCGTAGTGCGACCAGGAGCTGCCTTCGAGCCCGTGGAAGAGCACGACCACCGGCGTCGCGTCGCCGGCAGGACCGTCGACGTCGAGCCAGTCGAAGTCGACGAAATCGCCGTCGGGGGTGTCGATGCGCTGACGTCGGTAATGGATCTCGGGGCGGCGCCTGAGCGCGGCGTAGATCGTCTGCGCGTGTCCGCCCGGCAGCCAACCCGGCGCGAGGTAGATGCCGTTGACGCGCGTCATCGGAGCGCTTCCTTCAGACGGTTGACGATCGTTCTCAGCACCTTCACGCGCGCGAAATACTTGTCCTCGGCTTCGACCACGGTCCACGGGGCAATCTCGGTGCTTGTTCTATCGACCATGTCGCACACCGCGCGTTCATAGTCATTCCACTTCCTGCGGTTGCGCCAATCGTCGGGCGTGATCTTGAAGCGCTTGAACGACGTGCGCTCGCGCGCCTTGAAGCGCCTGAGCTGCTCCTCCTGGCTCACCTGTAGCCAGAACTTGACCACGATGGCGCCGTGATCGACGAGCTGTTCCTCGAACTGGTTGATCTCGCCGTAGGCGCGCATCCAGTCGGCGACGCTGCTGTAGCCTTCGACCCGCTCGACCAGCACGCGGCCGTACCAGGATCGATCGAAGATGACGATGCCGCCGCACCGCGGAGTCGCCTTCCAGAAGCGCCACAGGTACGGGTGCGCGCGCTCCTCGTCGCTCGGAGCGGCGATCGGCACCGTCAGGTACTGGCGCGCGTCGAGTGCGCCCGTCACCCGGCGGATCGCGCCACCCTTGCCGGCGGCGTCGACCCCCTCGAACACCAGCGCCAGCGAGTGCTTGGCGAAGCGCTTGTGCCGCGTGAGCTGGGCAAGCCGGCCCTGGTATTTTTCGAGGGCGGCATCGTATTGCTTGCGCGTAAGCCGCTGCGTCAAGTCGAGGTCGCGGATCAGCTTGACGTTGTCGATGACCGATGGCGCGGGCGGCGTCGACAGGTGCTTCACCGCGGTGGTCTTCGCGACGAGCGTGGCGCGCATCGCCTTGAGGAGGATCTTGCCGACAGTCAGATAGCGGTAGTGTTCGTCCGCTCCCTCGATGACGTACCACGGCGCCTCGCCGGTCGAAGTCTCTCGCAGCAGGTGCTCCCAGAGGTCGTGCGAGCGGTTGTAGACGCGATACGCCTTCCAGTCCGCGCGAGTGACGCGCCAGCTCGTGCGCGGATCGCGGTCGAGCGCCTTCAATCGCTTCTTCTGCTCCTCGCGCGAGAGGTGGATCCAGAATTTGAGCAGCACGATGCCTTCGTCGGTCAGCATCTGCTCGTGCTGTCGGATCGATTGCAAGCGTGCATGCAGCTCAGCCCGGCTGCTATCCCCGCGCACGTGCCCGAGCGCCACCTCGTTGTACCAGGCGTTCATGAAGATGCCGAGCTTGCCCTTGGGCGGCAGCGCGCGCCAATAGCGCCACGGTGCCGGGTGCGCCGATTCCTCCGGCGTGCGCGGACCGAAGGCCACGACGTGAATGTGCCGCGGATCCATCCACTCGGTGAGCTTGTTCGCGGTCTCGCCGCGGCCGCCGGCTTCCACCCCGGAGATCACGAGCAGGACCGGCCCACGCGCGGACTGCGAGAGATCGAACTGGGCATTGAGCAGTGCATCGCGGAGCTTCGGCTCTTCGCGTTGGTAGACACGCTTCGCGATGCGATGACCGATTTCCGCCGATTCGAGCATCGCCCGTCCTAGCCTGTTACTCCCAGAACGGCGAGCAATGTGCGAAACGGCGCCTCGCCACGCGCAGGCGTTTGAGCTCGGGTCCCGTGCTGCCGGCGAGCCAGCCGCGGACGATGCCCACGGCGTGCGCCAGCGCGGGTGGCTCGGTCGCAGGGACCGTTTCCTCGAGCAGACGCGCGGCAACGGTGAGGTCATTGAGCCGCCCGAGCGCGCCCTGCAGCTTCGAGAGCGCGGTCACGTACTCGTCGGCTCGCTTGCCGGGGAAGAGCGGACTGAAGAACTCCGCAGCGTAACGCAGCTTCTTCGCCGCCACGCGGGCGCGGTGGCGCTCGCCGCTGTCCAGGCGATGCACATGGCGCGTACGCTTGCGCAGCTTGCGGTCGCGCTCGTCGAGCAGCGGCCGCACCCAATCACGCGCGAGCGTCGCCGTGATCTCGTCCGGCGCAGACGCCGACTTCTCCAAGCCGATGAGAAATGCGCCGAGCGCGAGCAGCAACTGCTGGAAGCGGGCCGAAGCGAGAAGCTCCCGCGCCGCATCGCGCAGACGGCGGCGGCGGCGCCCTACCCGCGCCCGAAGCTGGACGATTTCGCGTTGACCGCGAAAATGAACGGCGACGGCAGGCAGGGTTTCGGTCGCGAACACGTCGTAATCGCGCGCCGGACCGAGTGCGCTGCCGACCCATTGCAGCTCCTCCCCTAGCGCTGCAAGCTTCTCGGGCGGCGAGACGAGGCCAGCGAGCTTGAGCAGCGAGCGCAATCGCCGCCAGCCGACGCGGAGCTGGTGCAGGAACTCCGGATCGTCGCTCGCGAGCATCGCCTCCGCGTTCGCTTCGACCTGCGCGATGCATTCGGCGCCGATGCGCGCGAGCGCCATCCCGACCGCGATGTCCGGGTCGAGAGGGACTTCCTGCGCGCGTCGCGGAACGGGGGGAGACTGCATGGCGAGCGCATAGCCGCGGCTCGCCTTGCTCGTGACGCTCACACGTGCCGGCAGATCGGTCACGAGCGCGGAGGCTAGCTCGAACAACCGGGCGGGATCGCCCTCGCCAAGCTCGAGCTCGATCTCTGTCAGCGGCACCTGCCGGCGGCCGGCGCGGATCTCGCCGACGTCGAGGCAGAGGGTGGCGCGCGTGCCGTCGGGAAAGGCCAGCGGCTGCGCGCTGCGCCGGAATGCGGTGGCAAACAACGGCCGCCAGCGGCCGGCGTGTTGCGCGAAGAGCTTGCGCCACGGTGTGGCTGCGAGCTTGGCCGCATCGACGCGGGGCGCATCAAGCCGCCATTCGTACTCGGCGCGACGATGCAGACCCGCCGCCGCTGCGCCGTCGCCCTTGACCGTCTGCAGCCAATGCCGCCCTGCCTTGCGCACCCGCAGCGCAACCCCGGCGGCCTCGAGCTCGCGCTGAGGCGTGTCGTAATAGGTGCTGACCATTTGCGTCGTCCGCATCGGCCCGCGTTTTGCCGCGGAAACGGCCGGATGCGCGCGCACGGCAGCGATCGCGTCCGGCGGAGCGGTCAGCTTGAGTTCGATTTCTTCTGCCATTGCACTGGCTTGTTCGGCGTCGCGCCGCGCGACGCGCGGCGCACTACGCCGCGTCGGTGAGCAGGACCCGCCGGCGGCGCACCGCTTCGGCCAGCTCGCGCAACACGCCCACAGTCGCGTCCCAGCCGATGCAGGCGTCGGTGATGCTGACCCCGTAGGCGAGCGCCTGGCCCGGGATCAGGTCCTGGCGGCCGGGATTGATGTGGCTCTCGATCATCGCACCGACGATGCGGTCCTCGCCGCCGGCGAGCTGGCCCGCGACGTCGCGTGCGACCTCGAGTTGTCGCTCAAAGTTCTTCTGGCTGTTCGCGTGCGAAAAATCGATCATTACCCGCGCCGCGAGTCCGGCGTGACCCAGCTCGCCGCAGACCCGGTCCACGTTCGCTGCGTCGTAGTTGGGTGTCGCTCCGCCGCGCAGGATGATGTGGCAATCTTCGTTGCCCGCCGTGCTGACGATCGCGGAGTGACCGCCTTTCGTCACCGACAGGAAGTGGTGCGGAGCCGAAGCGGCCCGCACCGCATCAACCGCGATCTTCACGTCGCCGTCAGTCCCGTTCTTGAACCCCACCGGGCAGGACAGGCCCGAGGCGAGCTGGCGATGCACCTGACTCTCGGTCGTGCGCGCGCCGATCGCGCCCCAGGCGATGAGATCGGCGATGTATTGCGGCGTGATCATGTCGAGATACTCGGTGCCGGCGGGCAGCTCCAGCTCGTTGATCTCGAGCAGGATGCGGCGGGCGAGGCGCAGTCCTTCGTTGATGCGAAAGCTGTCATCGAGACGAGGATCGTTGATGAGGCCCTTCCAGCCCACGGTCGTGCGTGGCTTTTCGAAATACACGCGCATCACCACGATCAGCTGATCGGCGAGCTCGCGTTTGAGCGAAGCGAGCCGCGTGGCGTAGTCGATCGCGGCGTCGTAGTCATGGATCGAGCAGGGCCCCACGACCACGAGCAGCCGATCGTCGGCGCCGTGCAGCACGCGGTGGATCGCCTGCCTTGCCTCGTAGGTTGTCCGCACGGCGACCTCGGAAGCGGGGAACTCGCGCAGCAGATGTGCCGGCGGGGCGAGCTCC
>DATJWL010000162.1:0-21211 GCA_035501215.1 Casimicrobiaceae bacterium
CGACATGGGCGCGCTATTGGCCGGCACAAAATATCGCGGCGATTTCGAGCAGCGCTTGAAGGCTGTGCTGAAGCAGCTTCGTGACAATCCCAATGCGATCCTGTTCATCGACGAGATTCACACGATCATCGGAGCCGGCGCGGCGTCGGGCGGTACGCTCGACGCATCGAACCTGCTGAAGCCCGCGCTTTCGACCGGCGCGATGAAGTGCATCGGCGCGACGACCTACGGCGAGTTCCGGCAGATCTTCGAAAAGGATCATGCGCTCTCGCGGCGCTTCCAGAAGGTTGACGTGCCCGAGCCGTCGATCGCCGAGACGGTCGAGATCCTGAAAGGCCTCAAGTCGCGCTTCGAGCAGCATCATGGCGTCAAGTACGCGCCCGCGGCGCTCACGACCGCGGCCGAGCTCTCCGCGCGCTTCATCAACGACCGGCATCTTCCCGACAAGGCGATCGACGTGATCGACGAAGCCGGGGCCGCGCAGAAGATCCTGCCGAAGTCGAAGCAGAAGAAGGTGATCAGCAAGGGCGAGATCGAGGAGATCGTCGCCAAGATCGCGCGAATCCCGGCGAAGAACGTGACTTCCGACGACCGCAATGCGCTGAAGACCCTCGACCGCGACCTGAAGAACGTCGTCTTCGGCCAGAACCCGGCCATCGACGCGCTGGTCGCGGCGATCCGGATGGCCCGCTCGGGGCTCGGCAATCCGCGCAAGCCGATCGGCAACTTCCTGTTCAGTGGGCCGACGGGCGTGGGCAAGACCGAGGTCGCGCGCCAGCTCGCCTACTGCCTCGGCGTGGAGCTCATCCGCTTCGACATGTCCGAATACATGGAGCGGCACGCCGTTTCGCGGCTGATCGGCGCGCCGCCGGGCTACATCGGCTTCGACCAGGGCGGGCAGCTCACCGAAGCAGTCACCAAGCACCCGTACAGCGTGCTCCTGCTCGACGAGATCGAGAAGGCGCATCCCGACATCTTCAGCATCCTGCTCCAGGTGATGGACCACGGGACGCTCACCGACAACAACGGGCGCAAGGCCGACTTCCGCAACGTGATCATCGTCATGACCACCAACGCGGGCGCGGATCAGCTCGCGAAGACCTCGATCGGCTTCACCGACAACAAGCAGGCCGGCGACGAGATGGAGTCGATCAAGCGCATGTTCACGCCGGAATTCCGCAACCGGCTCGACGCGACGATCTCCTTCGCTGCGCTCGATCACGAGGTGATTCTGCGCGTCGTCGATAAGTTCCTGCTCGAGCTGGAAGCCCAGTTGCACGAGAAGAAGGTCGAGCCCTCGTTCACGCCCGCCCTGAAGGAATTCCTCGCCCGCAAGGGTTTCGATCCGCAGATGGGCGCGCGGCCGATGGCGCGATTGATCCAGGACACGATCCGCAAGGCGCTCGCCGACGAGCTGCTCTTCGGCCGGCTAGCGAGCGGCGGCAAAGTGACGATCGACCTCGGCGAGGACGACAAGGTCAAGCTCGTCTTCATCGAGGAAGCGAAGCAGCCCGAGGAGCCGGAGGCAGTCGCCTGAGCGGGACACGCACGATGCACGCGAACGGGGGCCGCAGCGCCCCCGTTGTTTTTGGCGATGCCGACATCGCGGCGTGACGTTCTTGCCGCTGGCGCGGGATGGCTCGCAGGCGCCGCGCTCGGCGCCGGTGCAGGGCCCGCATGCGCTGCGAGCGCAAGAGTTGTCGTGGTCGGCGGCGGTTACGGAGGAGCGACTGCGGCGAAGTACGTCCGCAAGCTGAGCCGTGGGACTATCGGCGTCGCGCTCGTGGAGCGCGAAGAAGCCTTCGTCTCCTGCCCGCTGTCGAATCTCGTCATCGGCGGGAGCCGTGAGATCGCCGACATCACGGTCGCATACGAGGGTCTCGATCGCTGGGGCGTGCGGCGCGTGCGCGACGAGGCGGTCGCGATCGATCCTGTTGCCCGCAAGGTCCGTCTCGCCGGAGGCGAAATGCTCGCCTATGACCGCCTCGTTCTCTCCCCCGGCATTGACTTCATGTGGGACGCCGTGCCTTCGCTCGCGGATGGCGAAGCACGGAGAAAGGTCCTGCACGCTTGGCAGGCCGGGCCGCAGACGACCGCGCTCCGCCGCCAGCTCGAAGCGATGCGCGACGGCGGCGTGTTCGTCATCCACGTTCCGACGATGCCGTACCGCTGCGCCCCGGCGCCCTACGAGCGCGCCTGCCAGGTCGCGTTCTACTTCTCCACGCGCAAGCCCAGGTCCAAGGTCATCGTCCTCGACGCCAACGCCGAAGTGCAGTCGAAGAAGGAGATCTTCACGGCGGCATGGAATGAGCGCTACAAGGGCATCGTGGACTATCGTCCCGAGAGCGAGCTTGCCGATGTCGACGCGAGCACGCTCACCGCGAAGCTCGTGTTCGATGACGTGAAAGCGGATGTGCTCAACATCATCCCGCCGCAATGCGCCGGCTCCATCGCACGGCAGCTCGGGATGGCCAACGCCAATGCGCGCTTCTGCCAGGTGGACTTCCTCACCTACGAGTCGACGGTGCAACCGGGCATCCACCTGATCGGCGACGCGATCCAGACCGCGCCGCTGATGGCGAAAGCGGGACAGATGGCCAACCGGCAGGCGAGGATCTGCGCGGCGGCCGTCGTGGCGCTGCTCGCGGGCGAGGAGGTGAATGCCTCGCCGTCGATCGAAAGCCTCTGCTACAGCTTCGTCGACGACCGGCGGGCCGCGCACGTCGCATCGGTTCACCGCTACGATGCGGCAGCGAAGACCATGATGCCGGTTGCGGGCCGCACCGAAGTCTCTGTCGCGGCGAGCGTTGAGGAAGGCAGCGACGCGCAAGCCTGGGCGCGCAACATCTGGGCCGACATGCTGTCCTGACGCCGCCGCCCGCCGTCCGGGCTCGCCTGTGATACGATGCGCAGCGCCGGAGAGTGCCTGCCGGCGACAGCGTCAAGTAGTTGCTTCGCATCAACGACCCCACCCGCGATGGCCACCCCGGCGTTGCTGATCTCGACTGTGCCGCGCTGGATCGGCACGGCGCGCATCCCCGAGCGGCTGGCGAAGGCCGGTTTCTCGCTTTCGCTGTTGACCCCGAAGAACACGCTGGCGGAGGCGAGCCGCTTTGTCGGCGAGGTGAGGCATCTTCCGGACGCCGCCACCACACTGCAGTGGCTGAACGCATTCACCGCCGCCGTCGATGCGGTTGCGCCCCGGCTCGTCATCGCTTGCGACGACACCGCCCAGCGCCTGCTGCAGACGCTGGTGCTGACGACGCCGCCGGGAATGCACCCGACCGTGCATCTCAAGCTGGCCAGCCTGATTCACGACTCGATTGGCGATGCCGAGCATTACCGTACGAGCATCGACAAGACGCTGCTCGCACCCGCCGCGCAGGCGCTGGGCATTCGCGTGCCGCCGTTCGTCGCCGTCACGGGTCCGGTCGAGGCCGAGGCGTTCGCAGCGGCTCACAATTTCGACGTCGTGCTGAAGCGGAGCTTCGGCGCCGCCGGAGATCGGGTCGCGATCGTCGCGACGCGCGAGGCCTTCGTGGAAGCCTATGGCCGGCTCTCGGCGAAAGCCGATCTCGATCTCGAAGGCGCCGGCATGCGGCTCCTGGTCCAGGCGCACGTCCGCGGCCGCATCAGGCACCACACGATTGCGGCGATGCGTGGCAAGCTGCTCGCCGGCGTCTCGCGGGAAAAGATCGTCGCTCACCCCGAACCCATGGGCCCCGCGACCGTAACGCGGTACCTGCGGGTTCCCGAAATGCGCGCGGCCGCCGAGAAGCTCGTCAAGGCTTTCGGCATGAGCGGTTTGTTCGCGATCGAATTCGTTGCGGACGAAAAGACCGGCGAGAGCTATCTCCTGGAGATCAACCGGCGTGTGACCCCGGGCACGCATGCTGCGGCGCTGGTAGGCATCGATCTCGCTGCCGCGTTCTACGCCGGATTCCACGGCGCGCCGGTGACCACGCGTACCGACCTCGACGCGGGCGACGAGGGACGAACCTTTGCGCACTTTCCCCAGGAATGGCTGCGCGATCCAGGCAGCCATTACTTGCGCGACTATCCGGTGGACGCGCCGTGGGACGACCCCGAACTATTCGCGGCGATGCTGGCCCTCAGGGATCGCGATTGAATCCGTGCGGCCGAAGCCGTAACCTCACCCCCAAAGGAATGCAATGAGTGAAGAGCTTTTTCGCGCTCCCGACCAGGGCGTCATCAAGCGCAGCATCGATCGGTCGGCCGCGGCGGCGGTGCGCGCGCTCTCGGCCTGTTACACCGGATTCGTCCTCGATCGCCTGGGCAAGAAAGGGTTCATGTCTCCGGCGATGAAGCCGCTCGCGCAGGGCACGCGGATATGCGGCACGGCGATCACGGTACTCGGGGCGGAGCTCGAGGTGCGCCGCATGGCGATCAATCTGGCCGAGCCGGGGGACGTGCTGGTGATCGCCGCGGGAGGCGTTACCGATCATGCGTGCTTCGGCGACGCCACTGCGCTTCGCATGCAGCTCAAGGGTATCGCCGGTTGCGTCATCGATGGATCGACGCGGGATGCGGCATCGCTTCGCGCGATGAAGTTTCCGGTCTTCGTCAAGGGCGTCACGGCGCGGAACTATCACTATCCCTATGGAGGCGATCACGGCGCGGTGAACGTGCCGATCGTCTGCGACGGCGTGCAGGTCAACCCCGGCGATATCGTGCTCGGCGATGACGATGGCGTGCTCATCGTCCCGGCTGCGGTCGCGATCTCCCTTGCCAAGACGATCGAGCGCGAGCTGGAGGCGGAGAAAGCGGGCCGCAAAGCGATGACCTCGTTCAAGCCCTACGACGTGCACGACCTGCTCGTTCGCCGCGGATACAGGTTTTCCGACTAGGCGCAAATCGAAAGCTCACCGCTTCGCGCGCGAAAACTGAACTCGAGCTACGATCTCGTCGTCATCGGAGCGGGTCCCGCGGGAACCGCCGCGACCGTCACCGCGGCCGGGAGCGGTCTCTCCGTTCTCCTGCTCGACGAAGCGCGCCCCGGCGGGACCTCTGTCTACGCTCATCCCGATCCGTGGATGGAGGCAGCCTCCGGCCCGCGCCTCGGCGCCGATGGCGACGCGCCGCTTGCCGAAGAGCTCGATCGATGCGGCGCCGATCGCGCCTATGAATGTTATGTCTGGCACGTGGCGAAGCTCCCGGCAGGCGAAGCTTCCGCGCCGGTGTACGAGATCTCCACGCTCGGTCACGAAGGATGCGGACAAATTCACGGCCGGGCGCTGGTGATCGCGACCGGCGCGCGCGAGCGCTTCTATCCGCGCCCGGGCTGGACGCTGCCCGGCGTCTTCGGGTTGGGTGCGGCGTCGGTCATGCTTCAGTCTCGCGTCCTGCCGGGATCGCACGTGGTGGTCGTCGGACCCGGGGCCATGGCGCAATCCGTCGCGAGGCAGATCAAGGATTGCGGCGGAGAAGTCGTCGCTCATGTCGATCCGAATTCCAGGCGACGATGGGTCGAGGCGGTCTCCCGGCTCGCACAGCGGGTCGGCTTTCTCGCTCGACGTCGAGCAGGTTCGGCAGGAGCGGCGGGGAGAGACGCACCGAAGTATCACGGCTGGGACGTGGCCACGATCAACGGCGCCTCGGCCGTCGAAAGCGTGACGCTGCAACGAGTCGATGAGAAGTGGCGCCCGCTCGCGCGTCACAACCCGAGAACGATTTCCGCCGATGCGCTGTGCATCGGTTACGGATTGGCGCCGGCGGCCGAGATGTATCAGCTGCTCGGGGCGCGACTTCGCTACGCGCCGGCGCTCGGCGGATGGACGCCGGTGGTCGATCGGAGCCAGCGCACGGACGTGTCACGCTTGTACGGGGCCGGCGACAGCGCGGGCGTTCTCGGCGCCCCCGCTGCGTACAACACGGGACGGATGGCTGCGCTCTCGGCGGCATTCGACCTCGGCCGACTCGACCGAGCGAGCTACGAGCGCGAGATGCGTGCCGCGCACCGCGTCCAGGCGCGAGCCGCTCGCGCTGCCTCGGCGCTGGCCGATCTCACGCGGCCGCGCTCGAGCGCAATGGCATGGGTGCCCGACGCCACCATCGTGTGCCGATGCGAGTCGATCACCGCGGGTGAGCTGCGCGGCGCGATCGGGGAGGGCGCACGCGAGATCAACGCGCTCAAGGCGGCCACCCGCTGCGGCATGGGACCGTGCGGCGGCCGCGCGTGCGAAGAGGGCGCCGCCGCGCTGCTCGAATCCGCTCGCTACTCGCGTGAGCGGATCGGCAAGCTCACCGCGCGCGCGCCGCTTCGTCCGCTGCCTCTGACAGCGCTTACCGGGACCTTCGCGTACTCCGACATCCCGTTCCCGCAGGCAGCCGATACGTGAAAGCGGCCTTCGATACCGTGGTGGTCGGCGGCGGCGTCATGGGGGCCGCCGCCGCCTTGCGCCTCGCGGAGGGCGGCATGCGGGTCGCGTTGTGCGAGGCGCGCCAGCTCGGTATGGGTGCGTCCGGCGTGAACGCCGGCACGCTGTCGATACAGACCAAGCGCGTGCCGCTGATTCCGTATGCCGTCCGCGGCTACGAATTGTGGAAGCAAGCAGGCGATGCCGTCGGCTTCAAGGAGACGGGAAGCCTCACGCTCGCATATAACGAGAGCGAGGCGCACGGCCTGCGTCAGCGCATGACGGCGAGGCGCAACGCAGGTGCGCCGATCGAGTTCATCACTGCCGCTGCGGCGCGGTCTCTCGAACCGCGCATTCGCGAAGGCCTCGCCGCGGCGAGCTTCTGCGCGGCCGACGGCTACGCGAATGCGAGTCTGACGGGCGTCTACTATCGCAGCCGGCTGCGCGCAGCGGGCGTGGACGTGCGCGAGCTCACGCCGGCGCAGAGAATCGTTCCTGGCGACCAGGGCGTCCGCGTATACACGCCTGCAGGCATGCTGCGCGCCAGGCGCGCCCTGCTTGCGACCGGCGCCTGGGCCAAGACCATGGCGGAGCAGATCGGCGTCCCCCTACCGATTCGGTTGCGCGTGAATACCGTATCGGTGACCGAGCGCATGCCGAAGCTGATTCACGCCGTCATCGCGCATGCGTCGGGCATGCTGACGCTCAAGCAGGCCGCGAACGGCACCGTATTGATCGGCGGCGCATGGCAGGGGCGTGGGTCTCCCGACGACTGGCACGGCGATATCGCGCCGGAGTCCTTGATCGCCAACCTGCGTCTCGCCCAATTCGTATTGCCCGAACTCGCGGGCTCTCGCGTCGTGCGTTGCTGGACGGGGTTCGAAGCGCAGACGCCCGATTCGGTCCCGCTCGCCGGACCGATGCCCGGCGCGAATAACGTGTTCGTGCTTTGCTGCGTGCGCAGCGGCTACACGATCGGTCCCTACATCGGTGCCCTCATGGCCGATGCCATGCTCGGGCACGAGCCCGAGCTGCCGCTGTTCGATCCTGCGCGACTCTCGGTTGTTTCCGCACAACGGTCCGGCGCTGTGGAATCGGAATGACATTCCGCGGCTTTGTCAGGGCCCAGCCCGGCAATCAGCCCTGAGAAGGCACCTCTTTAGCTTTCCGCAATCAAGACGTTGGAAGCGATATGCCCGTCGACGCGGTGCGGTGCCGTTCGTGCATCGCAGCAACATTTTTGCCAGCGCTTGGCAGTTTTCATTCCGCCCTGCGGAAGCAATTTCTAATTACATGATTTGTAGGTGAAAATCCTATATCGCAATGCCGCAAATCCTATTGTCACTCCCCCGCAACTTTGCTAAGGTCGTCGCACGGCGGCTAGGAGCGGCGCTAGAGGTTTCCGATTCGAAGCATCGACGGGCGCGACAGGAGCGAGTGATGAACTATGATCTGGAAGCGGCACGACTGAGCAAGGATTGGGCGGAAAATCCGCGCTGGAAAGGCATCAGACGCGCCTACAGCGCAGAAGACGTCGTTCGCCTGCGCGGCTCGCTGCACATCGAGCATACACTCGCACGGCGCGGGGCGGAGAAGCTCTGGAAGCTCGCCAACGAAGAGCCGTTCGTGAATACGCTGGGCGCCATGACCGGCAACCAGGCGCTGCAGCAAGTCAAGGCCGGGCTGAAGGCGATTTACCTCTCCGGCTGGCAGGTCGCCGCCGATGCCAACATCGCCGGCGAGATGTATCCTGACCAATCCCTCTATCCGGTCAATTCGGTTCCCGCCGTCGTCCGGCGCATCAATAACGCCTTCATTCGCGCCGACCAGATCCAGCACATGGAGGGCAAGGGGAACGTCGACTACTTTGCCCCGATCGTCGCCGACGCCGAAGCGGGATTCGGCGGCGTGCTCAACGCCTTCGAGTTGATGAAGGCGATGATCGATGCGGGCGCGGCAGGCGTGCACTTCGAGGACCAGCTCGCTTCGGTGAAGAAATGCGGCCACATGGGCGGCAAGGTCCTCGTGCCGACGCGCGAAGCGGTGGAGAAGCTCATCGCCGCGAGGCTCGCGGCGGATTGCATGGGCGTGCCCACGCTGATCCTCGCGCGCACCGACGCCGAGGCCGCCGATCTCATCACTTCGGACATCGACGACAACGACAAGCCGTTCTGCACCGGCGAGCGCACGGTCGAAGGATTCTTCAAGACGCACAGCGGCCTGGAACAGGCGGTGTCGCGCGGCCTCGCGTATGCCCCGTACGCGGACCTGCTATGGTGCGAAACGGGCAAGCCTGATCTCGCGTTCGCGAAAGCCTTCGCAGACGCGATCCACGCGCGCCATCCCGGCAAGATGCTCGCCTACAACTGCTCGCCGTCGTTCAACTGGAAGAAGAATCTCGACGATGCGACGGTGGCTTCGTTCCAGCGCGAGCTCGGGGCGATGGGCTACAAGTTCCAGTTCATCACGCTTGCCGGCTTCCACAGCCTGAACTACAGCATGTTCAACCTGGCGCATGCGTATGCGCGCAACCAGATGACCGCTTTCGTCGAGCTGCAGGAAGCCGAGTTCGCCGCGGTCGCGAAGGGCTTCACTGCGGTCAAGCACCAGCGCGAAGTCGGCACAAGCTACTTCGATGCCGTGACGCAGACCGTCCAGGCGGGACAGTCGTCGACAACCGCGCTGAAGGGCTCGACCGAAGACGAACAATTCTTCGAAAAGCCGAAGGCCGAGCTGTCGGTCGCCAACGGCTGACTGGATCTCCTGGCGCAATTGCGGCGCGGCGGCCCAATGGGTGCCGCGCCGTTTGTCTTATATATTGAGCGGCATGGCCGACGCTGCGCTGCGCGTTTTCTTTGCGCTCTGGCCGGACGCTCCGCTCCGCAGCGCCCTTGCGGATCTCGCAGGCCGCGTTGCACGGGAGACGCGCGGCCGGCCCACCGCGGGAGAGAACATCCACCTCACGCTCGCGTTTCTCGGCGAGCAGCGCCCGGATCGGGTCGCCTTGCTGCAAGCGCTCGCGGAGCGCCTGCATGGCTCGCTTTTCGCAATGACGCTCGACGAGATCGGATGCTTCCGCCGAAGCGCCATCGCATGGCTGGGCTCCTCGGTGGCGCAAGCCGAGCTTGTGGGTCTGCAGGAACGCCTGGCAAGCGCGCTGCGCGAGCGAGGATTTCCCGTCGATGATCGCCCCTACGCGCCGCATCTCACGCTGGCGCGGCGCATCGAGGCTCCGGTCCGCCGGCAACTTTCCGCGCCGATCGAGTGGAAGGTCGGCTCGTTCGCTCTCGTCGCTTCCGAGACCGGACGCAGCGGCCCGACCTATCGCACCTTGGCCGAGTGGTCGCTCGTACCGGCGTAGTCACAACGGCGCTGGGTGCGCTGGCGTTCGACTTGCGCCTCGGTAAGGGACGTTACGGGCGCAAACACCGGTCGTAAAACATCGTCGAACTCGGATGCGGTCGCATCCGCGAGCCGCGGGATCGACACGATCGTTGCAACGACCGCGCCGCGGCCCGGGTCTTCGGCAGGGCGGATCGCGAGCCGGCGCGCCGCGCTGATCCGGATCGCCAACCGGCGCACTCCGAACGCCAGCAATCCGAGCGCGAATCCGAGCGCGACGAATTCGACCATGGCCAGGCCAAGACTGGTGCCGGCGCTGAGCGCCTGCCACGTCGCCGAGGTTTCAACGCTATCTCCACCGCTGGAGAATGTGGCCACGATCACGATGCCGAACAGCGCACCGATGACGCCCGGCAGACGATCCTTCATCTTTGTCTTCATCGTGCTCTCCCGCAATGTTCTTGGCTTCAACCTCTGGTTCGATGCGTCGACGGCTGCCGCCGGATTCATCACTCGGCGCCCGCGCCTGTCACTGGTCGACTTCGGGAACAGCGCCTGGTCCAGAATCATTCCCGCTTGCCGTGGATCGCGTCGTCGAAATTCGTGCGACCAATTCGCGGTCTGACTGCAGGTTACGGAAGCCGTATTACCGGCTCAAGAACGAGGCGACGAACCACCCCCAAAGCAGGATGAAACGTCGCGCGGTGGAGCGAACGCATCCCGAACGAGCGCGGGATGGTGCCCGCGCGCTCGGTAAGGTCGATCGCGGGTGGTGTTTCCCGAGCGTGCTTGCGCAGATCAGCCTGCTAGGTCGCCGCGTCAGCACTTTCCCGCGCAACCGGACGCGCCGGATCGGCTACCCATTCGCTCCATGACCCCGGATAAAGCCTCGATCCAGGCAATCCGGCGAGCGCCATGGCGAGCACGTTGTGACATGCCGTCACGCCCGATCCGCATTGATGCACGACGATCGACGGCGACTTGCCGCCGAGCAGTGCCTCGTATTCCGCGCGCATGACCGCGGCCGGCTTGAACGTTCCGTCGGGAGCAAGGTTGTCGGTGTAGGGACGGTTGCGCGCTCCAGGGATGTGTCCGGAGACGGGATCCATGGGCTCGACCTCGCCGCGATAGCGCTCGGGCGCACGCGCATCGAGAACGAGGAGCGCGCCGTCATCGAGGTGATGCAGTATCTCGTCCGCCGCGGCGACCGGCTGCGGCACTTTCGGTACGAACGCCGCAGTCTGCGGCGCCGCCTCGCGGTTGTCCGTCGGCAGACCTTCCGCGAGCCACTTGTCGAGGCCGCCGTCGAGCACGGCGACCGCGTCGTGACCGAGCCAGCGCAGAAGCCACCACAGGCGCGAGGCCCACATGCCCGAGTTCTGGTCGTACGCGATCACCTGCTTCGAGGCGTCGATGCCTGCACGGCCGAGCTTCGTCGCGAGCGCTGCGGGATCGGGCAGCGGATGACGTCCGTTGCGGCCGGTCTTTGCTCCGGACAGATCGCGGTCGACGTGGATGAACCGCGCGCCGGGAATGTGCGCGGCGCGATAGGCATGCTCGCCGGCGTCGACGTCGACGAGATTGTGCCGGCAATCGACGACGATGAATGCCGGATCGTCGAGGTGCCGCGCGAGGTCGGACGTGGAGATGAGCGTGCGGTAAGTCAAGGGACCTAGGTCTGAGCCAGCTCGCGCCGCAGGAACTCGTGGAAGTGCTGCATGCCGTCTTCCATCGGCGACTGATAGGGCCCGACCTCGCTTCTTCCCGCGTCGTAGAGCGCGCGTCGCCCCTCGTCCATGCGCTCGGCGATCTCGTCGTCCTCGGCGGCGGTCTCCATGTAGGCGGCCTGCTCCGCCTCGACGAACTCCCGCTCGAAGAGCGCGATCTCCTCCGGATAGTAGAACTCGACCACGTTGGTCGTCCGGTCGACGGCGCGCGGGATGAGCGTGCTCACGATCAACACGTGCGCGTACCACTCGAGCATGACGTTCGGATAGATCGTGACCCAGATCGCACCGTGCATCGGCGGGTTGCCGCGATAGTAGTCAAGCACCGCTTTGTGCCAGCGCTCGTAGGTCTTCGTTCCCGGCTTGGCGAGCGCGTTGTTGACGCCCACCGTCTGCACCGAATAGCGATCGGCGAACTGCCAGCGCAGGTTGTCGCAGGTCACGAACTGGCCGAGTCCGGGATGGAACGGGCCGACGTGATAGTCCTCGAGGTAGACCTCGATGAAGCTCTTCCAGTTGTAGCCGCACTCGTGGATCTCGATCCGGTCGAGCAGGTAATTCGAGAAATCGAATTCGGAGGCCACGCCGATGCCGTCGAGGTCGGCATCGAGGTCGCGCGGTCCGTCGAAAAGCAGTCCGTGCCAGCGCTTGAGAGGGGTGCTGGCGAGCCTTGCGCACGGCTGCTCGTCGAAGTAGGGAGCACCCAGCAAGGCGCCGTTAAGATCGTAGGTCCAGCGATGCAGCGGGCAGACGATGTTCTGCGTGTTGCCGCGTCCCTTGAGCATCACGGCTTGACGGTGCCGGCAGATGTTCGACAGGAGTTCCACGCCCCCGGCGCTGCGCACCAGCACCTGCGCGTTGTCGCGCCAGGCGAGCGCGCAGTAGTCGCCGAGGTTCGGCACCATCAGCTCATGGCCGACATAGCGGGGGCCCGGCTCGAACAGAAGCCGCTTCTCCGCTTCGAGCGTTGCCGGATCGCAGTACCAGGAGACGGGCAGCTGCGAAGTAGCCTGTCGCAGCCGATCCGCCGTCGCGAGATTGGACATCAGCCTTTCCTTTCGTAAAACCGCCAACCCAACAAACAATATAAGGGGCCTTAGTGCGCCCCCCAACCGCTTTGCTAAGTCAGCCCGCTACGAAAAGCTCGTATCAAGGCTGCGTCGTCAAATTGAGACGGCAATTATATGAAGAAATGGACTCCCGGTCCATGCCGGAGTTCCTCGTCGCGCCCCTGCTCGCGGCGTTGACCGCAGTCGGCGAGTTAGGGTACTTTCATCGGCTCCCAGCCGCATTCGGCCGCCTTGGCGTGACCGAAGCAGCCTCTTTCCGATGGCCGAGACCCCGACCCCACCCAAGACGTTCGAAGCGGCGCTCGCCGAGCTGGAGAACATCATCGCGACGATGGAAGGCGGAGCGCTCCCGCTTGCCGAGACGCTCGCCGCGCATCGGCGCGGCGCGGAGCTGCTTCAGTACTGTCAGGCGGCGCTCAAGGACGCGCAGCAGCAGGTTCAAGTGCTCGAGCGCGGTGTCCTCAAGGCCTTCGCAGCGGAAAGTTCCGACGCGATCGCGCATAGCGGCAACGATGGATCCTGACCTCGCCTTCGCCGTTTGGTCCAGCGAGCGGACGCGGCGGATCGAGAGCGTGCTGGAGCGCGTTCTCACGCCGCGCACGGAAGCGGCCGCGGAGTTGCACCGCGCGATGCGTTACGCAGTGCTAGGCGGGGGAAAACGCGTGCGCGCGCTTCTCGCCTACGCGGGCGGCGAGTTGAACGACGCCGAGCCGGACATCGTCGACTCCGCCGCCGCGGCCGTCGAGCTGATCCACGCCTACTCGCTCGTCCACGACGATCTGCCCTGCATGGACGACGACGTCCTCCGCCGCGGGCGCCCGACCTGCCATGTCGCCTTCGGGGAAGCTACCGCGCTCCTGGCTGGCGACGCGCTGCAGAGCCTCGCCTTCGAAGTGCTCGCCGCCGGAGTGCGCGATGCGGGGATGCAGTTGAGCCTCCTCGCGCGCGCGGCGGGCGCGGCAGGCATGGCCGGAGGGCAGGCGCTCGATCTCGCCAACACCGGCAAGGATCTCGCGTTGTCTGAACTCGAAGCGATGCACGCACTCAAAACAGGTGCGCTCATTCGGGCGGCGGTTCGCCTCGGCGCGTGGTGTGGCCGGCCCATGGCTGCCGGCGAGAACGAGGCACTCGACCGTTACTCGTCGGCCATCGGACTCGGCTTCCAGGTTGTCGACGACGTTCTCGATGTCGAAGGCACCGCGCAGAGCCTGGGCAAGACCGCGGGCAAGGATGCGGTGCAGCGTAAGCCCACGTACGTATCGCTGTCGGGCCTGGCCGCCGCCAGAGAGCGCATCGAGCTGCTGCGCGTCGAAGCACGCGCGGCGCTCTCTTCCTTTGGCCCATCGGCGCGGCGCCTGCTCGAGATCGCCGACTGGATAGCGCAGCGAAAAAACTGACGATCGACGCGCTCGCGCTGGGTGACAGGGCGCAGACTGCGAGTCAAGCCGATGAGCCAACTCCTCGAGCGAATCAACGATCCTTCCGACCTGCGCCGGCTCGCGCCGGATGAGCTGCCGCAGCTCGTGCGCGAGTTACGCGAGTACATCCTGGCCTCGGTCAGCCGGACTGGCGGGCACCTGTCCTCCAACCTCGGTACGGTCGAGCTGACGATCGCCCTGCACTACGTCTTCGACACGCCCCGCGATCGGCTGGTGTGGGACGTCGGGCATCAGACCTATGCGCACAAGATTCTCACCGGACGGCGCGAAGGCATGGCGAAATTGCGGCAATGGGGAGGCATCGCCGGATTCCCACGCCGGGTCGAGAGCGAGTACGACACCTTCGGCACCGCGCACTCGTCGACTTCGATCTCCGCCGCGCTCGGAATGGCGATCGCCGCGAAGCGCAAGGGCGAGAAGCGCTCGGTGGTCGCGGTGATCGGCGATGGGGCCATGAGCGCGGGCATGGCTTTCGAGGCGCTCAACAACGCCGGCGCGTCCAAGGCGGACTTGCTCGTCATTCTCAACGACAACGACATGTCGATCTCAGAGTCGGTCGGCGCGTTCAACAACTATCTCGCGCAGCTCCTGTCGAGCCGCGTGTACAACAGCATGCGTCGCGGCGGCAAGGAAGTGCTCTCGAGGATCCCGCCGGTGAAGGAACTGGCGAGGCGCTGGGAAGAGCACATGAAGGGGATGGTGCTGCCCGGTACCTTGTTCGAGGAGTTTGGCTTCAACTACATCGGCCCCATCGACGGCCACGACATCGACGCGCTGGTGAAGACGCTGTCGAATCTTAAGGAGCTTTCCGGGCCGCAGCTCCTGCACGTGATGACGCGCAAGGGGCAGGGTTATGCGCGCGCCGAGGAAGATCCGATTCTCTACCACGGCGTGACGAAGTTCGACCCCGGCATCGGCATCGTGGCGAAACCGCCGGCCAAACCTTCGTACACGCAGGTCTTCGGCGACTGGCTGTGCGACATGGCCGCGCGCGACGTGCGGCTGATCGGCATCACGCCGGCGATGCGCGAGGGCTCCGGGCTGGTGCGCTTCGCGGAGGAATATCCGGAGCGCTATTTCGACGTCGGCATCGCCGAGCAGCACGCGGTCACCTTCGCGGCGGGGCTCGCTTCCGAGGGCATGAAGCCGGTCGTCGCAATCTATTCGACCTTCTTGCAGCGCGCTTACGACCAGCTCATCCACGACGTCGTGCTGCAGAACTTGCCGGTGGTCTTCGCGCTCGACCGCAGCGGCCTCGTGGGAGCCGACGGTCCAACGCACCACGGAAGCTTCGATCTTAGCTATCTGCGCTGCCTTCCCAACACGACGGTGATGGCGCCGGCCGACGAGGACGAATGCCGGCAGATGCTCTACACCGCGTTCACGCTCGATACGCCGAGCGCCGTGCGCTACCCGCGCGGAGCGGGGCCGGGCATCCCCGTGCAGCGCGAGATGCGCGCGTTTCCCATCGGCAAGGGCGAGCTGCGGCGTGAATCGAGGCGCCGGACGCAACGCATCGCCATTCTCGCCTTCGGGAGCATGTTGCATCCCGCGCTCGCGGCGGCCGAAGAGATCGATGCGACGGTGGCCAACATGCGCTTCGTGAAACCGATCGACGCCGAGCTCGCGGTCCACCTCGCGGAGACGCACGACTACCTCGTGACCGTCGAGGAAAATGTCGTCGCGGGCGGAGCGGGCAGCGCCGTCGCCGAAGCGCTTGCCGAGCGCAACGTCGCCGTCCCGATGCTGCATCTCGGATTGCCGGATGCTTTCGTCGACCACGGCGATCCGGCCGCGCAGCTCGCGCACTGCGGGCTCGACGCCAAAGGCATCGCCGCATCGATCGTCGCGCGTTTCGGGGCCCGCCGCGTCGAGACCACGGGCGCGTCGGTAACGCCGATTGCCAAGCCAGCAGCGTGAAGAGCGTAATCTCTCACTCGGCCAAGGCATGAACCGACCCGAATCCCCCATCCCCGACGTCCAGTCGCATCCGGACGAGCGCTCGCTCGCGATCGATCGCGTCGGCATCCGCGGCCTCCGCTACCCGATTCGCTTCGCAGATGGCGCCGCGCCCGCGCAGCCGACGATCGCCACCTTCAGCCTGTCGGTGGCCCTGCCCGCGGAGCAGAAGGGCACGCACATGTCGCGCCTGGTCGCGGTCATCGACGAGCTTGCCGAGCCGCTGACGCTCGGGCGCCTGCCCGCGCTTATCGATGCGCTTTTGACGCGCCTCGATGCGACGAGAGGCGGCATCGCCATCGAGTTCCCCTGGTTCCGCAGGAAGGCCGCTCCGGTGTCAGGCGTGGAAAGCATGATGGATTACGAGGTCAGGCTCATGGCGGAAGCCGTTGACGGCGCGCGCAAGATCTCGGTCACGCTCGTCGTTCCGGTGATGAGCCTGTGTCCCAGCTCGAAGGCGATCGCCGATTACGGCGCGCACAATCAGCGCTCGCACCTGACGCTCGCGGTGCGGCCGCGCGATCCCGCATCGATCACGCTCCTGGAGCTGATCGCGCTCGCCGAGGAGGAAGCCTCGTGCGAGCTGTACGCGCTTCTCAAGCGCGCTGACGAGAAGTACGTCACCGAACGCGCTTACGACCGGCCGCGCTTCGTCGAGGATCTCGTGCGCGGTATCGCCGCGAGGCTTGCCGGCGATCCCCGCTTCGAGGGGTTTCGCGTCGAAGCCGAGAACTTCGAGTCGATCCACAATCACTCGGCGTACGCCTGCATCGAGCGCGGCGCGTAGCACGCCGGCGCATGCAAGCTGTCGCCATCTTCCGTTTCTCCCCGACCGAAGGCCCGGGCCGATTCGCCGAGTGGCTCGACGCGCACGGCTTGCCACGGCGCGTGATCGCGCTCGACGAGGGCGAAGCGGTTCCCGAGGAACCGAAAGCATTTGCGGGGATCGCGCTCATGGGCGGGCCGATGAGCGCGAACGATCCCTTGCCGTGGAACGCACCGCTGCTCGAGCTGCTGCGCTCGGCCGTAAGGGCGGACGTGCCGGTGCTGGGACATTGCCTCGGCGGGCAGCTCCTGGCCAAGGCGCTGGGCGCGACGGTAACGCAGACCAGAACACCCGAGATCGGCTGGGGCGAAGTGCGCACCACGAATGCCGACGAGGCCCGCGAATGGTTTGGCGGGCGCTCTTCGTTCACGACCTTCCAGTGGCATTACGACGTCTTCGCGCTGCCGCGCGGCGCGACGCGCCTGCTCACCAACGCCGACAACGCCGAGCAGGCCTATGCGCTCGGCAAGCACATCGGCCTTCAGGGCCACATCGAGATGACTCGCGACATGGTTGAAACGTGGTGCCGCACGGGGGCGAAGGAGCTGCCGGACGAGACGAGAGCCGCCGTGCAGAGCCGCGCCGACATCCTTCGCGACGTCGATGCGCGGCTCGCCGGGCTCGGCGAGGTGGCCGACGGCGTCTACTCGCACTGGGCGAAAGGCCTCGCGCGCTGATGGCGTCAATCCGGACACTCTCCGATCATCTGATCAACCAGATCGCCGCCGGCGAAGTTGTCGAGCGCCCGGCGGCCGCGCTCAAGGAGCTCCTGGAGAACAGTCTCGATGCCGGGGCGCGCGCGATCGACGTCGAGCTCGCGGGTGGCGGCGTGAAGCTCATTCGCGTCGCCGATGACGGCGAAGGGATCGCGCGCGAGGATCTTGCGCTCGCGCTGGCGCGCCACGCGACGTCGAAGATCGCGGTGCCGAGCGATCTGGAGGCGATCGCGACGCTCGGGTTTCGCGGCGAAGCGCTCGCGTCCATCGCCGCGGTTTCGCGCCTGAGCCTTACCTCGCGATCGAGCGATGCCGCGCACGCATGGAGGATCGAGGTCGACGGCGGCCAGATCGGCGTGCCGCAGCCGGCGGCACTCTCTTCCGGCACGACGGTGACCGTGCAGGAGCTTTACTTCAACACGCCGGCGCGGCGCAAGTTCCTGCGCACCGAGGCGACCGAGTACGGACACTGCGAAGAAACGTTCCGGCGCGTCGCGCTCTCGCATCCCGACGTCGCGTTCACGCTGAGCCACAACGGAGGCGTGCGCCACCGGCTGCCGGGCGGCGGCCGGCGCGCGCGCGTCGATGCGCTGCTCGGCGAGACCTTCGGTGGGCACGCGGCCGCGGTCGACGCCCCCGGTCCGGGTCTGACGCTCACGGGCTGGGCCGTTCGCCCCGCTTACGCCGCCACGGGCCGCGAGGCGCAATACGTTTTCGTCAACGGCCGCTTCGTTCGCGATCGCGTGCTCTCGCACGCGCTGCGCGAAGCCTATCGCGACGTCCTGCACCACGATCGTCAGCCGGCCTACGCACTGTGGCTCGTGATCGAGCCGCGCCTGGTCGACGTCAACGTGCACCCCACCAAGATCGAGGTGAAATTCCGCGACGGCGGAGCGCTGCACGAGTTCGTGCGCCGAGCGGTCGAGAAGGCGCTCGCCGCCACGGCAGCCGATCAGCCGGCCGTCTCGGCGGCGGAGCGCCTCGGCGTCGCCGGGGCGCTGACGCCGCCGCCGATTGCGTACGCAATACAGCGGGGCCGCCCGGCGCAGGACACGCTCTCGCTCGCAGCGCGCGAACCGGCGGCATTCTACGAGCGGCTGTTCGGCGAACTCAGCTCACCCGCGGGAGGGGCCGGGCCCGATCTTCCCAACGACGATGAACATCCGCTGGGATTCGCGCTGGCGCAGTTGCACGGCGTCTACGTGCTGGCCCAGAACCGTGACGGACTCGTGCTCGTCGACATGCACGCCGCGCACGAGCGCATTCTCTACGAACGGCTCAAGACCGCGCTGGATCGCCACGCTCCGATGCAGCCTCTGCTCGTGCCTGCAAGCTTCGCCGCCGATCCGCTGGAAGTCGCCACGGCCGAGGAAAATGCCGGCACGCTCTCGGCGCTCGGTTTCTCGCTGTCTGTGCTCGGACCGTCCACCCTCGCGGTGCGCGCCGTGCCGGCACCCCTTGCTGATGCCGATTCAGTCGCGCTCGCGCGAGCCGTGCTCGCCGATCTGCGCGAATTCGGCGCGAGCCGTGTGGCGGCAGGAGCACGCGACGAGTTGCTTTCGACCATGGCCTGCCACGGAGCGGTGCGCGCGCACCGCAGCCTCACGATCCAGGAGATGAATGCGCTGCTGCGCGAGATGGAGGCGACCGAGCGCTCAGGGCAGTGCAACCACGGACGGCCCACCTGGTATCAGCTCGCGCTGCCGGATCTCGATCGGCTGTTCATGCGCGGCCGGTGAGCGCAGCTCCCGCGGTTTTGCTGATGGGCCCGACCGCTTCCGGCAAGAGCGCGCTTGCGCTTGCGCTCGCCGAGCGATTCGGCGGCGAGATCGTCAGCGTCGACTCGGCGCAGATCTATCGCGGCATGGATATCGGCACTGCGAAGCCCGATGCCGCGACGCGCGCTCGCGTGCGGCATCATCTCATCGACATCATCGATCCCACCGAAGCGTATTCTGCCGCGCGCTTCGTGGCCGATGCGCTCACCGCGATCGCGGAAACGCGAGCTCGCGGGCGCATTCCGATCCTGTGCGGCGGGACAATGCTCTACTTCAAGGCACTCACCGAGGGCCTTTCGGAGCTGCCGCCAGCCGATCGCCGGGTCCGCGCGGCACTCGATGCTCGCGCGGCGCGCGAGGGCTGGCCGGCGCTGCATGCGGAGCTCTCGCGTGTCGATCCCGTCACCGCGGCGCGGCTCGATCTGGGTGACGCCCAGCGCATCCAGCGCGCCCTGGAGGTGTGGCGCATCGCGGGCGTGCCGCTGTCACGCCTGCAGGGGCGCCGCGCGCGAGACGAACGAAGTCTCGGGGCAGCGGTTCGCGTCGCGCTCGTGCCGTCGGATCGCGCGCGCCTGCACCGGGCCATCGCCGAGCGCTTCGACGCCATGCTGAGGCGCGGTCTGGTCGAGGAGCTTCGCGCCTTGCGCCATCGCCACGCGCTTGCGCCCGATCTGCCCTCCATGCGCAGCGTCGGTTATCGCCAGACCTGGTCGTACCTCGACGGCGTCATCGACGCAGCCACGCTGCGCACCCAGGGGATCGCGGCGACGCGTCAGCTCGCGAAGCGGCAGTTCACTTGGCTGCGCGCCACCGAGGCGGTTCGTTTCGATCCATACGAGGCGGGCGCGTTCGAGGCCGTACTCGCGTACGCTGCCGCGCACCTTTAGGCAGTCGCTGCGGCCGAAGCGCCGTAGAACGCAAATCGATTCTTGCCGGCACGCTTGGCTGCGTACATCGCCGCATCGGCGGCCGCGACGAGTCCCTGGAGATCTTCGGCGTCGTCGGGGAATAGGGCGATGCCGATGCTCGCGCCGACCGGTTCCCCCGCGACCGGCCGCGCGCTGGCGTGGGAGAGCGCATTGAGGAGCCGTTGCGCGAGTTGCCCCAGCTCGCTGCCATCCTTGGCATTTGGCGCAATCAGCGCGAATTCGTCGCCTCCCACCCGAGCAAGCAGGTCCGATTCACGCACGGTATGGCGGAAACGACGCGAAATTTCGACGAGCAGGGCATCGCCCGCATCGTGCCCGTAGCGATCGTTCACCGCCTTGAATCCGTCGAGATCGATGAACATCAACGCAAGGTCCGCGCCGTCGCGCCGGGCCTGCGCGAGGTTGAACCCCAGCCACTGCACGAAGAACCGGCGGTTGGGCAAGTGCGTCAGCACGTCCTGGTTGGCCTGCGCCTCCACGCGCGCGGCAAGCTGCCGGCGCTCGCGTAACTCCCACGCGATGACGAGATAAGCTGCAACCGCCAGCACGGCGACGAGGCTGCCGCCAAAAATCATGCCGAGAAAGGTGTTGGAGAAGCGTCGCGCCGAGCCCGCGAGTTCGGCGGACTTGCGCGCCTGCAGCTGCTGCTGGATCGCCTCGATGTTGAGCCGGATGTCGCGCATCTCGATGGCGCCGACATCGCTGTTGACAAGCCTGAGCGCGGCGTCGAAGCCCTCGCTGCGCCGCGTCTCGATCGTCTGACTCAGATTGGCGAGCTTGAGCCGAACGAGCTTGTCGAGGTTCCAGAATGCAGCCAACGCCTCGGGCTGGTCGGCGAGGAGCTCGCGCGTCTCGTCCATTTGCGCGCCGATGTCCTCGATGGCCCGCTCGTAAGGCCGCAGATACTCCTGCCTGCCCGTGAGCAGGTAGCCGCGCTCACCCGACTCGGCGCCGCGCAGCGACAGCTCGACCGCCAGCACGGCGCGCTCCGCGTCGCGCAACCGGTCCGCCTCCTCCTCGGCGGCGAGATAGGCGCGACCGCTCTCCA
>DATJWL010000163.1:0-17288 GCA_035501215.1 Casimicrobiaceae bacterium
CCTTTGACGCCGGTGTCGAGCTGCTCGGTATTGAGGATCACGGTTCCGGCGGGCATGTGCTCGATCACCGCGAGCTCGGCAAGATGGCACCCGATCACGATGTTGCGGCGGTCGAGCCGCACGTCGTTGAACTTGAGCGCGGCGTCGTGGCCGAGCTCCCTCAGCGAGTGATAGACGAGCTCCGCGAGCTCGAGGAACGCGAGCGAGTGGGCGTAACCGTCCGGCTGCAGCACGCAGATGTTGTAGCGCATCCGTTCCCGGCGACAGTTCGGCTCCGGTCCCGGTCACACGGGCGCGAAAACGATCGCGCCGATGTCCCCGTAGCCTTCTGGAATCCAGCCCAGCTCCATGGTCTGCGACCTCGGGTGCAGCGGCGCGATTATGCCAGCAACGCGCCGCCGGGCCCGCGAGCACCGTTGCGTATCGCGGCGTCCCGCTCTAGTGCAAGTCGGCGAGATACAGCTCGCGTCGCAGGGACTCGAGCTGGGAGCGGAATATCGGCACGGCCTCGAACATTGCAGCATGCTCGGCCTGGTCGACCTCGGCCAGCTCGGCCTCGACTCTCTCGAGCAGGTCGGCGGCGCGCCTCACGGCGTCTCCGATCTCGCTCACCCGCCTCTTGTGGTCGACGAGGCGCCAAACCTCGCCGAGAGCGAGCATGAACGCGACAACCGCGGGCGCGGCTTCACGTATTCCCATAGCCGGCGGCCTCCCCTGCCGCCCTCCGCGGGTCCGTCTTGCGGACGCTCGCCTGGCTACGTTAACTCCGTACGCTTGCATTTTGCTTACATGGGCGCCCATGCAGGAAAGACGGCGTCCCCGTGGGCGCCGTGATGGGTGATCAGTAGGCGCGGGCCGGCTTGAACCTTGGATTTCGTCCCTCACTGCACCTTGATGGCACCCGCGACGGCCCGCCTGGGATTGACGCTGGGCGGTGGCGGCGAGAGGATATCTGCGTGTCCGTGCGGCAAGGGGGGCGTCATGGTCACTCGTCCTGCATTTCTCTGCCAGGCATGGCGCGCAATTTCGCGTTGCGCGAGCATCGCCGCCGGCGCGCTTTGTGTCTGCCAACTTGCGACGAACAACAGCGCAGAAGCGGCGACCCTGAATCTGTCGCAGGACCTGGTGGCCTTGGGAATCGCGCCGGCGAACATGGTCCCGAATCAGCCGTCTCTGGATGCCGGGCCCCTCTTGACTCAAGGCGTCGAATACGCGAAGGCGCATCAAATCGGGCGAGTGACAGCCGATCCCGGTTCGTACTATTTCATGAGCCGGGCTTGCGCGTGGTGCCACGTCCAGCTGTTCGGTGTCGACAACATCACCATCGATCTGCAGGGCGCCGAGCTCGTCTTCACCAACCCTCTTCAATCGGGCATCTATCTCGCATTCAGCAACAACACGGTGCTTGAGAATTTTTCCGTGGATTACCGGCCGCTGCCGTTTACGCAAGTGCGCGTCGTCTCGGTGGATGCGGCTCAAGCCAAGATCCAATACGCCGCCGAGCCGGGCTGGCAGGATCCAACCGCGTTCAACGCGGCGCAAGTCACTCCCGGCCTTCCGGCTCTTTTCGTGACGGTGCACATGTTCCGAAACGGGCAACCGGTGACCGGGCTGGGAGCGATGTCGGCCAGCTACCCACTCAGCGCAGGCACCTTCACGCTGATTCCTTGGGTCTTTGACCCGACGCCGGCCAACGTCGCCAAGATCAGGGTCGGCGACATCGCGGTCCTCAGCATGAGGACCACCCTCGGTGCCGTCTACACGGACCGTTGCGCGGGATGCACGTTGCGCAACATCAGGGTCTACGCCGGCCCGCAGAACGCGGTCGACGCACACCTGTCGCCGTCGAACGTGCTCGAGCGCATCTACACGATGCCGAAGCCTGCCACGGATCGGCTCGTGAGCACGGATGGGATCAACTTTCAGGCCGCGGGCCCGAACAACACGATCCGGCTGAATCGTGCGATTCGCACGATGGACGACGGATTCGGGCTATACAACTCGATTACGGGTACGGTCCAAAGCCAGACCGGCAATCGTCAGTTGACCGTGCAGGGGACGGCCAACACGACCCTCGGGTGGCTGGTGAGCGTTCCGGACGGTTCCACCGTCACGTTCCAGCGGCGCCTGGACGGCGCGATCCTCGGATCCGCCGTAGTCGTCTCGCAGAGCCCGGTGGCGTCCACCGTCACGTACAACTTCGATCGCGATCTCCCCGCCGGTGTCGTCGGGTCGGCAGTGTATCCATCGGACCTGAACCCCCGCGGTGCGGGCTCGTCGATCGAGCGGAACACGATGCAGTTCCAAAGCTTTCAGGGAACCGGAATCGACATCGCGGGCTGGGCCGGCAGCGTGGTGCTCGGCAACTACATCCGCCGATCCGGCTTGGCGGGTATCCAAGGCGTCCAATCGCTCGAACAGAATCCGGAAAACTGGCAAACCACACCGTTGGTCGACATGACTTTCACCAACAACGTCGTCGATGTGGCCAACACGACGCCGGCACCTTGGTTGTGGTGGTACGACCTCGGCGGATTGCAGACGGTAACCCTGCGCAGCGATGCGAACGGCTACTACACGTTCATGCCCACGAGTCCGCATCAGAATGTTTCCATGACAGGCAACTTCGTCGCTTATCCCGGACGGTCGGCGTTCCGGGCCGGCAACATCAGCGGAGGCACGGTCAGCGGGAATATCCTCCTGAGGCCCAACGATCGTCCCGATCTTGCGGATACGCCGCTTACCGCCGACGCCACGATGCCGATCGTGATCGATCAGTCGATTGGAGTGACGTCAGCCAACAATGCGATCGATTCCACCGCGGGACAAATGTTCGTTACCGACGTGCAATTCCGCGAGCTGGCCGCTTACGCACCGGGGTCCACGATACGGCTGAACGCGTACGACCTCGGAGCATTGCCGAGTCCGTTCATCACGCTCACCGATGCGGACGGCAACACGTACTACCCCTTCATCCAGAACACCAGCGCTCACGCACTCGATCTGCAACTCCCGGCTCAGGCCGGGCTGGGCGGCGCGTTCTTGACATTGAGCTCCGGCGCGGCGAAGCATTTCGGGACGCTATTCATCGACAGCCAGGACAACATTCCGGCGCTCAACGGCTGCACGTATGAGCTGAGCCCGGCGTCACCATCGACACCGGACACAGGGGGCGGCGTACCCGTCCTCGTCGTCACGCAGGCTGGCTGTTCGTATTCTGCCGTCGATGCCGATTCCTTCGTCACGGTCGGCGCCGGCGGCACCGGTACGGGCGTGATTTCGGCGAGCTTCGCCGCCAACACGGGTCCTGCGCGCAGCACGACGCTGGAAATCGCCGGCATCCCGCTCACGCTCTATCAAGCCGAATCCGGCTCGAGCGGCGTGCCCGGCATAGGCACCCTCGTCACCAATCCGTATGGCACCTTGAGCGTGCAGGGCGCGACCCTCAACGGATCGACGATCTCGAATCTTCAGCCCAACGCCGTCATCCAACTCGGCAGCATCCCCGGAGCCCCCAGCTCGTTCGCAGAGATCGATTTCCAGGGGCTTGGCATCGGTGCGGGCAACACGCTCACGTTGCGCTCGGGGGCGCCGGGACAGACGATCCTTCTCTCCAACGTCTCGCCCACGGCGAGCTCGGTTGCCGGCGTGCTGCAGGCGCAGGGCGGGAACGGTGCGGCGCCGCCGGCGCTGACGCTGCGCGATTCCAACGGCATCACCGTCGCGGCAGGTGGCCTCGTATCGACGCCGTCCGGGCTGCAACTGAGTACCCTCGGGTCTACGCCGTTGACGGGACAAGCCGTGACCAACGCCGGTGTGATCGATGGCGGAAGCTTGCTTTCCCTCTTGGCCGGCGCCGTTCACGGCGGCGGCAGTTTCAGAGGAGATACGATCACGCTGTCAACGTTCGGCAACGCCAACAATCCGGTGAACGGCTCACACTTTCTTTCCAATGGATTACAGCTCCGCCCGAGCACGGGCACCGACGTCGGGCTGATTCTCAATGACTACGGAAATGCGCCGCAATTTCTCAACGTCGAGCTCAATGGCAACACGGAAGTGTGGATGCCGTCATCGTGGCCGGCAGGTGCGCCGGTGCCGAAGAACAACGCTCCGCTTCCGGTGGGGGGCGTGCGCCCGCCGGGAACCGGCGAGCCCCCGTTCGGAGGCGGCAGCATGATCGTGCAGGCAACGGGCAACCTGATGCTCCATGACGACGGGTCGGCGCGCGACTTCGTATTCACCGGCGGCATCGTGCTCAAGGCCGGGGGAACGCTGAACCTCAACGGTGTCACCGTGAATCAAGGCTGGACCACGAGCGGGAAGGCGTTCCAGGGCATCTACTTGGAATCGCCGAACATCACCAGCGCAACGGTCGTGTCGATACTCAGCAACGATCTCAATTGGACCAATTTCAGCACCCTTCCATCCGGGCATTTCAAGATATGGAGGCTGGTGCAGATGCCTGACGGAAGCGCGCAATATGCCGCCGCAGACTCAAGCGCGCCTCATCAGAATACCTATTCGGTGCTCGTCGAAGCGGCCGCGAACGGCCAGTGTTGGACGTGTCTGGTGAATTACGCGCCTATCAATGTGCAGTGAGTCGGGCGCCGAAGCGATACTCGTGACTCCGCACCCGCTCTTCACCACCGAGCCGATTTGCTGAGACCGCGGCAAACCGCCGGCTACCGGCCGCCGGCGGCGCAGTCACGCAAGTCCAGTCCGAGTCAGTCGGGCCCGCGCCTCGAATAGGACGCTCTTTTGTCGGCGGCTTCCGTCATTCGGGAGCGACGCGGGGGGAGCAGATATTGTTCGGGAGATAGCCCATCGCCAGATTCTTTGCGCCGATGTCGCTGATGAACGCAAAGCCGTGCGCCAATGGAAAGTTGCACGCGGCGATCATGTATCCCAGGAAGCCTGGCGCGATCGTCGAGGTCAGGAATGCGTAGTCCGTCCCGGAGGCAATACTTGGAGTCACTACGGGTGTGGCCGGTGCTGCTGCGCCATAGAAATATAACGTGCACGTGGCCACCACGGGGACGGTGCCGAACGGATCGGCATTCGTGTTGGCGATAGCCATGCCTGTATCGAAGCCCGCCTGGTTGGTTACGAAGGGAAACTTCAGGTACGTCTTTGTGCTCGCGTCGCCACACGGCACCGGGGGGGGAGGCACCCCCTCTGGCCGTGCGCGGTTGATGTCGCCAAGAGGATCGGAAGTGCCGCTGCAATTGCAAGTGACGCCGTCGTTCGCTTCATCGGAGGCTCCAAGTCCAGGTTTCTCGGCACGCGGATCTCAAGTCATCCGCGTGTGCTTCAGGCCACGTTCGCAAGCGCGGCCATCGGTTACGCACAGGCCGAATCGTCTGCCGGACGTGTGAAGCCGTAATGGCGATGATCCTCTCGAGACTGTCTCGGGGGACCGCACGCATTGTGTCGTCCGGACAAATGATGATTCGTCAAGAAAGGGTTTCGGCTCATCGAACACGTGCCGATTCTGCGGATGAACGAGCCCGCGCGGTACAGCCGATTCTTACCGATCACTTACGGGTTGCAAATTGAGGCCCCGACCTTGGCACCGTGCGGCGCTGACCTTGCACAGGCTGACCCTTGGTATGGCCGCCTGCGGGGACGCCGCCGGGGCCGCAGGCGAAATCAGCGATCCGTAAGCCATCGGTAAGAGGCATCCATGCCACGCAGGTTCGTTCGTCCCTAAAGTTGGGCCGTGTTCCACGAGTTGAAAAGAGCATAGCCCCTGCATGACCCCGGTCCACGCGTAGGTAGCCATCGACAGCGATCAGGCGTCGTTCGTTACAAGACGCCTTCCCGTCCGACCGATTACGCGGGCATTTTCGAAGGAGTAATCATGTTCCGCATCATCGCGATCCTGTGTGTCTCCCTCTTTTGCACCGCGTCCTTCGCGCAGAGTTGCGGAAGGTCCGGACAGCCTCCCTGCGGGCCAGACGCAATATCTGTCCTCCAGAATGCGGTAAGCAGTCTGCAGAGCACGGTGACGGCTCTGCAAGCCGAAGTTCAGGCTCTTCAGGCAGGCGCGGGCGCCAGAGTCTTTTCATATTCCGCAGGTACCACCAGTGTCCCCGGTGGAGTCGGGGCGCCGACAGCCGTCGGCACGCTCGGGCCGATCCCGGCTGGACATTACCTCCTGATGGCGAAGGGTAATCCGTATGGACCGCAAGACGTCATCGTCTGGTTTTGCTCTCTTGACGCCGATCTGGCAGGAAACGGATCGTTCACCAGTGTCGACTTCGTCTTCATCGATCTGCAGAAGCAGTTCGGGGTCGCAAACAACGGGCAGATCGTGCTCATGGCAGATGTAGTGTTCACGAACCCGGGAAAGGTGGTCTTGAACTGCGGCGAATTCTTTGGCGGCCCTGGGGGCGAGATGTATAGCGTCTACCTGATTGCCCAGCAAATCTTGTAGCCTCGTGGACGACGTCGACCACAAGGCGGATTTTCGTGTGGCGCCCATGGGTGGGCTTCTCGCCGCCTTCCCGCCGTGAATGCGGCAACGGCCGTTGGCCATCGCAGGGGCGCTGCAACGCTGGCCGAGGTGGAGAGAAAAACGGCCCCAGGTCGGGGCCGTCATTCCTTGGGTTGGTGGAGGTGGGCGGAATCGAACCGCCGTCCGAAGACGCTCCACAGTCAGGACTACATGCTTAGTCGCGTCATTGTGCTCTCACCGCGACACCGTTGACGGACATACGATGCCGCGGCCAGTCACCTTGCTTTAGCGCCTCGCCCAAGTGACCCGGGCGGACGCGATCGCTCTAAATGTCCTTGCGGTGAATCGGCCGTTGCCGGCTAACTCACCCGGGCTGAGCGCCGCCCGGTGCAAGGTCCAGCGGGGTTAAGCCGCCAGAGCGTAAGTTTCGTCGTTCGCAGTTAAGTTTGCGAATGTCAGGGTTTTACGAGGACCAACACCTCGGCATGCCCCAATCTGCTTCACTGCCCCCGTCGAGACCAGTTCACCCCCGGGATCAGCATTGTATCAAGATGGGGGCGGGCCCGCCCGCCATCAAGCAAGGCGCGAGCCCGCCGCGGAGTCATCGAATCGGAGGAACGTACGTCGCGACCCGCGGCCCGATGCTGCCGCTGGCATCGGAGATGACGACCTCGACGCGCCGGTTGCGTTGGCGCCCCTCGGCCGTGTCGTTGCTCGCTACCGGGAAGGCCTTGCCGTAGCCGCGCACGTAGATGCGCGAGCCGTCGATGCCCGACTCGATGAGGGCAACCCGCACCGAAGCTGCGCGCCGTTCGGAAAGCTCCTGGTTGTAGGTGTCGCCGCCGACGCTGTCGGTAAAGCCCTCGATCGCCAGCGTGCGCTCGGGGTACTCGCGCAGGAAGTCGGCGAGTCGCGCGACGAGGCGCTGGCCGCCGGGCCGCAGCTGCGCGCTTCCGGTGTCGAAGAGCACGTCGTTCAGGGTCACGACGAGGCCGCGGTCGGTCCTGGTGGCCGCGAGCTCGCGCAGCTCGCTTTCGAGGACCGCGTTGCGCTGCTGCGCGTCGAGCGCCTGCTGTTGCGCGATCGCGGCGTTCTGCTGCGAGATTTGTGCCTGTTGCTGCGCCACACGGGCGATCGTTTCGGAATCGGCCGCAGCCCGGCGCGCCGACTCGGCTCGAAGCTGGGCGTCCTGCGCCGCACGCGTAGCGGCTTCCGCTTCGGCCGCGCGCGCGGCGAGGCGGACGCGCTCGCGCTCGGCGGTCGCCGACGTGATCGCCTGCTCGGCGTAGCGCATGCGTGCGGTCTCCTGCGCAATCGCCGCGCGTTGCCGTGCGAGGTAGCCCAGATGCCGCACGTCCTCGCTGTCGCCTTCGTTGCGGAACAGTACCTCCGCGCGATCATAAGCGGCGACTGCGTCGCGCAGCTCGCCGGCGGCATAGTCGGTCACCTGCGGGTTGGCCCGCGCCGCATCCACAGCGATCCGCGCGTCGTCGAGCGCGGCCGGCCGCGTGGCCACCGTGCTGCAGGCTGCGAGCACGAGCGTCAGCAGCGCGAGCGCGTGCCGTGCCGCCGGGAAGTGGATTCGCAGGACGTTCATGGTTCACCTCCGAATGGAATCGCCGTCAACGCAGGCTCACGCGCGCCAACTCTTCGCGCAGGGTGCGGATGCCCGCCTCCACTTCGGCCAGCGCGCGCTCGGCCTTGCGCGAGCGGGCGGTGGCCGCTGCAAGCTTGGCGTCGACTTCGGCGTCCTCCGCGTAGCGGCGCGCGTCGCGATAATTGCCTGCCGCCATCGCCGCATTGGCTCGATCGAGCTTGTCCTGCGCGCTTTGCAGCGCTACCGGCGCGAACTCCGCGCCGCCGGCACTGACCGCATCCGCGACCGCCGCCCTGCCGACGGCGAACTGCTCCGTTGGGGCCGGGGGTGCCGTTGCGCATCCCGCGAGCATCGCCAGCGCGACCGCCGTTGCGGCCCTGCCCAGGCGCCGTTTCGATGCCACCGAATCTGTCATGAGGTCCTCCGCGTGAAAGTGCAGCGCCGTACGGAGGCATCCTGGTCTACTGCGCGTTCACGCACCATCGGCTTCCCGCCGCATTCGCATGTAGGAACCGCGGAGTGGCGCGCCGGCGCATTGGCGCGTGGGAAATCTCCTACGCAGGAGGTCGCGCGGGTGCCACGGTAAAATGCGTGACCTCTGCCCATGGAACCTCGATGACGCCCATCGTTCCGGTCATCCTCTCCGGCGGCGCCGGCACCCGCTTGTGGCCGCTGTCGCGCGAAGCCGCGCCGAAGCCGTTCATGCCGCTGCCCGACGGCGATACGCTGCTCGGGAAGACCGCGCACCGCGCCGCCGCGATCCCGGGGTCGCGCGGGCTCGTGACCGTCACCAACCGCGACTACTACTTCCACACCAAGGACGTCTACGCGGGCCTGGGGGCCGCCGAGCCGCGGGATGCCGCGTTCCTGCTGGAGCCCTTCGGCCGCAACACGGCGCCCGCCGTCGCGCTCGCCGCCCACCTCGTCCGTGCGCGCTACGGCCCCGACGCCGTGATGCTCGTGCTTGCCGCCGACCACCTCATTCGCGACGAGGCGGCCTTTGCCGTCGCGGTGTCGCGTGCCGCCGAGGTCGCGGGCGAGGGCAGACTCGTGACATTCGGCATCACGCCCACGCTCCCGGAGACGGGATTCGGCTATGTCGAGTGCGGCGCGCCACTCGGCAACCGCGCGTTCACGGCGGTCGGGTTCGTCGAGAAGCCGCCGCTTGCGAAGGCGCAGGAATTCATCGCCGCGGGGACGCACGTCTGGAACTCGGGGATGTTCGCCTTCACGCCCGCCGCCTTCCTCGACGCCTGCGATCGCTATGCGCCGGCCGTCGCCTCGTCCACGCGAAGCGTATGGCAGCTGCTCGCGGCGCGGCCCAAGGATGCGATGCTCGAGATCGACGCCGCGACGTTCGCGAGTGCGCCCGACGTGTCGATCGACTACGCCGTCATGGAAAAGGCCGCCGCCGACGGCCGGGTGGCCGTCGTGCGCGGCGAGTTCGACTGGAGCGACGTCGGGTCCTGGCAAGCGGTGTCGGAGCTGAGCGACGCCGACGCCGACGGCAACCGCGGCCGCGGCGAGCGCGTGGCCATCGACACGCGCGGGACGTTCATCCACTCCGAGGACCGCGTGGTCGCCACCATCGGCGTCGAGAACCTCGTCATCGTCGACACGCCGGACGCGGTGCTCGTGGCGCACCGCGACCAGCTGCAGCGCGTCAAGGACGTCGTGACCGAGCTCAAGGCGCGCGGCCACGACGCGTACAGGCTGCACAAGACGGTGGCGCGGCCGTGGGGCACGTACACCGTGCTCGAGGAGGGCCCCGGGTTCAAGATCAAGCGTATCGAGGTTAAGCCCGGCGGCTCGCTATCGCTGCAACTGCATCACCATCGCAGCGAGCACTGGGTCGTCCTGCGCGGCACGGCGCGCGTGACCTCGGGTCAGAGCGTGTTCGACCTGCCGAAAGGCGAGTCGACGTTCATTCCGTTGGAGACGATGCACCGCCTCGAAAACCGCGGCGGCGACGTGCTCGCGATCATCGAAGTCGCGTGCGGGGACTACATCGAGGAAGACGACATCGTGCGCTTCGACGACAAGTACGGCCGCGTAACGAATCCGTAGCGCTTCAGCGCTTTGCCGGTGCCGTGAGGTCGGCGAGCAAGCGGTCGAGGTTCGACCGGGCCTGCGTCTCGAGCCGCCCGGCGAACCAATCGGTACGGAAGAAGCGCGGCCGCCGCTTGAGCCCGCCCAGGAACCCGGCCAGCCCGCGGTTGTAGTCTGCATCGCTCTGCCCCGCGAACTCGCGGCGCAGCAGCTTGCCGTTGCCCATGAACTCCTCCCAGCACGCGCCGAACCCGGCGAGGTCGATGTCGTCGATGAACTTGCAGTCGTTGCTGCGCGGCGTGCGGTCGCGCCGCGTGGTCAGGATGAGCGCCGCCACGCGCCGGCGGAACAGCGGCCGCGCTCCCGCGGATTGCGTAAGGAACAGCTCGGCGCTGCGCCGCTCGTTGTCGGGGTTGCCCGGCTCGTAGACGGCATCGTGGAACCAGAGTGCCACCTCGACCGCGTCGCGGTCGTCCAGATGCGGCGAGACCTCGTCGAAGCGCTGCAGGCAATCGTCGATGTGCGAGAGGTTGTGGAACCACCGCCCCGGCGCCCCCAGCCGGCTGGCGAGATCGGCGTAAACCCGGGCGCCGTCCGGCGACGGCGGCGACGCGACGCAACGTCGCCACAGCGCGCCGAAGCGCGCAGCGTCCGCGCGTCCGGCCTTGGGCATGGTGGGCCGCGTGTGCGGCGCAACAGGGCGATCGATAGCGCTTCTCCGTGGCCGGCGCAACCCGTGCGCGGCGCGCACCGGAGCTTACGGTATCGCCGCCCCGGTGGAAAGTCCGCGGACCGCCGCCGCAACGGCTTACGTCGTCTCGTAAAGCCCGCGGGCCTCGTGCGACAATGCCGCCCGCGGGTACGGCGCCCGTTGGATCGCATACAGGCATGTTCGGCTTCCTCAAACCCAGGACGGAGCCTCCGCGGCTCGGGCAGCTTCGCCAGCTGCGGCTCTTCTCCACGCTCCGGCCGCGCGAGCTGCGCGTCGTCGACGGGCTTCTGCACGAGCGCGAATACCTGCAGGGCGAAGTCATCTTCGACGAAGGCGAGGAGGGCCAGGCGTTGTACGTCGTGCTGACCGGCCGCGTGCTCATATGCCGCCAGGGGGAGCCCACGACCGGACGCATCGCCGAGATTCCCGCCGGCGCCTTGTTCGGCGAGCTGGCGCTGCTCGACGGGGTGCGGCGCACCGCGCAGGCGCGCGCCGCGGAGATGAGCGTGATCGGCGCGCTGTCGCGCGCCGACTTCAACGGGCTCATCGACACCCACGCCGGCATCGCCTCCAAGATCGCGCTGCAGCTCGCCCGCGACCTCGGTCAGAAGCTCGTCGCGAAGAACCTGGCGGCCGAGTCGCGTCCGCAGTGAACAACAGCTACCTCGCGGGCGGGCCGGTCGTCTGGCTCATCACGATCGTCATCACGACGGTCCTGCTCGTGGCGTCGGCGAAGGCGCTGTGGCTCGTCGTTCCGTTCCTGATCGCGATCATCCTGTATTACATGCTCTACCCC
Organism: Casimicrobiaceae bacterium; assembly: GCA_035501215.1. Classification (GTDB taxonomy): domain Bacteria; phylum Pseudomonadota; class Gammaproteobacteria; order Burkholderiales; family Casimicrobiaceae; genus PALSA-1003. Next base: position 11,615 of record DATJWL010000163.1, read on the forward strand.
GCGGTGCGGCGCCTCACGCTGTCGGGCGTGCGGCGCGAAGCGGCGGCGGGGATCGTCGCGGGTACGGTCACGATCCTGGTCGTGCTGGTGCTGATCCCGCTCCTGCCCTGGCTCGCGGCGCAGTCGGTCGCCGGCGAGGAGACGCTGTACCGCTACCTCGAGGGCGGCCGCGTGCTGATCGACCGCACGCTGGGGGCGCTGGAGGCGCAATTCGCGTTCCTGAAGCGCCTCGACTTCCACGCCGAGATGGGCAAGCGCGCCTCGGAGTTCGGCAATACGTTCGTCCAGACCAAACTGCGCGAAGCGCTGCTCGCCGCGGCTGGATCGCTTCCCTCGCTGCTTCTCGCGCCGTTCTTCGCGTTCTTCTTCCTGCGCGACGGGCAGCTCTTCACGAAGCTCGTGACGCGAGGCATGCCGAACGCGTTCTTCGAGCGCACCATCTACATGTTCGAGCGTGTCGATGCGACCGCGAAGAGCTACTTCCAGGGGCTGCTCAAGCTGACCGCCATCGACACCCTCGTGCTCGGCATCGGCTTCTTCGCGATCGGCGTGCCGAACGCGTTCGCCGTCGCGCTTGTCGCGGCCATACTCGAATGGATCCCGATGGTCGGATCGATCATCGGCTGCGCGATCGCCATCCTCGTCGCGGCGACGACCCACCAGAGCGATTTCTGGGTGGTCTACGGGGTCGTTGGCGTGTTCGTGTTCAACCGACTGCTCGACAATTTCCTCTTCATTCCGCTCACCGTCGGCCGCAGCATCCGCATGCACCCGCTTCCCACGGTGCTCATGGTGTTCATCGGCGGCGCGGTGGCCGGCATCCCCGGTCTCATCCTCGCGCTGCCGCTGGCGGGCGTGGTCGGCACCATCGTCGGCACCGTCACCGGTATCGTGCACGACCCGAGGCTGCGGGCGCGCAACGCGTACGCGAAGGCGCTGCTCGCCAAGCGGGTAACCGCCGACCTCGAAATCTCGTGACGTCAGGCCGGCACGTCCGGGTCGAGCTGCCGCTCGAGCCGCGCGATCTGGTCCTTGAGCAGCAGCTTGCGCCGCTTCATCCGGCGCACCGAGAGCTCGTCGTGGCCGGGGTCGCGCTCCATGCGCTGGATCGCCACGTCGAGATCGCGATGCTCGAGGGTGAGCTCGGCGATGCGCTCCTGCAGGGCGACCCGCGCGGCGTCGCCGATGCTGCCCATGTTGTCGTCGCCGCCCATCAGTCGGTTCCCACCGCCGCCGCCTCCACCACGTCGGCGCGCCTGCGCTGGTAGCGGCTCGTGATCCAGATGCCGGTGAGGATGAGCGCGATACCCGCGACGTGGAAAGCCGCCAGCCGCTCACCGAGGAAGACCCAGGCGAGCACGATGCCGAATGCCGGCATGAGATGGACAAACAAGCCGGCGATGTTCGCGCCGACCTCCGCAACGCCGCGATTCCAGAACAGATAGGCGAGCACGGAGGAGAACAGGGACACCGCGAGTATCGCAATGAGGAAACTCCACGACCAGTGGACCTGCTCGCCCATCGCCATCTCGCCGATCCAGAACGGGAGCACGCACAGGTCGCCGATGACGGCCACCACGAGCAGGAAGGACATCACGTTCAATCCGTCCGGCCGCCAGCGCAGCGCGATGGTGTAGACCGACCACATCGCCATCGACAGGATGATGAGCAGGTCGCCGCCGTTCAGGCGGAACGCGAGAAGCGTGGCGAGGCTGCCGTCGGACAGGATCGTGAACACGCCGGCCAGCGACACCGCGATGCCCGCGATCTGCAACGGCGTCAAGCGCTCGCGCAGGAACACCCAGGAGATCGCAACGATCATCACGGGGATGAACGAGTTGAGAATGACGCCATTGGTCGCGGTGGTGTAGTTGAGGCCCAGGTAGGCGAGGCCGTTGTGCGTACCGACGCCGATCGCGCCCAGGAACAGCAGGATCTTCCAGTGCGCGCGGATGCGCGGCCAGTCGTGCACGACGTGGCGCCACGCGAAGGGCGCGAGGATGAGGATCGCGAAGAACCAGCGGAAGAACGTCATCGCCATCGGCGGGATCTCGTCGTGGAAGCCGCGGCCGACGATCCAGTTACAGGCCCAGAAGAACGGCGCGAGCGTGAGGAGCAGGTACGGGGAGGCGCCGCGGGAGCCCATCGGCGAAGTATATGCCGTGAGCGCCGACGGGCGCGCCGGTATAATGGCGCCCTTGAATTCCCTGGCGCCGCCGTCCGCCGTGCCGCCGGCGGCCGCCGCCGCCGCGACCGCGGCCGGCCTCCCCACGCTGATCCACGACGTGCCCGATGCGGGGCGCCGCTTGGGCGCCGGGCCGTTCGCGGGCTCCTCGGATGCGCTCGCGCTCGCCGATCTCGCACGCCGCGCTACGGCAAGCAAGCGGACGCTCGCGGTGATCAGCGCCGAGCCGCGTTCCGCCCAGCGCCTCGCCGAAGAGATTCCCTGGTTCGCACCGCAGCTGCGCGTCGCGCTGCTGCCCGACTGGGAGACGTTGCCTTACGACCATTTCTCGCCCCACCAGGACCTGGTGTCGGAGCGCCTCTCCACCCTCTACCGGATCACACGCGGCGAGTGCGACGTGCTGGTGGTCGCCGCGACCACAGCGCTCTATCGGCTTGCGCCGCCCTCGTTCCTCGCCGCGTTCACGTTCTTCCTGCGCCAGGGGGAGACGCTCGACGTCGACGCGCTGCGCGCGCAGCTCGCGCTCGCCGGCTATTCGCACGTCACGCAAGTGGTGTCGCCCGGCGAGTTCAGCGTGCGCGGGGGCTTGCTCGACCTGTACCCCATGGGCTCCGCGCTGCCGTACCGGATCGATCTGTTCGGCAACGAGGTCGAGTCGATCAAGACGTTCGACGTCGACAGTCAGCGCACGCTGTATCCGGTGCGCGACGTGCGCCTGCTGCCGGCGCGCGAGTTTCCGCTCGACGACGCGGGGCGCACGCGCTTCCGCAGCCGCTTCCGCGAGGTGTTCGAGGGCGACCCGTCGAAGTCGGCGCTGTACAAGGACGTGAGCAACGGCATCGTGCCGGGCGGCATCGAGTACTACCTGCCGCTGTTCTTCGACGCGACCGCCTCGCTCGCCGACTACCTGCCGCCGGCGGCGGTGGTCGCGCTTCACGGCGACGTGCGCGGCGCCATCGAGCGCTTCTGGCAGGACACGGAGTCGCGCTATCGCCTGCTGCGCGGCGACAAGGCGCGGCCGCTCCTGCCGCCGACCGAATTGTTCCTGCCCGTCGATGCGTTCAACGGTTCGATCAAGACGTCAGGACGCGTCGAAATCGCGGGCGGCGACGGCGGACCGACTGCGGCACTTCCACCGGTGCAAGTCGATCGCCGCGCCGCCGATCCGCTTGCGGCATTGAAGCGCTTCGCGGCGACTACCCCGCACAAGGTCGCGATCGTCGCCGAAACGGCGGGACGCCGCGAAACGATGCAGCAGTACTTCGCCGAATACGACTTCCACCCCCAGCTTGGCGATGGGTTCGCGGGCGTGATCGGCTCCAGCGCGCGCCTTCTGCTCGTCACGGCGCCGCTCGCGGCCGGGTTCGAGTGGCGCGAAGGGGGACTTGCCTTCGTCACGGAAAGCGAGCTCTACGCCGGCGTGGTGCGCCGCACGGCACGCGAGGCGGCCAAGCGCAGCAACGTCGACGCCATGGTGCGCGATCTCTCCGAGGTGCGCATCGGCGATCCGGTCGTGCACGAGGAGCACGGCATCGGCCGCTACTTAGGGCTGCTCACTCTCGACCTCGGCGACGGCCCGAACGAATTCCTGCAGTTGGTCTACGCCAACGACGCGAAGCTGTACGTTCCCGTCTCCAACCTCCATCTGATCAGCCGCTACAGCGGCGCCTCTCCGGAGGCGGCGCCGCTGCACGAGCTTGGCAGCGGCCAGTGGGACAAGGCGAAGAAGAAAGCCGCGCAGCAGGCACACGACACGGCCGCGGAGCTTCTGAACCTGTACGCGCAGCGCGCGGCACGGCAAGGCCACGAGTTCACGCTGAAGCCGCACGACTACGAGGCGTTCGCGGAAGGCTTCGGCTTCGAGGAGACGCCCGATCAGACTGCGGCGATCGAAGCGGTGATCCGCGACATGACGTCGGGCAAGGCGATGGACCGCCTCGTGTGCGGCGACGTCGGGTTCGGCAAAACCGAGGTCGCGCTGCGCGCCGCATTCGTGGCGATCGCCGACGGCAAGCAGGTCGCGCTCCTCGTGCCGACCACATTGCTTGCGGAACAGCATTTCCAGACGTTCTCCGACCGCTTCGCCGACTTCCCGGTGCGCATCGCGGAGCTTTCGCGCTTCCGCACCGCGAAGGAGACCAAGACGGCGCTCGAGGGGCTGGCCGCCGGCAAGATCGACCTCGTCATCGGCACGCACAAGCTCCTGCAGGCCGACGTCAAGTTCAAGGACTTGGGTCTCGTCATCATCGACGAGGAGCACCGCTTCGGCGTGCGGCAGAAGGAACGGCTGAAGCGGTTGCGCGCGGAGGTGGACGTGCTCACGCTCACCGCCACGCCGATCCCGCGCACGCTCGCGATGTCGCTCGAAGGCATCCGCGACTTCTCCGTGATCGCCACCGCGCCTCAGCGGCGGCTCGCCATCAAGACGTTCGCGGCGGCATACTCGCCCGGCATCGTGCGCGAGGCGGCGCTGCGCGAATTGAAGCGCGGCGGGCAGATCTACTTCCTGCACAACGAGGTCGATACGATCGCCACGCGCGCCGAGACGATCGCGAAGCTCCTGCCCGAGGCGCGCATCGCCGTGGCGCACGGCCAGCTGGCCGAGCGCGAGCTCGAGCACGTGATGCGCGACTTCTACCAGCAGCGCGTGAACCTGCTCCTGTGCTCGACGATCATCGAGACGGGCATCGACGTGCCCACCGCGAACACGATCATCATCGACCGCGCCGACCGCTTCGGGCTCGCGCAGCTCCACCAGTTGCGCGGACGCGTCGGGCGCTCGCACCACCAGGCGTACGCGTACCTGCTCACACCGCCCGCCGATGCCCTGTCGGCGCAGGCGAAAAAGCGCCTGGAGGCGATCCAGATGATGGAGGACCTAGGCTCGGGCTTCTACCTTGCGATGCACGACTTGGAGATCCGCGGCGCGGGCGAAGTGCTCGGCGAAGAGCAGTCCGGCGAGATGCAGCAGGTCGGCTTCCAGCTCTACAACGACATGCTGCGCTCGTCGGTATCGGCGCTTCGGGCCGGACGCGAGCCGGATCTCACGGAGCCGCTCGGCGTCACGACCGAGATCAACCTCCACGTGCCAGCTCTCCTGCCGGAGCGCTACTGCCAGGACGTGCACGAGCGGCTCGTGCTTTACAAGCGGCTCGCGAGCGCCGAAGCGGTGGCCGAGCTCGACGGCATCCAGGAGGAGCTGGTCGATCGCTTCGGACCCACGCCGGACCAGGCGCAGGCGCTGCTCGCGAGCCACCGCCTGCGCCTTCTTGCCAAGCCGCTGGGCGTGCGCAAGGTCGACGCCGGGCCGGAGCGAACCACGATCCAGTTCGTGAAGCATCCGCCCTTCGACGCCGGCGCGCTGATCCAGCTCGTGCAGAAGGACGGCCGCATCCGATTCGCCGGGCCCGACCGCATTCGCATCGAGCGGGCCTCGCCCCGCCTTGACGAGCGCATCGCGCTAGTCAAGGACTTCCTGGGGCGTTTGCG
>DATJWL010000164.1:0-31755 GCA_035501215.1 Casimicrobiaceae bacterium
GCGTCCCGAATTGGGCCGCCCACTCAGTCCATCAATACCGCTAGCCTGCTGGCCTCTTACTGGCTGGGGCCTTTGGCCGCCGCTTGGGCCTGCTCCATCCTCTTTGCCATCTCCGCTTTCACGGCGTCAAGATTGAAGCTCGCGCCTCGCTGCATCGGCGGGTAATCGAGGAAGGTCTGGAGGGCCTTTCCCATGACCTGCTGCACGAACACGAAGCGCCAGAATTCATACTTGAACCAGTCGAAGTATTGCTGCGCGCCTTCTTTCGTCCCATCGTTCGGCCAGCCCGTGCGCTCGAACGGATCCAGTCGCAGGTTGATCAGATAGGGCACATCGACGTGCGTCTTTTCGCCCAGCCAGCCCCGCGGTTGATCGATGAAGCGATACTTGTAGTCGTCGATGCGCACCGCGCCGACCGTGCTCTCGCCGAGGTAGAAGATCTCGTGACGCGCCGACGGGCCCTTCCCGGTGATGGCGGCCACCTGGTTGTACCCGTCGAGATGGTTCTTGTAGGTCCTGCCGTCGATCGTCTTGCCCTTCAGCAGCTCCTCGGTGATGTTCGGATTGCCCGCGAGCGCCACGAAGGTCGGCAACCAGTCCATGCCGGAGAAGATGCCGTTCTGCACCGAGTCCGCCGGCACATGGCCGGGCCAGCGCAGGAGGCACGGAACGCGGAAGCCGCCCTCGAAGACTGTGCCCTTGGACTGTGCGAACGGCGTCTGTCCGCCGTCGGGCCAGGTGAAGACCTCGGTGCCGTTGTCTGTGGTGAAGACGACGATGGTATTGTCGTCGACACCCATGTCCTTCAACTTCTTCATCACCAGGCCCACATCGTCGTCGAGCTGGGCCATGCCGGCTTCTTCTTCCGACCATCCGTTCTCCGACGTGCGCAGCGCTTCGTACTTCGGTGACAGATGCGTGACGATGTGCATGCGCGTCGGGTTGAGCCAGACGAAGAACGGCTTGCCGGCCTTCTGCGCCCGTTCCATGAAACTGATGGCGAAGTCGCGGATCTCGTCGTCGACCGTCTCCATGCGTTTCGGATAGAGCGGGCCGGCGTCCTCGATCCTTTGCTTGCCGATCTTGCCCCAGCGCGGCATCTCGGTGGCGTCGTCGCTGTCGGTGGCGAAGCTATGAACCATGTTGCGCGGGCCGACGACGTTCAGCAGATTCTGCGGATAGTTGGGATGCGCCGGGTCTTCCATCGCATCGAGGTGATACAAATAGCCGAAGAATTCGTCGAAGCCGTGGACCGTCGGAAGGAACTCGTTGAGATCGCCGAGGTGGTTCTTGCCGAACTGCCCCGTGGCATAGCCCATGGACTTGAGCACCGTAGCGATGGTTATCGCTTCCGCGGGTAGGCCGGTCTTGGCGCCGGCCTGTCCGACCGTCGTCATGCCCGTGCGGATCGGCAACATGCCGGTGATGAAGTTCGCGCGGCCCGCCGTGCAGCTCGCCTCGGCGTAGTAGTCGGTGAACAGCATGCCCTCCTTGGCGAGCTTGTCGAGGTTGGGCGTCCGGCCCGCCATCATGCCGCGGTGGTAGGCGCCTATGTTCCACATGCCGATGTCGTCGCCCATGATCACGACGATGTTGGGCGGCTTGCCCTGTGCGTCCGCGGGCGACGGCGCTGCCGCGAACAGCAGGACGGCGAGCATGGAGATGGAAGGGGAGAGCAGCTTTTGCAGATTCATGTAATTACCTCGTCGGTCGAAGAGAATCGATACCGTGCGCAACGTCACAGCCACGGTCCTACGCCTGCGTGGGCTGTACACATTGCCTTCTACAGCTTCGCGCCGGTTCCTGGAACTAGCCTTTGGTTCAGTCGCGATGCGCGTCGACGTTTTGTGACACATTCATGACACGCCACGCGAGTTGCTGCGCAGCGCCGTGCCAACGGCATCGAGCAGCGCGTCGTTCGAGAAAGGCTTGCGAAGCAGCGTCACACCGCCCGCTTCGCACACGGCCCGGTCCAGCGCGATGTCGTCGCTGGCGGTGATGAAGACGACGGGAATCTCGAAGCGCGCGGCGCACATGCGCGCCTTGACGTCGAAGCCGGAGAGGCCCGGCATGTGCACGTCGAGAATCGCGCAATCGGGACGCCGCGTCATCAGCGAGGCGAGAAACTCCTCGCCCGATCCGAAGGCGGCAACTTCATAGTCGGCCAGGCGCAGCAACCGTCCGAGCGCGGTGCGAACCTGCACCTCGTCGTCGATCACGGCGATACATTGACCGGCACTCGTCACCCGCGAACCTTACGGCGTCGTGGGCTGCACCGTAACTGTCCTTTGGGTTAGTGACTCCGGTCCGGGCCCGGCTTGCGGTCGCTCTTTACGGGCTCGACGTACGAATCGGTCGGCGCGGCCGGCGGCCTTGCCGCGCCGATCCCGAGGCGCCCCGCGATGAGCATCAGCTCTGCAGCGGTCTTTGCCTGCATCCGCTCCATGATGCGAGCGCGGTGGAACTTGATCGTCTGTTCGACGACGCCGAGGTCTGCGGCGATCTGCTTGTTGAGCCGGCCCGCTGCCAATGCCACCAGCACCTCGCGCTCGCGCGGCGTCAAAGCGGCGAGCCGCTCGCGCAGGTCGGCGGTATCCGCGAGCGCCGTGCGTAGGGAAGCGTGGTGATCGATCGCGGCGCGCACCGCGGCTACCAGCACTCCGGCCTCCACGGGCTTGGTCAGGAAATCGGTCGCGCCCGCCTTGATCGCCCGCACCGACATGGGAATGTCTCCGTGTCCGCTGACGAATACGATCGGCAACGACTCGCCGGCAGCGGCAAGCCGGCGCTGCAATTCGAGTCCATCGAGCCCCGGCATCGTCACGTCGAGCACGAGGCATCCTTGCGCTTTCTGATCCTGCCACGCGAGAAACGCTTCCGCGGACTCGAAGGTCTCGACGCGCCAACCTTCCTCCCGTAGCACCCGCGAGAGCGCTTTCAGCACACTCGGTTCGTCGTCGACGAGGAAGATGGTCTGCTCGGCGACCTTATCGCTCACGCGTGCAATCCCGCCGGCAAGCTTATGCAAAACGTCGCCCCGCCCTCCGCGTTGTTGGCGACCGTGATGTTGCCATAATGCGCAGCGACGATCGACTTGCAGATGGCGAGCCCGATACCCATGCCGCCATCCTTGGTGCTCCAGAACGCGTCGAATACGTGCCCGAGATCGCCCTCGACGATACCCGACCCGTTGTCGACGACGAAGAGTCGAACGGCAGCCCCAGCCGCTTCGGTACGGATGGCGAGGCTTCGTTTCTCGATGACGATCCCGCTTACCGCATCGGCGGCGTTCAGAACGAGATTAAGCAAGACCTGCTGCAGCTGCACGCGCCCGCCGTCGATCATCGGCAGCGCGAGCGCCAGATCGGTGCGCGGTGCGACATGGCGGATCAACAACTCGGCGCGCAGGAGATCGAGCGTCTCGCGAATCAGTTCATTGAGGTCGAGCGGCTCCATTTTCATGTCGCCGCGCCTGTAGAGAGCCCCGAGGCGGCGAATGACTTCCGCCGCCCGGTTGTCATCGGCGACGATGTCGTCGCAAATCTCCCGCAGCTCCGCAAGATCGACGCGCTCCCGGGCGAGCATTTTCCGCGCTGCTTCCGCATTGCCGAGGATCGCCGCGAGCGGTTGGTTCAACTGATGCGCGATGGAGGCGGAGAGCTGTCCCAGCATCGACACGCGGCTCATGTGCCGAAGCGCGGCGCGATCCTCGGCGGCCCGCAGCTCGGCAAGCTTGCGCTCGGTGATGTCGACCGCAACACCGAGCATTCGCTGGCCGTTGCCCGGCTCCGTCCGTCCGCGCGCCGCGATCCAGCGCAGGTCGCCACCGGAGAGTTCTACCCGGTACTCGATGTCGAGCTCCTCCCCGGTCGCAAGCGCTTTTCTCACGGCCTGGTCGAGATCTTCGCGATCCGCCGGATGCGCCATCTCGAGGACGTCCTCGAAAGTGGCCGGCAGCTCGTTCGGCATGTCGGCGCGTTGCCGTGGATAGGTCGTCGCCCAGATCTTGTCGCGGGCCACGTCCCAGATCCACATCGAAAGCCTTGCCGCGCGCGCCGCGAGACTCATCCGCTTCTCGCTTTCCTCCAGCGCCGTCGCCATCCGGCGGCGCGATCGCCGCTCGACGAGAAGAACGGCGATCAGCCCGGCCTGGAACAGCAGGATCGCGACTCCGGCGGAAATCTCGGGCCAATACCTGTCCCACAGCGTGGGCTCGCGGAACGTCACGATGGCGTCGGCCGGCAACAAGCGCTCGTCGATGCCCCATCGGCGTAGCTGGTGCCAGTCGAACATCGGAACCCGGACCACCGATTCCGGGGCGATTTCCGTCGCAGCCGCACCGTTCAGCAGGCGAACCACGATCGCACCGGCTTCCTTCGCCTGATCCTCGTATCGCGTCATGTAGCCGCCGACGATGCCGGTCCCGAGGAGTGTATCGAAGGTGCCGTAGACCGGTACCGTAGACGCTCGCGCGATGCGCTCGACCGATTGGCGCGGCGTGCTCACCTCGCCAGCGCCGTCGCTGAAGTAACCGGGAGTGAATACCAGCGCGCCCGGCGACAGCGCACCCACCCGGCGCAGAACTTCCGCGGTGGGAAGACCGTTGAGATATTCGACCTCGAGACCGTTCCCAAGGTGTTCGATCGCGGCTCGCACCCGGGCGTCCCATAGCCGGTCCCGTTCGGAGGCTCCGCGGATGACGACGAGGCGCGTGGCGCCCGGATGCAGCCGAAGCGCGAGCTGCAAGGTCGGCGTCGGATCCTGGTTCTCGGTATTACCGACGACGTTCCTGGGAAGCGCCAATCCTTCGAGTCTGTCTCGCGCCACTGCAATGTGAACGACCGGCAGGCCGGGAAACATCCGATCGCGGAACTTCGCCGTGAATTGAAGCGCGGGAAGCGCGTCCGCGACGATGACGCGAATGTCGCGTCGGCGGTACTTCTCCGCGAGAAACTCGGCTTCGGCGGCACCGTAAGTCTCGAGGGACGCCCATTCGTCATCGAGGTACTCGGAAAAGATCTGGACCGGAGCCTTGAAGCCCTGCGGCACGACTGTGCGCAGAGTGTCTTCGATCACGACCTGCGCCGGGGTGGGCCGCTGATTGCTGTGGAGGATCAGTACGCCGGGGGCCGCCCCGGCGGCGCGCGCAGCGAGCGAGGCAAGAACCAGCAAAGCAGCCGCAAGAGCCCGTGCGCTGCCCGGTGCCTTCGTGCCCGGATGGATTGGCAAGACGCCTGTCATGTTATCGTCGCGGAGGTTGCCGCAACGTCGAGATCATTACGATGCCGTTTCCACGCACGAACGTCTAGGGCCGCGCATCGATCGGCGAGTGTAGAAACCCTTTCGGGGCCCGGGGCTTTCCACGGTTGAAGCTTTCTCGTTTTATGACGGATTGATGTCAAAGCGCCGCCGAAAAACACATTCTCAGCAAGTGCGCGTCATGCGCACACCCGTCGTCGAGACTCCGGCAACCGGCGCGCCCGCGAGACGACGCTGGTTGCTCGCGCTGATCGCCATCGCCGTCGTCATCGCCGCGATCGGCGCAACGATGTGGCGACCATGGCAGCGCGTTGCCGCGCCGACGGCCGTCGCGAGCGCGTCCGCACCCAAATTCGTCGGCAGCGAAGCTTGTGCTGGGTGCCACGCGCGCGAAGCACAGGCGTGGGCAGGCTCCCAACATGCGCATGCGATGCAGGAAGCGACCGAGAGCACTGTCGCGGGCGATTTCGCCAATCGCAAGTTCGCGCACGCGGGCGCCGCATTCACGTTCTACAAGCGCGACGGCAGGTTTTTCGTTCGCACCAATGGGCCCGATAACAAGCCGGCGGACTTCGAGATCAAGTACACCTTCGGCGTCGAGCCGCTGCAGCAGTATCTGGTCGAGCTGCCGGGCGGACGGCTGCAGGCGCTGACGACGGCCTGGGATACGGTCGCGAAGCGCTGGTTCACGCTCTATCCGGCCGAGAAGCTTCCGGTCGGCGACGAGCTGCACTGGACCGGCCGGCTGTTCAACTGGAATTTCATGTGCGCGGACTGCCACTCGACCGATTTGCGCAAGCAATACGACTCGAGCGCGAATATGTTCGCGACGACGTGGTCCGAGATTCACGTCGGCTGCGAGTCGTGCCATGGACCGGGGTCGAACCATCTTGCATGGGCGCAGCGGCGCGACGCCGATCCCGGCAAAGGCTTGACGGTCGCGCTCGACGAGCGCGCCGGTGCAGCCTGGTCGCTCGATGCGAAGAGCGGTAACGCAACGCGAAGCCGGCCGCGTGACACCGACAAGGAGATCGACGTGTGCGCGCAATGCCACTCTCGGCGCGCGCAGATCGCCGAAGGCTATCAGGCCGGGAAGCCCTTCCTCGACTACTACCTCCCGGCGTTACTGACGCCTCCTCTGTACTACGCCGATGGCCAGCAGCGCGACGAGGTCTACAACTGGGCCTCGTTCCTGCAAAGCAAGATGTACCGACACGGCGTCACCTGCAGCGACTGTCATGAGCCGCACAGCGCGAAGCTCAGAGTCGAGGGCAATGCGCTGTGCGCGCAGTGCCACTCGGCGGAGAAGTACGACTCGGGGAAGCACCATTTCCACGAAGCTTCATCGCCAGGCGCGCGATGCGTCGGCTGCCACATGCCGGAGACGAACTACATGGTGGTGGATCCGCGCCGCGACCACAGCATGCGCGTGCCGCGCCCCGACCTGACGGTGACGCTGGGGGTCCCCAACGCATGCAACCGCTGCCACGACAAGAAGGATGCGAAGTGGGCCGCCGATGCGGTGCGCAAGTGGTACGGCCACGATGCGCAAGGCATGCAGAGTTTCGCGCCAACCTTCCGCGACGCGGAACTCGGCAAGCTGTCTGCAGCAGCGTCGCTAGCCGCGGTCGCCGGCGATGCCAGCCAGTCACCAATCGCGCGCGCGAGCGCGCTCGATCGTCTGCACGGGGACCCCGCGTCGGTCGACGCGGCGCGCGGCGCCGCGCGCAATTCGAACCCCCTGCTGCGCCTCGCGGCGGCGCACGTCGCCGATTTGCTGCCGCCGGCTGACCGGATCGCCATCGCCGGCACCTTGCTGACCGACCCACTGCGCGCGATCAGGATCGAGGCGGCCAACGCGCTCGCAGGTGCGACTCAGGATCAGCTCGGCCCCGAGCAACGGGCCGCGTGGCAGCGCGCCGCGGACGAATACGTCGCGTCCCAGCGCTATAACGCCGACCGGCCCGAAGCGCGGACCAATCTCGGCAGCTTCTACGCGCGTCTCGGCCGTTACGATGATGCGAGTGCGGAATTTCGCGCCGCGCTGAAGCTCGATCCGCATTATGTGCCGGCGTACGTAAATGGCGCCGACGCCCTGCGCCAGCAAGGTCGCGAAGAGGACGCCGTCCGGACTCTGCGCGATGGGATCGCGGCGGTGCCTGGCAACGCATCACTGCATCACGCGCTGGGACTTGCCTACGTGCGCGCAAAGCAACGTTCGCCCGCCCTGCTCGAGCTGGAGCGCGCCATGCGACTTGCGCCCGACAACGCGCGCTACACCTATGTGTACGCTGTAGCGTTGAACTCCTTCGGACAAGGTCCCGCGGCGATCCGCCTATTGGAGCGCGCAACCGCACGATGGTCCGGCGATCGCGACATGCTGCTGGCACTGATTACGATGGAGCGTGACGCGGGACGCAGGGACGAAGCGCGTAGCGCCGCCGAAGCGCTTGTCGCCATGGACCCTCGCGATCGCGAGGCGAAGGCGCTGCTGGAGCAGCTAAAGTAGCGGACCGGCGAGCCGTGGCTACTGCGAAATCACGCGCGCGCCTTCTCCGCTTCCCTCGATATACACACGCTGGCCGGTTTTCAGGCTACTGTCGACCGGCTGTGTCACCGCGACGAGAACGCCGCTCTTGAGGCGGACGATGATCTGCTGACCCGGCACCGGCTGATCGTACCGCTTCTGGACATTATTCCCCATGAGAGCGCCGCCCAGGGCACCGGCAACCATCGCCACGTCGCGCCCCGTGCCGGCACCTATCAGGCTGCCGATGCCGAGGCCCCCGAGGCCGCCGATGATCGCCCCGACACCGCGATGATGGTTGGTCTGCAGTTGCACCGGAGTGATCTGTTCGATCACGCCTTGGCGAATCTCCATGTCTCCGGGCTGCTGACCGGACGCTTGCGAGGTAGTCAGCGCGAAAGCAAGCAGGCTGGCGAAGGTGTACGACGAAAGGCGCTTCAGCATCGCGTTCTCCCCAAGTTGGAGGCCCGGACAGGTAGTGTAATTCAACCGCCGTAGCCCATCACCATTAGCGCCCTGGCGCTGCGCCGGCGAGCACCCGGATGGCATCGGCGATGTCCTGGCTCAGACGGGCAACGGCGCGGCTGTGCGCGGCGGCCAGCGCCTCGTAGCTGCCGTCCGCGGTCGCTTCACGCACGCTGCTGCGCCCCGTCTCCAGTTTCGCGTCCTTTATCCGGCGCACGGTCCACACCGCGTCGAGCGATGCATATTTGCCCGGCGCGGATTCGAAATTTCGCACCTCGATCTGGACACGATATTCTGCCTCGGCGCCAAGCGAGCTTTGAAAGAGCGTCACGCGCGGCGTGCCGAGGATGGTCACGAGATTCTCGGCCACTACCCGCGCGATATTGTCCTGCACGGGAGCGTCCCAGCGGTTGAAGTCGTCGATCGACACCTGATTGGCGCCGGTGGTGACGACGATCTGCGGGCGTTCGATCGCGGAGGGGACGGAGACCGGCCCGACGAGCACCGAGAGTTTCGACGGCGTCGCGCCCGGCGATGCTACGGGGCTCAGGGTGTAGAAGCGCGCAGGAGGCGACGAGCAGCTCGCGGCGAAGGCAGCGAGCGTGCACGCGAGCGCGAATGCGGCAAGACGGCGCATCATCTTCCTCCGCTGGTCGTGTTGGGCTTGCCGCGGATCACGGAGCTCGGCTGTCGCTCCAGCTCGTCCATCAACACGCGCATGCTTCGCGCCGCCCGGGCGAATTCCTTCAGCGCGTCACGCAGCTCTTCCTGCGCCGCGGCGTTCGAGTCCAGATAAGATGTATTGGCATTGTTCATCGCCTGTTCCACTGCGATCAATGTGCGGTGCAGGTCCTCGACGTCGGTCTTGAGGCCAGGCAGGAGTTTGTCGTCGGCGTTGGTGATGAGCTGCTTCGCGCTGGCGAGCGTCTGGTCGAGGTTCTCCAGATCCTTCCTGATGTCGTTGCCGATCGCCTCCAGGGGCAGGCGGTCGATCTTGGTGACGATGCTCGCGAGCTTGTCCTGAAGATCGGCGAGCGCGCTGGGCACCACGGGCATCTCCGACGTCTCCTGGCTCAGATCAATCTTCACCTTCGGCGCGCCCGGGTGGTAGTCGAGGGAGACATAGAGCTGTCCAGTAATCAGACTGCCGCTCTTCAACTGCGCGCGCAGGCCGCGGTCCTCCACCAGATGTCTTACCAGAGCGCGCCGCTTCTGTTCGTCGCGCAGCACCGCCGCGGCGTCCTGCGCCTCGGCCTTCGTGCTTGCGTGGGCCATGACGCGCTCTGGGTAGAGCACGACGATCACTTCGGGGCGGACGTCTCCGCTCTTCGGGTCGAACGCGAGACCGACGGTGGTGACCTCACCGGCGGGCAGGCCGAGGAAGGTCACAGGCGCCCCGACCGAAAGGCCGCGCAGCGACTCATTGAAGTGGAGCACGTAGTGCTTGGCGAACGGGTCCGGCGCTTTCATCGCGACCGTGCGATCGCTGTAAAGAGTGAAGGCCGTGTTGGGCTCCGCGGCCGCGCCCTGCGCCATGAAGGTCGGCGCATCAAACGCAATGCCGCCGACGAGCAGCGCCACCAGCGACTCGGTACGCACGTTCACGCCGTCCGCGGTGAGCGAGACGTCCACGCCGGAGGCGTTCCAGAAACGCGTCGAGGAAACGACGAATCGGTCGTAGGGCGCCTTGACGAAAATCTTGACCTGCACCGACTTGCCGTCCGGCTGGAGATCGTAGGCAGTGACTTCACCGACGGGCAGCCGCCGGTAATAAACTGGCGAGCCAATGCTGAGTGATCCCAGGTCGTTCGAGCTCAGCACGAACTCCTTGCCGAGCTGCCCGGAGATCACCGGTGCCACGTCGAGCCCGATGAAGATGTTGGTACTCCGCTCCGATGTGCCGGGCTCGAAGCCGATGTAGTTTCCCGAGAGCAGCGTGCTGAGCCCCGAGACGCCGCTCAGGCTGATCTGCGGCCGAACGATCCAGAATTTGGCGTCCTCCACCATCAGCCCCGCGGCGTGCTTCTCGATCTTGGCGGTGACCTCCACCTTGGCGTAGTTGTTGGTGAGCCGTATCGCCTTGACCTGCCCGATGTTGACATCCTTGTACTTGATGAAGGTTTTGCCCGCCTCGAGGCCTTCGGCCGCGGTAAAGACGATGATGATTGTCGGGCCCTCGCTGAGATAGCGTTGGACCGCGATACCGATCGCCACGATCGCGGCGAGAATCGGAATGACCCAGATCACCGAGATGCGCATGCGCTTCGGCGGCACGACGGCTGCTTGAGGCAGGTCGTCGCGGGTGGGATCAGCCATGTCGCTCTCCCCGCTCCACGGGATCCCAGATCAGGCGCGGATCGAATGTCTCAGCAGCGAGCATCGTCAGCACGACCACCGCCATGAAGAAGACGACGCCGAGCCCCGGCTCCACCGACATCAGCGGCTGCAGTTGCACGAGCGCGACCACGAACGCATCGACGAACACGTCGAGCATCGACCAGCGGCCGATGAACTCGATCAGGCGATAGATGCGCGATCGATCGTGCATGTTGCGCACTGAGCCGCGCTGCGCGGTGATCAACAGGTAAGCGAGGGCAGCGAGCTTGCCTAGAGGGATCATGACGCTCGCGATCAGCACGATCAGCGCGAGCGGCCAGGAGCCCGAGGTGTACAGAAAGACCACGCCGCCCATGATCGTGTCGGACTCGGTCGACCCCAGCGTCGTGGTCGTGAGCACCGGCAGCGCATTGGCCGGTATGTAGAAGATGGCCGCCGCGATGACGAGCGCCCAGGTGTACTGGATGGAATTGTGGTGGCGCCACGTGAGCGCGGTCCCGCAGCGCGGGCAATATCCGGGATTCGCTGGTTGTGCGGGGCGCGACAGCAGGCGGCAGGTCGTGCACGACACGAGGCCGGCGCGCGCCGCGCTCAGCGTCGCCGCGTTCATCGCACCGCTCCCGCGCGCTCGGCGGGCGGCAGCGGCGGCACGGTGCCGTCGGCCCACTCGACGCGCTTCCAGACTTCGCGCGCGTCGAAGGTGGCCGTAACCCCCGCCAGCAGGGCGACGAACGCGCCGGCGGCGAACATGCCGATGCCCGGAATGACGTCCGCCAGCTGCGCGATCTTCACCAGCGCGACGAGGATGCCGAGCATCATGACCTCGGTCATCGACCACGGCTCGAAGAAATGCGCCGAGCGCAGCAGCTCGCCGATCCAGCGCGGGGCAGGAGGACGGCGCACGGCGAGCAGCACCACGAGCAGAAAAAGACAGTGCGCGGCGGGTGCGATCACCGCGCAGAAGGCGACGATCGCCGCGGTGATCTCGCTGCCCTGAAGCCACATCTCGTAGGCCCCGCCGATGATCGTTGTGCTTGCCTCGCGCCCTACCGCGGAGAGTGTCATCAAGGGAGTGGTGTTGGCGATGAGCAATGCGCTCGCCGCGGCGACGGCGAGCGCGAGTGGCCGGTCGAGCGGATCGGCGCGCTCGCTGAGGAGCGTTTCGCCGCACCGCGCGCAGCGCGCCTTGCCTCCCGGCGGCAGCGGCGGGACATGTTGCAGCAGATCGCAATCGGGACACGCGATCGTTTCAACGCCCATCATTCGCTCGTTGTCTCACTCCGACGCTCACGACGCCACGCCCATATCAGCAGCAGCGCCACCGCCGCATGCAACGCGACCGCCGGCCACAACAGCAAGCCTCCGAGATGTCTCACGGTGCCGAGAAAAGCGAGGTACAGGGCGATCAGAGCATTGTAGGTCAGCATCGCCCAAAAAGGCGATGAACCACCCGCTGCGCGCCGACCGCCGGGCCAGCACGCGATTCCCAGCGCGAGCAAGGCGATACCGAAGCATCGGCCGAGCGCGATCCCCACGCCGGAGACTTCAATGCGGAGCAGCAACTCGACGACGATCGCAGGATCGATCATCAGGACAAGCCCGGTGCCGATTTCTGCGACTACGGAGAAGGCTAGGATTTTTTTCACGCAGAGAGTCTCGGCACGGCGGATGAGCGGGTGACGCCGCAACGGCGGCGCCACCGATCCGGCTGCGCCGCTAGTCGTGCGCGCTGGCGAGCGCCCGCTTCATCACCTCGCGGTCCTCGGCGGTCAATTGCTCCGGCCGGAGGTCGTAGGTGAGCTTGTCAATCTTGCCGTTGAAGCGGAACGGCAGCTTGTAGCTGTCATCCACGCCCGTGCGGGTATCGATCCCTACGTCGAAGCTCTCGTCGATGGACATGAGTATCGGGATCGTGTGGTCGATCTTCTGGCGGGACAACTCCCTGCCATCAACCGAGAGCGCGCCGGTGCCGCCCTTGCCGAAGCCGGGGCCGTCGTACTTGAAGTCGAAGACGATGGTGTGCCTCCCCGGCTGGAGCGATTTGCCCAGCCAGTCGGCACCCCCCACGCCACCTTCCCAGCGGTAACGCTTCAGGTCGACGAGGTTGTAGACAAACACCGGCTTGCCCTTGAGGAGGTATAAGGCGTAGCCGCCGAAACGACCACCCATGGTCGCGATCATTCCCTCCGCGCCGGCCTTGGGAATCGTCACTTGGGCAGTGATCGTGTAGTCGCGGTTCAAGATGCTGGGAGCATTGCCAACCGGGATGCCGGCGTTCTCACCAGTGTAGGTAAATACGGTTCGCCCTGCGACCGCGCTCGGCCGCGCCGTGAGCAGGCGCGGGAGGATCGAGTTGTCCAAAGGAAGAACGTCGTATTTCGCTGCCTCGGTCAGGAACAACGCCTGCAGCTCCTTGAGTTTGGCAGGCTCCTTCGCCGCGAGGTCGTTGTATTGCGAGTAGTCCTCGGTGAGGTTGTAGAGCTCCCACTTGTAGTCGTTGATCTCGGGCAGCTTGGCCGTTCCCAGGAGCCACGGCGGGGCCGGCGGCGTGGTGCAAGCGTACCAACCGTCGTGATAGATCCCGCGATTGGCGAACATCTCGAAATACTGTGTGTCGCGCTTCGACGCTGCATTGGCGTTCGCCCTGTCGAACGTGTACACCATGCTCACGCCTTCGATGGGCTTTTGCGCGATGCCGTCGACCGTGGCCGGCGCCGGAATGCTCGTGGCCTCGAGGATCGTCGGCACGATGTCGATCATGTGGTGGAACTGGGTACGGATGCCGCCGGCGTCCTTGATGCGGGCGGGCCATGAAATCACCGTCCCTTGCCGGGTGCCGCCGAAATGCGATGCCACCTGCTTGGTCCATTTGAAGGGCGTATCGAACGCCCACGACCACGCCACCGACATGTGCGGATAGGTTTTCTCGGAGCCCCAATCTTCGTAATGCAACATCTGCACGACTTCCGGGAGGGTCAGGATGCCGTTGTAGGCAGTCATCTGGTTATACGTGCCCTCCAGCGTGCCTTCGGCGCTGGTGCCGTTGTCGCCGCCGATGTAGATGACGAGCGTGTTGTCGAGCTTGCCCATGTCCTCGACTGCCTGGATGACCCGGCCGATCTCGTGGTCGGTGTAGGCGGCGTAGGCGGCAAATACCTCTGCCTCGCGCGCGTAGAGCTTCTTTTGCACTAAGGAGAGCGAATCCCACTTGGGTAGGACATCCGGCCATGGAGTGAGCCGGGTACCCGCCGGGATCACGCCGAGCCGCTTCTGGTTGGCGAAGATCTGCTCGCGCATCTTCTCCCAGCCCATGTCGAACTTGCCTTTGAACTTGGCGATCCATTCCTTGGTCGGCTGGTGCGGCGAATGGGTGCCGCCGGGCACGTAATAGACGAAGAACGGTTTGTCCGGCGCGGCTGCGTTCAGGCTGCTCATGTACTTGATCGCCTCGTCCGCCAGATCGGTGGTGAGGTTGTAGCCGGGCTTGCCGACCCACGGGAAGATCGGCGTCGTGTTCTGGTACAGGTACGGCGTCCACTGGTCGGTCTCGCCACCCATGAACCCGTAGAAGTACTGGAATCCCATGCCGACCGGCCACTGATCGAAGGGTCCACCCACGCTGTACAGATAGGTGGGCGTGTTATGGTTCTTGCCGAACCACGAGGTCGCGTATCCGTTATCACGGAGAATCGTACCGATAGTGGCGCTGTCCTTGCCGATGACGGAGTCGTAGCCCGGGTAGCCGGTGGACATTTCGCCGATCACGCCGAATCCCACGGAGTGGTGATTGCGTCCGGTGATCAGCGCCGCGCGCGTCGGGGAGCAAAGAGCTGTCGAGTGAAACTGCGTGTAGCGCAACCCTGCCTTCGCAAGGCGATCCATGGCCGGGGTCGGAATGACGCCGCCAAAGGTGCTCGACACGCCGTAGCCCTGGTCGTCGGTCATGATGAGCAGCACGTTCGGCGCGCTCTTGGGCGGCACCACGGTCGGAGGCCAGTAAGGCTTCGAATCCTTGGCATCCTCCTTGATCACGCCACCGAATTTCGTGGGCGGCGGCGGGAGCTGTTTCCCGTCGATGGTCGTGGTGGCGCTCGGCGAACCCGGCGCGCCGGTAATCTGTTGAGCGACGGATGTCTGCGCCCAAAGAAGGCTGCCCGCGATCGAGGTGACGAACGCTACTATCGTACCTACCTTCATGGAATCTCCCTTCCCATGGCACCGGCCAGTTTGGGCGGCGTGGTGATCACAACAAAAATCCGTCAGCCAGCATTCTTTGTTTTCCGCTGACGACTTACCCTGTCGACCGTCCGAATACGATCTACAGGAGCGTTGCTTTTACCTTTGATGCGGCTGGCGAGTCAAGCGTCAGGGTGATTAGGTTGCGCTTTGTCAATCTTTGTCTCCGCTAGAGCTGTTACAGTCGCGCGCGGACTACCAAGGGCGCACAGGCGCCGCACGCAGGACAAGTCCTCGGTTCTTCAACCCTGAAAGGAAGCCGTCATGAGCAAGCGTTTCTGGCCGTTCGTCATCGCCGCCTGCGTCGGAGCGGGTGTCGCCTACGCGCAGTATCCGATCATGGACAGGGTCGCCGACAAGGTGATCCAGAAGTACCAGGGCGCGACGTGCGAGCAGTTATGGCAGGAAAGGGCGCAAGGCCAAGGCAAGCCGAAGCCCGAGATGGAGCAGCGCGCCGTACAAATGCTGAAGCAGGACGCCCAGATGCGCCAGGCGTTCTTCAACAAGGTCGCAGCGCCAATCGTCAACAAGATGTTCGAATGCGGCATGATTCCCTGAAGCTAACTCTGGGAGACCGATCATGAAGAACTTAATGTCCCGGCGCGGCTCGACCGGCCGATCAACAAGAACGGCGCGACGTACTACCTGAACGGCAATACGTGGTTCCAGCCGGCGTACGGCGCCAACGGCGTCTTCTACAAGGTCGTGTCAGCGCCTTGAGTTCGAGCGTGCAGCCAACGCCGAACACTGTCATCGGTCGTGTGTCGGCTCGACTCGGTTATCAGCAAGCCGGGGCAGGGGATGCGCAGCCTGAATGAAGCCGCATTGCGCAGTCGCAAGCACGCCGCATTGCTGGCGCTGCTGCTCGCCTCGCTCGCGATCCAGTCGTTCGACGCCAGGCCCGGCGCCGAGGGCTTGCTTTCCGATGCCTTCCGTACAGTGTTGGGCATCGCGATCTTTCTTGTTGTGTTCGAGCGCCCGCGCGAACGAGTAGGCATGGCGACGTTCCTCATCTTGATCCTGGCGATCGGTTGGGGGCGGCGCCTTTCGGCGACGAGTCTCGATCTGGCTCTGCATACCCTGATGTCACTGTATCTGTGGGTTGCGGTGTGGGTGATCCTGCGCGACCTGTTCGGCAAACCTGCGGTCGGCGTCGAGAGCGTCCTCGGCGCGATCTGTGGATATATCATTGCCGGCGACGCGTGGGCGCACATCCACGCCATAACCTATCTGCTGATGCCCGCGGCGTACAACATCAATCAGGAGGTCAGCGCGCTTCTCGCCGACTGGCACGGCCGCCTGGCGGTGTTCTCGTATTACAGCATCTCGGCAATGTTGACACTCGGCTACGGGGACGTGACGCCGGTGCGTGCGCCGGCGACGATATTGAGCCTGTTCACGACGTTATTCGGGGTCTTTTACAGCGCTGTCGTCGTGTCGCAGTTCGTCGGCATGGCACAATCGAGAAGAAACGAGGCACCATGAACGGTTTCCGAATGTCTCTTCCTGTCGTGCTCGCCGCCCTTCTCGTTCTCGGCGGCTGCGCGACGCGACCGGTCAATCCGCCGATCACCAAGGCCGACCTGAACACGGGGTACACCTTTCAGACGCGCCAGAAGCACTTCAAGAATTTGGACAAGGGAAACCTCATCATTCTTGCCTTTTCGGGCGGTGGCACGCGAGCTGCCGCATTCTCTTACGGGGTTCTGGAATACCTCCGGCGTAACGAGGTCGTCGCAGCGAATGGCACCAGGCTTCGCATGCTCGACGCCGTCGATATCATCACCGGCGTATCGGGCGGCAGTTTCACCGCGCTGGCCTACGGCCTCTATGGCGACAAGCTGTTTGACATCTACGAGACGGCGTTTCTGAAACGCAACGTGCAGGGCGAGCTCGTCGCCCGCGCCTTCAATCCGGGCAACTGGGGCAGGCTCTCGTCGACGGCCTGGGGACGTTCCGAGTTGGCGGCCGAGTTGTACGACGAAATCCTGTTCCACGGCGCCACCTTCGGCGACCTCGATCGCGGCGACGGACCGCTGATCCTGGCGTCGACGACCGATATCTCGAACGGCGGCCGGGTGGTCTTCCAGCAGACGATCTTCAACATATTCTGCTCGGATCTCGATGCCGTGCGGTTGTCCCGCGCCGCCGCGGCGTCATCCGCCGTGCCGGTGGTGCTCTCGCCCGTCACGATCAACAATTACGGCGGCACCTGCAACAACACCCTGCCGCCCTGGGTGATGGCGTTCAGAGACTCACCGAACCCGCCGCGGCCGGCAGCTCGCGCTGTACGCGAGCTAAGGGATGCCGAAGCCTATACCGACAGCGTTCATCACCCATATATCCATCTCGTGGACGGCGGCGTGTCCGATAACCTGGGCATGCGTGGCGTGCTCGATGCGCTGAACTTCCTCGAAGCCTTGCAGGACGCGGGCCTGCCATCACCGCTCGACCACGTGCGCAGGATCATCGTCTTCGTCGTCAATTCGTTGTCCTCGCCCCCTACCGACTGGGATGAAAAGGAGGAGCCACCCGACACGGTGAAGGTCCTGCTCAAAGCAGCCGGTACTCCGATCGATCACTACTCCTACGAGGCGGTCGAGCTTTTGAAAGACACCGCGTCGCGGTGGGAAAAGGCGCGCCAGGTCCGCGAACTGGCCGGGTGCTCGACCAACAAGGACTCGCCGATCTGCGCCGGCGTACGCCCTCCCGCGGCAGAGATCTACCCAATCGACGTGTCGTTTGCGCAGCTCAAGGACAAGGCGGAGCGCGACTACCTGAATACGCTGCCCACGTCATTTGTCCTGCCAGCCGAGGCGGTCGACCGTCTGCGCGCCGCGGCAGGAAAAATCATCCTCGAGTCGCCCGAATTCCAGCGCCTGCTGAAGGAGTCCGGCGCAAAGATCGTTCCCAGTCCGATCGGCGGCGTCCCTCTGAATTCTCCGGCCGCGCAATAGCAGACAGGCAGCACAACCCTGGAGACAAAATGAACGTGTATACGAAACAAATTCTGATACCGGTCTTCCTGGTCGCGGCGTTGGGTGCAGGCATCGCGCACGGCAAGGAATGCAAGGGCGTCACCTTCCCCGACCAGGCCCAGGTCGAGGGCAGCAACCTGACGCTCAACGGTCTGGGCTTGCGGCAGGCGACCGCATTCAAGGTCAATGTCTACGTTGCGGCGCTGTATGTAGCCAAGACCTCGAGCGACCCGCACGCGCTGCTGGGGTCGAATACGCCAAGCGAACTGATTCTCCAGTTCGTGCGCAACGTCGGGGCCGACGACCTTCGGAAGGGGTGGAGCGAAGGGTTCGAAAAGAATTCCAAGGACCAGCTTCCTGCACTGAAGGATCGCATCGCCATGCTCAATGGCTGGATGACCGATGTCAAAACCGGCGACCGCCTGACCTTCACTTACAAACCCGGCGCCGGCGTTTCCGTGAACGTGAACGGCACGGTAAAGGGCACCGTCAAAGGTGACGATTTCGGGAAGTCGTTCCTGTCGATCTGGCTGGGTGCCGATCCGCCGAACCCTGAAATAAAGGCCGGGCTGCTCGGCGGCGCCTGCGGCTAGGCGTTTCTCTACGCACGGCGAGTCTTCGGTGGCAGACAGCCGCGCCGTCAGCGGCCGAGCTGCTCGAGCACGATCCCGAAGGTGCGCGGCGGGATCGCGAGCAGCCCGCTGACGGGAGCATACAGCTCGAGGATCAGGAACACGGCGCCGGCGGCGCAGAACGCGCAGAAGAGCAGCGTCGCGTCGACCGTGCGGTTGCGCGGCGCGAAGATGCCGAAGCCGAAGAAAACGACGACCAGCCACAGAATGATGATGACAAGGAAAAGCGTCGGCATGCGCGTTTCCGAAAGCTCGAACAGCATCCACCCGCTGCGCTTGATCTCCCTGATCTCGCGCAGCGCCTCGGATTGAAGCACGCGCTGGGAATCGTTCGCGGGCTTGAGCTCGCGGATCATGCCTTGCACGCGCTCGCCGGCGGCGCGCGGCGTCTCGCCGGTGAGGGTAGGGCCCGGTGGGGTTGTATCCGGCCAGATGGTTTGCATCGCGCTCGCCATGGTGCGTCGCAGGAGATCGCGTATTTCGGCGGTCTCCGGCCCGTAGCTCGCCATACTGCGATCCACGAGGACGAACTCGGTCGCGAGTTCTCGCAGCCGCATATCGATCTCGTCATGCGAGCCCTTGCCCGACGCAATGAGCAGACTCAGTACCAGTGCCGCGAGCGTCACCACGAAACCGACGCCGCGGGTGACGACATCCTTGGCATCGCTGTTCAGATGGTCGTCCGGCAGCTTGGAGCGCACCCAGACGGCAGCGACTGCCGCCCCGAACATGAGCGCGAGCGAGATGACGGCGATGATCAGCGGGCGCATGCGATACCTCCCATGATGGCGAGTCAGCTACCTGTCTTGGGAGGTCATTCCGCCGCCTGCTTCGCTGCGCCGCCTGCAGGAGCCGCGGCGGCGGGCACCACTTCCACGCGCAGCGGCTTCGTCGCGTCGAGACGAACGTCGCGCTGTGGGAACGCAACCACGATCCCGGCTTCGGAAAAGCGCTTCTCGATCATGAAGCGCAGGTCGCTCAAGACCTGCAGCGAGTTGACGTTGGGCGCCAACTCTACCCAGAGGTACAGCGAGAAGACGAGCGCGTTGTCGCCGAAGTCGGAAAAAATCACCAGCGGCTCCGGATCGCCGAGCACCAGGCCGTGCCGCTTGGCGCAGTCGCGGAGGATGTCGGCGACCTCGCGCACTGGGGAACCGTACGCGACGCCGACCTTGAGCACGCGTCTCACCTTGCGGTCGCTGTGGGTCCAGTTGGTGACCTTGTTTTCGATCAGCGCCGAGTTGGGAACCATCGTCTCCACGCCGTCGAAGCCGCGCACGATGGACGAGCGCAAGTTGACTTCGGTCACCGTCCCGGTGATGTTGTCCACTTCGACGATGTCGCCAACCTGGACCTGGCGCTCCATCAGCACCAGCATCCCGCTGATGAAATTCTTGATGATGGTCTGCGTCCCGAAGCCCACGCCGATCGCCAATGCGCCGCCGAAGAAGGCAAACACCGTGAACGGGATGTGCGCGAGGTTCAGCGTGAGGAGCGCGAGGAGCAGCGCGGACAGGGCCAGCACCCAGCGCTTGGTCGTGCGTACCCGCGGCGCATCCCAGCCTCGGGCGACCACGCCCTTCTCGATGCGGCGCGCGACCGCCCTGATCGCAAGGTAGCTCAACAGAAACAGCAGGACCGCGCCGACGCTCTTGCCCACTGTGACGCCGCGCGAGATCGTGATCGACTGCCCGTCCGCGACCGTGGTGTCCTCGACGTCGAAGATCTCGAAGTTCCACACCCGCTGCAGCCCATCGCGTAGCGCGAGCCAGCCATCGACCAGCCGCGCGCGGAAATCGCGCTGCGCCCCGGCCTTGTCCTCGTCGGCGAGCCAGCGATCGACTTGTGCGATGACGTCGGCGACGGTGTCCTGCAGGCGCTCCACCGCGATCAGAGCTTCCCGGCGAGCGGCGAGCGCGTCCTGGTCGTAGCGCACGACGCCTGGCGCGAGATCGACTCCGCCCAGGCGAGCTTCGACCTCCGAGAGCCGCGTGTGGGCCGCGCGTACCAGACTGTCGACGTAATCCCGGTAGCGCTGCGCGCGCTGTGAGGTTTCGCGCATCTTGAGTATCGCCGCGCGCCTCGCCTCGGGGTCCGTGCCGGCCAGGGCCGCGTAACGCGCGTTCCAGAGAGCAGAGCTCGCCTCGCCGACGAGCAGCCGGCCGCGAAGCGCATCGAGCCGGTCGCGGTCCGAAGCCACCCAGGCTTCCGCAGCGGCGAGTCGCGCCTGCGCGACCACGAGCTCGCTCGCATCGGCTTTCGTGTTGCCGCGCAGTCGCTCCACCGCCTGCTGCGCAAGGTCGCGCTCACGCAGCCGCGCGCTGCGCTGATTCTCGATGGCGACGAGGTTGCGCCGAGCCTCAGCCACCTTGTCGTCGATCCGCTGCCGCGCCTTGGCGAGATCGGCCTCGGTAAAGCTCGCATTGGCGGACGCGACGCCGATCTGGCGCTCGAGCAGCACCGCTTCGGCGCGGCGCGCGGCCAGCTCGTCGTTGCGGAAACGCGTGCTCAATTCCACCGCCCCAGCCGCCGCGGCGGCGGCGCGACCCTGCAGGCGAGCGAGGCTCCGCCGCCACGCTTGCCGCGCCTTTTCCTCGGGCGAGGCGGCCGAGGCGAATGCCTCATCGGCACGGCGGAACGCCTCCTCGGCACCACGCATCTCGTCCTGCGCGCGCTGAGCGTCGATTTTCATCTGCGCTAGCTCCCCTTCGAGCACCCGGATGCGATCGCGCACGTCCGCTTCTGCATCGCGCAACTCATCGACTCTGAGGATCGAATAGGGCGGCGGCGAATCGAAGCCGTGCCAGTCGCGCTCGCGCGCCTCGGCATCTTTGCGCGCCGCCCGCGCGCGGTCGATCTCGTCCAGGGCGCGAAGCTGAATCTCATAAGCGGCGACCAGACGGAATTGAGCGTCGCGCAAATCGGACGCTTCGCGCGCATCGACGCCGGGAGGAGGCGCCTCGGTCGCCCGCTCGCTGTCGGCACGCGCCTCGTCGAGAAGCTTGGTGATGCGCTCTCGCCGCTGCTCGGTGCTCTCGGGCGCGTCAGTCTTGGAGGGTGCCGAGTCTTTAGGGGGCGACAGCCCCAGGATGTTCGGCGTCTGTCCGGGCACAGCGCTCGCAAAGAGCAGCGATTGCGCCATCAGCAACACAAAGAACAACTCCTTCACTCGTCCTCCACCCGTCGACCCTAGCGTGCGCTGCGGGTCAGGCCCCTGGAAAGTATACGCGCACGATCGCTCCCGCTTCGGGCGCGGTAAAATACGCGCCTGGGGAACGGGCGAGAAGTGCGCCGGCCACGCAGGTCGTGCGCTGCCCTCGAAAGTCGAAACGGCGAGTCAGGTCCCGTTGTCAACGTCCGTGGGGTCTTCGCGATGCTGGAACCTCATCTGAGCGCCGCTGCCACGCACCCGGCGGCCGAAGCGACGAATCGCGCGCCGGAGCGAGACGCGGTGGCCGCGTTTCGTGACGCGGTCGTGGAAAAGCTCACCTATGTCGTCGGCAAGGACTCGAGTTACGCGCGCGAGCACGACTGGTTCATGGCCACCGCGTTCGCGGTGCGCGACCGCATCATCGACCGGTGGAGGGACGCCACCCGCAAGACCTATCGCGACGGCCGCAAGCGCGTCTACTATTTCTCGCTCGAGTTCCTTATCGGGCGCATGCTCTTCGACGCGCTGTGCAATCTCGGACTCACGTCGACGGCCCGCGAAGCGCTCAAGGATCTCGGCGTCGATCTCGACCGGCTGCGCAGGCTCGAGCCCGATGCGGCGCTCGGCAACGGCGGCCTCGGACGGCTCGCCGCCTGCTTCATGGAAAGCATGGCGACCCTCGGCATCGCGGGGCACGGCTACGGCATCCGTTACGATCACGGCAGCTTCCGCCAGGTGCTCCAGGACGGCTGGCAGCACGAATGGCCCGAAGACTGGCTCTCATTCGGCAACCCGTGGGAGTTCGAGCGGCCCGAAGTGACGTACACGATCGGCTTTGGCGGCAAGGTCGAGGAGATTCAGGCCGCCGACGGCTCGCATCGCATGTCGTGGCACCCCGGCGAGACCGTCAGCGCGGTCGCCTTCGACACCCCCATCGTCGGCTGGCACGCGACGCACGTCAACGCGCTGCGGCTTTGGTCGGCGCGCGCCGCCGAGCCGCTCGACCTCGAAGATTTCAACCGCGGCGATCACGTCGGTGCGCTCGCCGATCGCGTGCGCCTGGAGGCGATCTCGCGCGTGCTCTACCCGAGCGCGGACACGCCGGCCGGCCAGGAGCTGCGATTGCGTCAGGAATTCTTCTTCGCCTCGGCCTCGCTGCAGGACCTGCTGCGCCGTCACAAGCAGCAGCATGGCGAGCTTTCCTCGCTGGCGGACCACGCCGCGATCCAGTTGAACGACACGCATCCGGCCATCGCCGTACCGGAGCTGATGCGGCTTCTGACCGACGAGCACGGCATGCCGTGGGAACTCGCGTGGAGCATCGCGACATCGATCTTCAACTACACCAACCACACGCTGTTGCCCGAAGCGCTCGAGACCTGGAGCGTCGAGTTGCTCGAACGGCTCCTGCCGCGGCACATGCAGATCATCTATCGCATCAACGCGCAGCACCTGGAAGCGCAGGCAAAGCGCAGCAACGGGGAATCGCTCGAGTCTGTCTCGCTCGTGGAGGACAACGGCGACCGGCGCGTGCGGATGGGCCATCTCGCCTTCATCGGATCGCGCCGCGTCAACGGCGTCTCGGTGCTGCACACCGAGCTGATGCGCACGACGGTGTTCCGCGAGCTGCACGCGCTCTACCCGGATCGCATCGTCAACAAGACCAACGGCATTACCTTTCGGCGTTGGCTGTTCCAGGCCAATCCGGGTCTTACTCATCTCGTCATCGACACATTGGGGCCACGCGTGCTCGACGATACCGACGCGCTCGAGGCGCTTGCCGCGCACGCGCAGGATCCGGCGTTCGCCGAGCGCTTCGCCGCAGTTCGCCGCGCGAACAAGATTGCGCTCGCCCGGCTCGTCGCCGAACGGGTCGGTGTGAGCCTGGACCCGGATGCGCTCTTCGACGTGCAGATCAAGCGCATCCACGAATACAAGCGGCAGCTCCTCAACATTCTGGAGACGGTCGCGCTGTATCAAGCGATGCGCGCAAACCCCGGGCAGGGGTGGATGCCGCGCGTGAAAATCTTTGCCGGCAAGGCAGCCGCGGCCTACCTGCGCGCCAAGCTCATCGTCAAGCTCGCGAATGACGTCGCGCGGGTTGTCAACGCCGATCCGGCGACGAGCGCTCTGGTCAAGGTCGTTTTCATCCCGAACTACAACGTGAGCCTCGCCGAAGCGATCATCCCGGCGGCGGATCTCTCCGAACAGATCTCGACCGCGGGGATGGAAGCCTCAGGCACCGGCAACATGAAGCTCGCCCTGAACGGTGCACTGACCATCGGCACGCTCGACGGCGCCAACATCGAAATCCGCGAGCGGGTGGGCGCCGAGAATCTTTTCATCTTCGGACTCGCCGCGGCCGAGGTCGAGAAGCGGCGGACCGCCGGGCTCGCGGCGAAGGACGCGATCGAGGCTTCACCCGCGCTCGCAGTCGCGCTGAAAGCCATCGAATCGGGAGAGTTCTCTCCGGACGATCGCGCCCGCTACGCGAACCTCGTCGCCGATCTGCGCGAGCGCGATTACTTCATGGTCTGCGCTGATTTCGACGCCTACGCGAGCGCACAGCGCGCCGCCGATGCGTTGTGGCGCGATCGCCCGGCGTGGTGGCGCTGCGCAATTCTCAACACCGCGCGCGTCGGGTGGTTCTCCTCGGATCGCGCGATTCGCGAATACGCCGGCGAGATCTGGCGGGTGTAGTTCGATCGTCGTCCCCGCGGACGCGGGGACCCAGTGTCGTCGGACCGAAGTCGCTGGGCTCCCGCTGCCGCGGGAGCGTCGACACTACGCCGCGCGCTGCGCGTGCTTCGTCTGCGGCGCGAAGAGCGCCTCCATCTCGCGGCGGATGCGATAGGCCGGAAGATTCTCGTCGATCGCGACGTCGGACCAGGTGAGCGATTGCCCCTGCGCGACCGCGCGCACGAGCTTCACCTCGTGCGCGAGGCCGAGCGGCAGTCCACCGAGCGCGATCGACTTCGCGGCTGGAAAGAGCTTGCCCCATACCGTGTAGCCGCCTTCGCCGTCGAGCGACTCGCCGGGCTTGAGATCGCGCTTCGCCGTGGCGACGACGTCCGCGTTGAAACCAATCGCCGCGCCGGTGGCTTCGCCGCGCAAGCCCACCGAGGCCACCGAGATGCCGACTTCCAGTCCGATCAGATGCCAGCGCTTGTACATGCACGCGTAGCGCCCGCTCGGATCGGTCCTCACCATGTATTCCTGGAAACAGTTGCGGATGTACTCGGTGTCGCCCTCGAACACGACGAACACTCCGAAGCGGATGTCGTAGCCGATCGGCGTGCCGTCGCGCTGGAGCGAGGAGATCACTTCGACCTGTCCCTTCTGGTGCAGCACGCCACCCTCGGCGCGGGGGCGGCACACTGAAGGAATCTCGTCGATCGATGCGGGGGGATAGGAAAGCCCGTCCGCCGGCGCGACAAGCCCGGTCGCGTTGCATACCGCCGTGCATTCGATCGCCGGTTTCGAGCCGTCGAGAAACGAGTTGAACATCTTCGGATTGAGTCCGCCGATGCGTGCCTGCTCCGGCGTAAGGCCGTAGTGCCCCCACACGGTCTCGGGCGTGGACTGCGCGAAATGCGGCAGCCACTTGTGCCCGCGGCCCGCCGCTACGACGCCGAATCCTGCGGCACGCGCCCAGTCGACGAGGTCGCAGATGAGCGCCGGCTGATCGCCGAATGCGAGGCTGTAGACGACACCCGCCTCGACGGCCTTGCGCGCAAGCAGCGGCCCGCAGAACGCGTCCGCCTCGACCGTGACGTTGACGACGTGCTTGCCGTTCCGAAACGCTTCGAGGCAATGCTCGACGGCAGCGATCGGGTTGCCGGTGCACTCGACGACAATGTCGATCTGCGGATGGCGCGCGAGCGCTTGCCAGTCCTCGCCGACGTGCGTCGTGCCCTTCGCGAGCGCATCGTCGAGTGAAGTTGCTACGAACCGCTCGGGTTTCCAGCCGACGCGTTCCAGGTTGGCTCGCGCGTTCGCGGGCGAGAGATCGGCGATGCCGGCGAGATGCACGCCCGGAGTCTTCGGAACCTGCGCGAGGTACATCGCGCCGAACTTGCCGGCGCCGATCAGGCCGACGCGCAGCGGATCCTTCTGCGCCGCGCGATGCTGCAGCTTGGCGTAAAGGCTCATGCCGCGAGCGTGGAACGTAGCGCCTCCGGCGGCGTCCCGCTCTTCCACGGCAGGCTGACCGGGTAATCGGCAAGCAGACAATCGTCGGGCAGACATTCGATCGGCGTGAAGTCGCGGTGCGCGATGTACTCCGCCCGCTTGAAGCGGCGAATGTGGTTCGATACCGCGCACAGGCTCAGGTACACGGCAACCCGATTCCACGGCGAGAGATTCGACGTCGATCCGTGCACCAGGCAGGAGTGGAACAGGATCATCGACCCTGCCGGGCCTTTCGGCGCGACGATCCCACCCTGCGCAACGAGCTTTGCGATCGTTTCGTGATCGATGGTCCACAGCGGATAGCTCGTCGTCGACGTGTCGTGCTCGGCCTCGATCACGCCGAGCTTGTGGCTGCCGGGGATGAACATCAGCGGGCCGTTGAACTCGTTGACCTCGTCGAGAAAGATCGCCACGTTCATCGCCCGGGGCTCTGGCATGTCGTCGTCGCGCTTCCAGGTCCCGTAGTCCTGGTGCCACTGCCAGACGTCGCCGTCGAAGGCCATCTTGCCGTTGATCTTGAACTGGTGCATGTAGACGGGCTCGGCGAAGATCTGCACGACCGGCTCGATCATGCGCGGGTGGCGGGCGAGCCGCGCGAACGGCGCGCTGTAGAGGTGCGCGGCGAAGTTCGTGCGCACCGCGTCGCTGCCTTTCTCGCGCACATTCTCCGGCCGCTGCTGCGCGTAGAGCGCCGGCACGGCGTTGGTGAGCGCGCGGATCTCCTCGCGATTGAAGTGACTCGGAAAGAAGAGATAGCCTTCCCGGTCGAAGCGCTCGAGCTGCTGTTGGGTCAGTTTCATGACTCCTCCTACTGCTGCACGGCACAGGTGCCCGCTATTTCGAGAGCTCGAATTCCATCGTCGGCGCGTTGTCCTCGAGCCTGCTGACACCGTAATACTTGCTTCCGACCTTGAACATGATGCGGCACCAGTCGTCGGCGGCACGCGGCCAGTTGATCTTGACGCACCAGAGGCCGTTGTCGGAGACTTTCCAGGTGCCCTCAGCGGACGCGTAGGCGTTCCTTCCGCCGGTAACGCCACGGCCGTCCGAGCTCGCGTTCAATGTTCCACCGGGCTTGTTCTCCCAGGTCCTCGTGCTGCCCGCCTGGGTCCGGCTGATCACCTTGGCGCCGGGCATGAGGTCATTGAGCTGCGCGGTGGTCAGTTGGATGCCTCCGTTGGCCTTCACGTCGGCATACGTAGTGACCTCCGCCGCGGCCGCAGAGCAAAGGCCAAGCGCGAGCAGAGCAATCAAGCTGCGAAGCATTATGCTCTCCTTGGAGAATTCGCGACCCGCGCATCGCGACCCATATGCCGATCCGCAGCTTACTGCGTCACGGCTGACGAGCCAAGTGTTTCGCCTTCTTTGACGGCTACGGTCATGGTCAGGGCGAACCGCCGTTGACATGCGAAACCTTCCGGCGGACTATCCGGCGGGTCGTCGATCTCGGACCTCGAATGCACACGGGGCACTTTCTTGTCATCACCATCGCGATCGCGGCCGTGGGCTGCGCGTCTATGACGCAGCGCACTGCGGCCGACTACGATCGTGGTACCGCCTCAGAGGCGAAACTCACCAATGATGCCGCAGTGTGCGCAAAGGAAGCCGAGGCGCATCAGAAGGAGTTCGGCTACGGTCCGTACGATTTGCTGCGCGGACCGTACAACCGGCTCTACGACGCTTGCATGCGGTCGCACGGCTACCAGCTCAAACCGCAGCAGAAGTGACCGTGCCGTTTCCGGACTAATTCGAAAGCTTGGTGATCTTGTTGCCCTGCACTCCGATTCCACCCATCAGGCCCTTCTGCCCGAAGATGAATGCGTAGACGTCCCGTTGCTCGGTCACCGTCGTCATGGACTTGCCCATCCCTTCGTCGACGACCACCACGCTCGGGCCCGCGCCGACCTCGAAGCCGTTCGTATCGGTGAGCGCCTGCAGCGCCTTGTCGTTCATGAAAAACAGCGCATAGCCGTACTCCTGGGCGCCGGCCTGCAGTCCGTAGGAGCCGCCGGCGGTGCTGTAGTAACCCGCGGGCTTGCCGCCCCGCAGCAGAACGCCCTCGCCGTACTGCGCGCCGAATACGAACCCGGCCTTGACGATTTTCGGAAACACCAGAATGGCCGCGGCGTCCTTCGCCAGCGCCTTCGCGGCCGGCACGGATGCGGTGAGCCTGCTGAGCGCGTGTTTCGCGCTGGCATCGAGTTGCGCCGTGTTTTGCGCCTGCGTCGGCGCTGCGATCGCGGCAATTGCAAGTGCTGTGAACAACGTCAGAGTGGAGCGAAGCGAGAATCGTCTAACCATTGGTCGTCTCCTGAGAGTTTTGATGCGCCATTCACTTCGGGAACATGAACTGCACCTGCGCGCGAATCTATCCGTTCGGGCCGGACTCGGGCCTGATGACGTTGTAGATCGCACGGTATCAAGCCCCGGCGACACCTCCAACTGGACCTTGGTCCAGGTATGCGGCGCAGGCGCGCTATTTAGTCGCGCGGACAAGCTCGCGCGATCTACCTGCCCTGCGCGAACCACTTGGCGTAAACGTTCTCGTAGGTCCCATCCTGGTACATCGCGAGCAACGCTTCGTTGATCGGCTTTCTGAGCGGACTGCCGTCCTTCACGGCGATGGCGATCTTATAGGGCCGGAATATCGGGCCGACGACTTGCAACCCGCGATTGGCGGGCTGCGCGGCGAGATACTGCAAGACCGCGGCACTCAGAACGACGGCCTGCACTTGACCTTCCTTGAGCATCCGGATTCCATCGCCCGGGTTCGTCACGTGCGTAAACGGCAATCCAAGTCCGCTCAGATAATCGCCGGCAATGGTGCCGGGCGTTGCTGCAATCGTCTTGCCCGGCAGATCACCCGGACCCCGAATTTCCGATTGGAGGCGCGCCACCGTCTGCGACGACGTCACCGTCGCCGTGAGCTGGGCGACAAGCACAACGCCGAGCAACCACATCGCGACGACCGCAATCCGCTTGACGACGTCGGGGGTTTCGCGGTCGCCGTATTCGCCCGTCGCGATGATCAGCATGGACCCCCACAGACCCTCACCGATCGCCAGCAGGTATCTTTTCCTGAACTTCGGGTTGCTGCGACGCTCGACGAGCCAGAGCACATTGGCGAGCAGGAGCAGGATGAGAAACGCCACGCCAAACAACTCCCCGATGGCCGTCCACGGGATGGAATGGAATGTGTTGAGAAGACGGCCTTCGCCCTGGGCGCGGACCATAATCTGCAGTCCCGAGTCGAAATAAGGAGTCGAGAAGTCAACACGCTTCTCGTCCTCCGGCGTCATGACGATCAAGCCGATCGCAACGTCGGCTTCGTCTCGTTCCACGGCCGGCAACCGATCGTCAGCGGCGACCACGCGCAGCATGAAATCCATACGCGATCGCCGCGCCACCTCATTCCAAACATCGATGCTGAAGCCCGCCAGCGGCTCAGTGTTCGGCAACACGAAGGGTGCGATCGGCGTGGTGACTACGCGAAACGGCGATTTCGCGGCCGATGCGTTGGTCGCGGCGTCATTGGTGGTGGCCGCCCAGGTCGAGGGCGTCGCGGTCACCGAAGCCAGACCCAACGCTCCTATGGTCAGCAGGCGCTTCGCAGAGCGGATCCTGCTCATCGCTCGACCCTGTTCCGGCAGAAGAGCGCCGCCACCCGTCCGCCCCCGAGAACGCGGCCCAAGCGGCTTCTCCTCGAGCCATCGCCCGAGACGAAAGGCGCCGATCATCATGACTTTGCCGAGAATCAAGGCGCCGATCAGCGCCGCCCGGTAGTTGGTGTAGGTGATGCTGCATTCGGCGAGCAGGAACCCCGCCGGTACTGCGTGAATGCGGCGAAGACAAGCGTCAGATAGGCAACGTCGAACACGTATTCGATCAGATCTTGCGACACCTTCTTCGTCAACATATCAATTCGCATGTCGGCACTCGGCCGTGGTCCAGCTTACAAATCTTCTTCGACTAGCGCCTTGATGCGCCCGTCCTTCACTGCCGTCACCAGCGCCGCGTGGTCGCGAACGGTCTGGCCCGCGTACGCCAGCGAGAACTCGCCGATCGCCTGGTCGAAGGTGTCGGACTTGCCCAAATAACCAGTGATCTTTGCCGCCTCGGCCCCAGACTTGGCGTGGGCACGGGCGAGGACCGTGCCGCAAATTTCCGCATAATGTTTGAATTGACGAGGGGAAGCTCCCTCCACCGGGATGGACATTTTCATGTCGCGCAACTGCCGGCCGAAGAAGTCGTAGCCGCGCCGTCCACGCGTCCAGCCCAGGAAGATATCGCTTGAGGATTGCATCAGCCGTTGCCCCACGACGATGCGCTGGCCCTGGTTCTCGTAGGTGCTCTTGCCCGCGTAGGGTGCGAGCACCGAAGGGCATGCCTCCTTGAATTGCAGGAGGAGCGGGTGGTCCTCGGCTGAGAAGAACAGGCCGACCAAGCAGCGAGTGCCCACGCTGCCGATGCCCACGACCTTTACAGCCCAGTCTTCTAGGCGGTAGCGATCAAACAGAACGCGGCGATCGTCGGGCAGCGACAGACGATAGTCTTCCAGTCCCTCGCGGAACCTCTCGTCCGCGTCCTTCTCGGCGAGGTGGAAGAGAACCGGCGGCTGATCCACCAGGCGGCGCTGTCTACCGACCGTGGCGGCAAGCTTGGGAACCAAGTATTCGCCGATGCGCTGCCGCGCCTTCGCCGCCACTGCCTCTCCCTGCTTTCTCCCCTTGGCATCGATCGCTTGCTCGATCAACGTTTGCATGTCCAGACGCTCGTACCAGAGTTCCAACGGGCTCTTCTTCGAGCACTCACGCAAGTGCTCCCGGTAAGCGCGCGCGCACGCGGTAGCCGCATCTCGGGCCACTTCGTCGGAGCAATGGTTGTCACGCGCGGCCACGGCAAAGCTCGCGCCCAGACGTTTGACATCCCACTCCCAGGGCGCAGGCAGGGTCTCGTCGAAATCGTTCAGATCGAAGACCAGATTGCGCTCCGGGGTCGCGAACAAGCCGAAATTCAGCAGATGACAATCCCCGCAGGCCTGCACTCGCAGGCCGGTGCTGGGCAGGGTGGACAGGTCGTATGCCATCAGGCCCGCGGAGCCGCGCAGGAACGTGAACGGGCTGCGCAGCATGCGGCCGTAACGGATGGGAACCAATTCGGGCATTCGATCGCGATTCGATTCCTCGAGCACGTCGATCGGGTCGCGGCGCTTGCCCGACGGTTTCCAGCGGGCGTGGTCCTCACGCGGCACCTTGTCTCTTAGCGCCTTGCCGGCAACTAAGCGTTCTTTGCGCGAAAGAAATTCCACAGGCGATGCCTGACGTTCGGTTTCACCCTTCATGGATCGAGTGCAAGCAACACCGACGAGTCATTTCGGAAACATGAACTTGATCTGCGCCTGGATTAGCCAGTTGGCGGCGTCATCCGGTCTGACCACGTTGTAGTAGCCCTGCAAGGACATGTTCACCGGCAGCTTGCCGAAGTGGAAAATGTGTCCGATTCCTCCGCCAATCGGTACCGTCCAGCGCTGACCGCTGTCGGCCTTCCAGTTGACGGTCATCTGCGGCGCCGTCGTCAGGTAGGTTCCCGTTCCGCCCGGCAGGTTGTAATTGAGGAACGGCTGGATGAGGCCGTTGTTGTAAGACGGCGATCCGCTGCTTGAACCCATCGACCACACGTTGTACGCGTCTACGCCGTAGACCCACGGGCTTTCCTTGTCGACGTGGACAAAGACAATGGTCGGTCCCAGCCCCCAGTGGTTATTGCCAAGCTGACTGTTGCTGTGGGTCGGCGCTTGCACGAAGGGCCCGAAACCCCAGGTGTAGGCGCCCGCGTTGGCCGGCGTCAGCCAAAGCTCGAACTGCGTGTCGCCGACGCCATTGGTGCGTCCGCCGTCTGACTCGGGCTGCGAGATTAGCGGCAGAATCGTGCGGGTGAGGAGGTTCCAGTCCTTGGTGATTTCGATGGGAATGACCGGCT
>DATJWL010000165.1:0-18278 GCA_035501215.1 Casimicrobiaceae bacterium
GTCGGCGATCGGATCGCCGATCGCGACCGACGACTGGCAGGCGCCTTCATAATCACCGGCGGTAAGTCGCACGAGCGTGCAGGACACGGTCGCTTCCGTGGGACCGTACGTATTGTGGACTACGACGTCAGGGCGTGCGGCGAAGATAGCGTCGAGATGGAGCTTGGTGAGCGGTTCGCCGCAAAACGTCAGCATGCGCAGCGTCTCGAAATTGCGCTGTGTGACCTGCCCGACCTTCACCATCGTGGTCATCACACTCGGCACCGAGTCCCAGATCGTGAGCTTATGTCGCCGCACGGCGTGCGCCGGCATCAGCAGGTCTGCGCCGGTGATCGGCACCAGCGCCGCCCCGCCGCAGAGCGCGCCGTAGATGTCGAGGACGCTCAGGTCGAAAGCGATGTTCGGATGCTGCGACCAGCGGTCGCCGGGTCTCACCGCCATCGCTTCCATGATCCAGTCGACGTAATGGCTCAGCGCGCCCTTGGAGATCATCACCCCCTTCGGCGCGCCCGTGGATCCGGACGTGAACATGACGTAGGCGAGCCGATGCGGCTCGGCGGGAGTGACGAGCTCTTCGTTGGCCAGAGCGTCGACATTGAGCACGAACGCCGCGGGCGCCTGCGTGCGCGCCTCTTCAGCGTGCTCGGTGTCCGTCATCACGACATCAGGCGCAAACGCGAGGAAGGTGCCTCGCCGCCGCTCGACAGGCGCCGCGACATTCGTGGTTGCGTAGAAGCCCCCGCTCATGCCCACGGCGAGCATCGCCGCGTAGGCCGCCGCCGATTGCGGCAGGTGAATGAGGACCTTCGGGCCTGCGCCGGCGTCGATGAGCGAGAGGGCCTGCCGCCGCACGAGGCTCGCGAACTCGGCGTAATCGACGCTGCGACCCGATTCCACGACGGCCGGGCCCTGCGTATGCGCGGCGACCGCGAGGAACCGGTCGAGATACGTTGGCTTTGTCGAGTCTGCCACAGTCACGTCCTTGGATGGGCGTTGCACGACGACCGCGCGCACCATAGTCGGAACACGCAGCGGCGGCGGTTGTCGGATGCGTAGAATGCACCAGCGCAAAACCATTCAAAGTATACGCAGGAATCCGTTCGCTCCGTCGCCGCGCACACGAATCGCATGACTGACGACCGTCGCTCGCACCGCCGTCCCTCGCTCAGCGCGCTCGCCCGGACGCGCTGCCTTGCGTCGTACCTCGTGGGCGCCGCGTTGGCGCTGGCACCTGCGTTGTCGGTTGCGCAGCAGGCGGCGGTCTACGACGGGGTCGACGGCCTCGCCTGCGACTACGTAAATCTGGGTGCGGGCCAGCGTTGGCGGCATCGCCAGGGCGATTGGCTGGACGCACAAGGCGAGGAGCAGGGATCGGCGCCGTTCGCCCAGCTCACGATCAAGAGCACCAACCAGGTACAGGCGGTCGAATGGCCTGTGACGAGCGTGCTTGCCGCACCGCAGCCGAACGCTACGTCGAAGGCGCA
The DNA here is from genome assembly GCA_035501215.1 of Casimicrobiaceae bacterium. Lineage (GTDB taxonomy): Bacteria > Pseudomonadota > Gammaproteobacteria > Burkholderiales > Casimicrobiaceae > PALSA-1003. Next base: position 1,485 of record DATJWL010000165.1, read on the forward strand.
GCTCCTGCTGCGCATCGTGCCCGGAGGCGCCGCGGGCACCGTGGAGTTCCAGAGCCGCGAATCCCAATCGACCAACGCCCGTCCCATGCTGGTACTCACGTATTCGGATGGAACCCACAACGACGTTGCGCCAGTCGCTGACGCCGTACTCGACTGCTCGACCTATCGCGGCTTGGGTCAACTCGACAAGTTCGGCGTCGGCGCCGATCGCAATTCGGTCATCGTATTCGAGGTTCCATCCGCCGGGACGCGCAAGTTGACCAGGGCGACGCTGCGGCTCACGACGACCGATCACCAATATGGTGACGCCGCCGTCGGCGTCTATGCGCTCGACCTCGGGTCCGCAACGGCCTCTGCGGCGACGCCACCGCGCGGATTGGCGGCTTCCTATCCGGGCGATTCCGGAATCGAAGCGGACCGCGACGTCTACATGGCGACCGGCTTCGACACGCTGAATTGGCGCAGCGCGTGGAGCTACATCCGCAACACGGGAACGTTCGACATCGTAGCGAGCGATCCCGCAAGAAAGTTCGAGGCGCTCAGCGGCAACGCGCTGCGCGTGAACCTAGCGAAGGGCGACAATTTCGGCCTGGATTTCCACTACGCGTTTGCCGACAAGGTCGGGAGCGAGCCCGAAGAGGTCTACTTTCGTTACTATCTGCGCTTTGGCGACGACTGGCGACCCGACCTCGACGGCGGGAAGTTACCGGGGATAAGCGGCACCTACAATCGCGCCGGATGGGGATTGCGGCAGTCGGACGGGACCAACGGCTGGTCGATGCGCGGAAGCTTCGCCCGCTGGACCGAAAGGGCCAATCCGCTGTACGGGCTGACGGCGATCGGGACCTACGCGTACCACGCCGACATGAAGGATTACAACGGCGAACCCTGGAACTGGGACGGAGGTGGGCGCAGCCTTCTCGCCCGCAATCGCTGGTACTGCATCGAGCAGTACGCTAAGGTCAATACTCCGGGTCGCAGCGACGGCGTACTGCGCGCCTGGATCGACGGCGTTCTCGTCTACGAGAGGACGAATATCCGCATGCGCACGATACCGACGCTCAAGATCGAGATGGTATGGATGAACGTCTACCATGGCGGCACGGAGCCCTCCCCGCGCGACCAGCACCTCTATATCGACAACGTCGTGATCGCCAAGCGTTACATCGGCCCCATGGCGCGACCCGACACGCAGGCGTCGAAAACCCGGGTTGCCAACTAACGTCACGTGCGCTACCTTGAAGTGGAGGGGACCCGCATGGTTACGTGGAAGCAGCAATGTCGACGCGACGTCAATTTCTTCGCAGGACCGGGTATGCCCTCGCTGTCGCCGCCGATGGTCGCCTGTTAGCGCCGCAGGCCGGCGCTGCCGCAGTCGCCGATCCTCACTGCGCACAAGCCGCTGCGCTGCCGCAGCCGCGCGCTGCAGCGGTGGGCGTGCCGATCGTCACGCAACTCTGGGATGGAACCACCGGCGTCAGCGGCGACTGGTTCAACTATGGCGCCGCACTACCTTGGGAAAACCAAGGCGGCGACTGGAGCGACGCCAACGCGATTGCGCAAGGTCCGACGGCCTTCGCGTCGATGTCATTCAGCTCGCCCGGGTCATCGTCCGCCAGCATTACTACACTCGCACGCCGATGGTACGCGCAGGGCAACACCGGGGTCCTCCTCAAGCCGACCAACGCCAATGCGGCGCTCGTCGCGACTCGGCTCAATCCGGACGCGGCGCTCGCTCCTGCCGTCACCCTGACGCTGAGCGACGGCACCCTCGTGACGTGCGAGTGCATTGGCAGCGCCGCGGCCAACCTGTCTAGCTACCTGGGGAGCCCCGGCCCCACCGCGCCGGTCCAGAACGGATCCGCCTTTTGCCTCCAGTTCAACCTGCCCTCGATCGGATCGCGCTCGATAGCGAGCGCGACGCTCAAGGTGACGGCGACACAAGTCTTCGGGGCGCTGGTCGTTGCCGTTTTGGAGTTGCGGCCGCCCAGGATTTTCGACGGCGGGACGCCGACCTACGGGCTTGCGGCCAAATATCCGCAGGACGTCGGCATCGCTGCGAATGCATCAGTGATCCTGGCAACGCAGTTCACCGATGCCGGCTGGAATACGAGATTGGAATTCCCCGGCTACGTGGCGCCCGACGCCGTGGTGGCGATGGATGCCGCGTTGGGCACACCCGCAATCAACGTGCAGTATCACGTCGGTGAGTTTTCTCCCTTCTCGGCCGACCACGAGTTCAGCACGAAACCGGTCGAGCAGCAGGGGCCGAACGACTGTCCGAGCGAGGTGTATTTCCGCTACTACCTCAAGCTCAAACCGGGTTATCAATGCTCGACCGACGGCAAGAAGCTGCCCGGCCTTGCGGGGCGGTACGGATACTGGGACCCCGTGGGCTATTACCAGCCCATCGACGGCAACGGCGGCAGCCCGACGCGCGGCACCAAGATCCCTTATGCGCAGAGTCCTAGCGGCTATTACTTGTCGGGCTGGTCGATGCGCTCCCAGGCCGGTGTCGGCCCGAGCGATGCGAATCCCTACGGCGGGCTCGTCGTCGTCAACACGTACGCCTACCACGCCGCGATGGCCACGTCGTTCGGCGATGTTTGGCGGTGGGGCAATTGGGACGTGGGATTCGTCAACCTCACGCCCGATCAGTGGTACTGCGTCGAGCAGTACGTCAGGATAAACACCGTCACCGGCCCGTTCGACTCGCTCGGGAACGGGGTTGGGCTGCCCGACGGCGTGATCCGCGCCTGGGTGGATGGGGTGCTGGTCTTCGAGAAAACCAACGTCCTCTATAGAAAGCATCCCGCGATCAAGATCGACGAGGTCTGGCTCGATCACTATCACGGCGGCACGACTCCGGCCGAGGCCGTGCATCCGTTTGCGATGGCAAACTTGGTCGTCGCCAAGGAATACGTCGGGCCGATGAAAGGCAACCAGGCCACCGCGAACGCGTGGCCGTTCATGATTCCTGCATCCGGTACGCGCGGTGTCATCAGTTCGAACGTGCTCACCGATGTCGCGGCAGCCTCCAATCAGGCGGTCGCGGGTGAGTCGGTAGCGTTCATGCAGTTCTCGATGCAGAAGGTTCTCGGCGCCTGGGGAAGCAGCGCCGTCAGCCTGATTAGGGATGGGTCGGGCAGCGTCGTCGACATCGTCTACTGGATATTCGGCGGCGGCCACGGCGACGCCGGGTGGGACGGCGTATGCGCATGGCGAGCCAGCACCGGCAAGTTTGAGGTCATGCTGCCGCCATCGAAGTGGAACGTTTCGGTAACGCTCGATCCCGAGCACGGCGAGAACATTGCTAACCGCCCAGACTCCCAGCATGCGTATCAGAACATCTACGGACTTGACTCCGACGAGCCGAACGGCCCCTCGCTGCTGGTGCTTCGCGGGTCGGCGATCGGGCAAGGCGCCGTGATGTCGGGATGGGCTCACCGCTTCGATGCGGGCACAAAGCAGTGGTCGCGCTTCGGCGCCAATTTCGGGGTGCCGCACACGGCGGCGCCGTACCTGTCCGCCTTCGTCAAGGACCCAGCGCGAAAGCGATTCGTGCGTTACCCGTCGAACAACGGTGCGGCTTACGCGAGCATCGACTACGGCACCGGAACTCCCGCGTGGCTGTCCGCGAACCAGCGGGCCTCGCGCAGCGCGAACTGGACCGACATGAACATGCCTTGCGGCGCGTACGACCCCATCCGCGATTTGTATCTCGTGGGCTGCTGGGCGGGCGGCTCGGGCCTGTATGCCGTCCCTGCAGGGGATCCTGCCGCCCCGTTCAGCCGCCTCAAGGAGGCGGGAATCGTGCCGTCCAATATCGTTGGAACGGCACTCATCTATCGAAGCGCCAGGCGCGAGTTCGTTCTGATCGACAGCGCGGCTCAGCCGCCGACGCGTATCTACGTGTTGACGCCGCCGACGGGGAACCCGCTCACGGCCGAATGGACCTGGACCACTCGAGCTTTCACCGGCCCAGCGAGCATGTTCGTCGACGAAAGCGGCGGCACCTGGTTCAACCGATGGCAGTACGTCGAGGCGCTGGACGCACTGATCGCGTGTCCGGCGGCGGGGGCCCCGATGGAATGCTGGAAGCTCTAGCGGTCGCACCGGCATTCTGTCGCGCTTCAGCGACCTCGCGCGCAAGCACGGCGGCCATGGCAAAATACAGCCAGGCCAGATCGAAATAGGCCGAGCTGAGGAATGCTCCGCTGACCGCGTAACTCAGCAAACCGATCGCAATTCCTGAGGCGTACGTACCCATCCAGCGCGTGGCCGCGCTGTCCGCGCTTGCCTTGCGTACCTTCCACAACGTCAAGAAGGTGGATAGGAGCAGCGCGACGAAGAGGAAGAATGCGACGAAGCCATGCTGGCCGAGAACCTGGAAATAGATGCTGTGGGCGGCAGCGGTGCCCATGTCCCCGAAATACTTGAGGTACTCGTCCGACCCGAACGACAGCCAGCGGTCCGGGTCCGCAGATTCGAAGTTGAAGCCGGCACCGACCAGTGGCGAGGACTTCGCAACGTTCCAGTGGACGGTCCAGGCCATGAGCCGCTGGTTAGCGGACCCGTCTTCTTGGTAGGCGGCAATCGTGTCGAGGCGCTCGAAGAATCGCTCGGGAAGCAGTGCGGTAGCGGACAACGCGGCTATCGCGAGCGCGATGCCGACGACGATGCGCGGCGTACGCTTGAGCTGCCAGAGCACGAACGGGACAACGACCGCTAGGCCAATCCATGCGCCGCGCGAATACGTGAAGATCGACGCGACAAAGCAAAGCGCCGCCGTGGAATAGAGCATCTGCCGCAACCAGCGGCGGCGCTCGTCGCGGGCGAGTGCGATCAGCAGCGGAATCACCATGTTGAGCGCCAACCCGAGGAACGTGTTGCCGTCAATGAAACTCCCGTCGGGACCCTGCACTCGCTCGGCACCGCCCCTGATGATTGACCAGATGCCGCCCTTGACTCCGTAGAAGCCGATGCTTGCCACGACGACCAGCAGGAGGGCCCGGATGCGGGGCTTGCCATAGATGAACATCGTCGCTACGAACGTCATGAAGATCACTTTGGCGACCTTCTCCCATTGCAACCATGCCGCGCTCGGTGCCCACGCGAAGAATGTCGTCACGGTGAAATAGGCGAGCAGCATCGCCATCAGCATGGTTTCCCGAGTCAACGGCGGAGGCCGGCGGTCCTTGGCCGCGATGGCGCCCAACAGGGTCGCGCCGGCCACCATCATGGCGAATGGCATCGTGTACGTGAATCCGTACGTCAGCCTGTGCGGGTTCATGAGCCCGATCCAATACCATACGAGGATGCCGATCCACGGTCTTACCAAGCAGACTGGAAGCAGCACGAAAACGATCGCGATCAGGAGGTAGCCGCGCATGATCTTAGCAATCGAGGACGATGATCAGGTTCCGGTCAGGGGCGCACGTGAGAGAATCCTGCCGCGCCGGGCGGCTGCCAGCGAAGGCCTCTGGGAGCGCCGCGGGGCAGATAGGGGTATGGGCCGGACATGGGCTTGAGTCCTTGGGCAGAGCGCTTGAACCGGAAGTATTTCGGTGATGCCGTTCATCCGTACGCCGTGTTCGAAGACGTGGTCAAGCGCTACCTCCTGCCCGGCAAGTCGCTGCTCGACGCGGGCTGCGGCTACGGCGCCCCGGTGCTGCGCAGGTACGTGGGCTCTGCGCGCGAGCTGATCGGCATCGATCTCGTCGACTTCGACGAAGCGATCCCGGGCATCACGCTGCTGAAGCGCGACCTTACGGATACCGGTCTTCCCGACGGGAGCGTCGACGTGATCATGTCCCGCAGCGTCATGGAGCACATCAGCGAGCCGCTCGAAACTTACATGGAAATGAGCCGGCTGCTGAGGCCGAGTGGACATTTTATCTTCCTTACCGCCAATATGTGGGACTACTCCGCGATCATCGCAAAACTCGTACCGAACCGCTTCCATCCGTGGATCGTCGCGCGTACCCAGGGTCGCGATGAGCGCGACACGTTTCCTGTTCAATACAAGACGAACACTCGCCGCGCGGTCGAGAGGCTCGCAGCGGGCTCGGGCCTCGACGTCGTGTCCTTCGACTACCTCGGTCAATATCCGGCCTATTTCCTTTTCAGTGGCCCCTTGTTCCTGCTCGGCACTGCCTACGAGAAGCTCATCAACCGATTCACCCCGCTGCACTTCCTCAAGGGGTGGATCCTGGTCGTCCTGCGCAAGCCGGGTTGAGGCGGCGCGAGCGTCACTGCGTTGCGCTATCGACCTTGCTGACGACGTACCGGAACTTGCCGGAGCGCTCCGCGGGAATCTCGCTCGTCTCCTCGATGTCCACCGTCACGTCGTGCCCGAGCCGCGCGCACAGTCCGTCGCGAATCGCGGCACGCACGCTGCTCGTCAAGGGCTCTGAGGGGACGACCAGCACACGAAGGTGTTCGCGCGATTCCTGGACGATCTTGAACGAAGCGACTTGCGGCAGGTCGCGCATGACGTAGATCAGCGCAAGTCCGTGCATCACCGTACCGTCGCGGGCGACCACGAAGTCGGTGCTCCGTCCCTGGACGTCGGAGAGCAGCGGAAGACCGCGACCGCACGGGCACGACGCGCTTCCGAGGACGCCGATGTCGCCCACGCGATAGCGGATGAACGGAAAGTCTCGCGTGGCGAGGTGCGTCACCACGATCTCGCCGGCCTCGCCTTCCGGTAAGGGATTGCCGTCGGTATCGACGATTTCGACGACGATGTCCTCGGCGCTGACGTGCATGCCGCCTTGTGGGCACTCGTGCGCCACGAACCCCGCGTCGCGTCCCCCGTAGCCGTTCGCGACCTTGCAACCGAACGCGGCGGCGATCTCGTGGCGCTGATGGTCGTAGAGTCGCTCCGACGTGACGAAAGCCACCACGATGCCGAGATCGTCGAGGCGCTGGCGCCGTTGCCTTGCGTGCCGGGCGATATGGGCGAGCGCGGACGGGTAGCCGAAGATCATGCGCGGGCGCGTCGCCCGTATCGAGGCGACGAACGCGTCGAGCTTCGCTTCCGTCATTTCGAACGCGGGGAGCAATCGCGTACGCAGGAGCCGATCACGGATGGCGCGCAATCGATCCTGCGCCCCGAGCTCGATCGGCGACCCCCAAACGACGATCTCCGGGTCCCCGATGTCAACCCCCCACCAACGAGTGGCGCGCCACTTCGCGGCCACGTCGTGACTCACGCGGTCCTTGCCCATGTAGAAGACCAGCGGCTCGCCGCTCGACCCCCCCGTGTTGTAGCGTTTCAGTGTCCGCCCGCCGTCCGCCTTCAGCGCGTCGACGTTCGCCCGGATGAGCGCCTTGCTGAGAAACGGAACGCGGCGCAAGTCATCGACGGATCCAACCGATCCCGGCTCGAAGCTGGATTTCGCGAAGAGGTCGCGGTAGTAAGGAACATGGGCTTTCGCGTGCTCGAGCAATGTGCGCAGCCGCTCGACGCGAATTGCCTCGATGCGTTCGCGGCTCCACCACTGGCTTTGCTCGAGCTCGCGTAGCCGCCGTAACGTCGAGTGGCCCTTCGCGCGCTCGTGCAAGGGAAAGACGACACCCGCAGCGAAGCGCGTCCACGCACTCATGCGGCAAGCGCCTGCCAGGACCGTATCCCGAGCGCCTCGGCGTATGTGCGCAGGAGGACGGGCCGGACCTGCGGCCAGGCGAATGCGTTCGCAGCCTCGATGCCGGCCCGGCCCAGCGACGCCGCCAGCTCAGGTTCCGCGAAAATCCGCATGGTGGCGGCAGCCATCGCCGCCGGGTCGCCGACGGGCACGAGCAGCGCTGTCGTGCCATTTTCGACCATGTGCGGGATGCCACCCGCGTCGGTGCTCACGATGGGAACGCCGCTTGCCATCGCTTCCAGGAGCGAGATGGGCATGTTGTCGACAGTCGACGGATTGAGCAGCACGTCCGCGGTACGATACAGCTCCGCTACCAGGTCGTTGTCGAGGCGCCCGCTGAACGACACCGCGGAGGCGATACCCAGTTCCTTCGCGAGCGCTACGAGGGCGCTGTGCCGCGGCCCGGACCCCGCAACGGTGAGCGTGGCGTCCGGATGCGCTTCGCGAACCCGCGCAAACGCGCGCATCGCCGTCGGAATATCGTAAATGTCCTCGAGGTTGCGCGTGACAATAGCGTGGCGGCCGGGCCGGCGCGCCGGATCGGGAAAGAAGCGAGCGAGGTCGACGATGTTGGGTACGATCTGCGCAGGGATACCGAACCCCTCAAACGAGGCCTTGAGAAACCCGGACGGAACGATGAGCGCCGCTGCGCCGCGAAGCGTGAAACGCACCCACGCAGCCTGGCGCGCAAGAAAGGCTGGCGCCTCCCCGCCGCGATAGTTGACAATCACGGGAACGCCTCGCAGGCGTGCCGCCCAGATCGCGGGCGCGGCGCACAGATGCCATGCCCAGCCCGAGTTGGCCATGACATGTACGAGATCGACGCGTCGCACACAGCGGAGCAGACGGGCGACGTACGGCAACAATCGAAACACGGCGCGAACGACGCGCACGCGCGCGATCCACGAGGGCCGATACGGCGGATTGACTTGCACGACCTCGACCCGCACGCCGGCCTCCTCGAGGAGACGGGCGAGCTGTTGCGTCTGATTCGCCATCCCGCCCGAAGGAGGCGGCAGAGGCCCGACGAGGCCGATGACGATTCGCGGAAACGGGTCCACGAGTGCGCTCACCGTGCGAGCACGATCGCAAGCTGTACCGCAAGGGTCAGCACAAGCAGCAACGCGACCGCGAGCAGCAGCCGCAGGCGACTGCGGAGCGCGAAAATGCGCCGGACTGCCAGCGCATTATCCGCAGTCTCGTAAATCCGGATATGCGGTTGGGCCCCGATCACATTCGCCGCGAGGTCCCCGAGAACGCGGGATAACCGGCCCGCCCGTCGCACCAGCGGGTGCGCATAGCGCGAGGACACCGCGTTACCCCACGTGAGATACCACTGATCGACGCCACGTAAGTAGTACTCGACCGCCTTGTGCTCGTGGACGAAGCCTGGGCGACCCGGCCCATTCATCCTCCTCTGAGCGAGACCTCTGCGACCCTGCAGCGCGTCGCGGTACTCGAGAGCGCCCAAAGGCTCCCCGCTAGCTGCATCGACGATGTGGAAATTGTTGAACACGTCCAGGAGAAGCCATCGGCCGCGCTCGCGGTCGAAGATTTCCGCTACCGTGTGGCCATGTCCACCGAAGCCATCGAAGGAGAACGACCATTGGCGCGCCGTAATGCCCGCAGCATGCGCAAGCACCAGGAACACCTTGACGAAGTCCGCGCAATACCCCATTCCAGCTCGGATGGCACGGTAGGTGGTCACCGGGTCGCCGCCGATGGGTCCCTCGGTCTTCGCTCGTTCAGCGAGGTGCGCCGCGACGAGAAGGGACTTCTCCCAGTCGCCCTGCACGGCATCGACCCCGATGGCCGACACGATTGCGCGCAGCTCCTCGTCCGGGCGTAGACGCTCGACGTCGAAGCCCGGCGGGAAGTCCGGCGGATGCCACGTGAAGTCCTCGCCCCGGCTGGGCTGGACGCGGAGCGCGTTGCGGAGCCGGGTCGTCTCCGTCGGGGGCCGTCCCCACCAGAGCATGAGGGCAAGGAGCGCGGCGAGGGCGATCACGTTGACGGTGATGCCTACGGTCATTGCGCTACCAGCATAAGCCCACGCGGCGTGCACGCAGCTCCGACCCGTGCGCAATTCCGGCTACGTCGAACACGACGTGCTCAGCCGTAGCGTGCTGCTGCAGTCCCGCCACGGTGGCGGTGTCGTTGAGGCCCACGACGAGGACGTCGGAGTGTCCGATCACCTCGGCAAGGTCACTACGCAGGAGGTGTCCGAGGTGGGGAACGTGCTGCTCGATGAAGCGGCGGTTGGCGCCGAGCAGGTTCGACAGGTGCACCTCCGGATCGTAGACGAGCAGCGGCCATCCCTTGCCGATGAAGTGCTCGGCGAGCAGAACGAGGGGACTCTCGCGAAGGTCGTCCGTGCCGACCTTGAACGACAACCCGATCAGGCCGATCCTGCGCCGGCCCATGGCCTCGATCTTCCCGATCGCGTGCTCGATGTGCATCCGGTTGGATGGAAGGATGCTTGCGTACATCGGCAGCTCCACGTCATGCACCTTGGCAAGGTGCATCGTCGCGCGAAGATCCTTCGGCAGACAGGAGCCGCCGAACGCGAACCCTGGCCGCAGGTACGCAGGCGAAATGTTGAGCTGGCGATCCTTGCAGACGAGTCCCATGACCTCGAAGGGGTCGACGTCCAGGGCTTCGCAAAGGCGCGCCGTCTCGTTGGCGAAAGTGATCTTGAGCGCGTGAAAGTTGTTGCAGCAGTACTTCACCATTTCCGCCGCTCGCACCGAAGTCGTCAGGAACTCGCACGGGAGATGGCCGAAGAGGTCGCGCAGCTTGTCGACGGCCGCCTGGGCGTTCGCGCCCACGATCGTAAGGGGCGGCCTGTCATAGTCCCGGATGGACGAGCCCTCGCGCAGGAATTCCGGCTGGAAGCAGACGTGGAACCCCAAGCCGTCCTTCTTGCCCGAGCTCGCCTCGATAATCGGCCGCAGCACGTCCTCCACGCTTCCTGGAACGACGGTCGAGCGGTATACGAAAATGTGCGGTGTCGTCTTTTCGCGCATCGCGGCGCCCAGGTCCTCCGTCAGGCGCAACATCGCGGTAAGGTCCTGGCTCCCGTTCGGCGCCGATGGCGTGCCGACGCAGATCAGAGATATCTCGCTTTGCGTCACGGCCTGCCGCGCGTCGCGAGTCACCACGACACGCCCGCTCGCAACCGAACGCGACATGAGCTCGACCATGCCCTCCTCGACCACCGGCGTCTTCCCCGCGGCAATCAGCTCGAGCTTCGCCTGGTCGATGTCCACGCCTATGACGCGGTGCCCGTCGCGCGCGAGGCAGGCGAGCGAAACCGCGCCGACATACCCGAGGCCGAAGATGCTTATGTCCATTGCGTCATCCGTATTGCCTTTCCGTTGCGATGCGGTCGCCGGAGCGCGTCGACAGACAGCGTTCAATAATGGCGTCGAGGCGCCTCATCGAGTGGCTCCAGGCGTGGTGACCGAGCATCCGGACACGCCCCGCCAAGGCGAGCCGGCTGCGCTCTGAGGGATTCTCGATGATCCGGAGGATCGCCGAAGCGTAGCCGCCGGGTTCGGACGCGACAAGGAAGTCCGCCGGCGCCGACGCATCGACGCCTCCCGCGGCGGTCGTACTCGCGACGACCGGGACGCCCATCGCCATAGCCTCGAGGATCTTGTTCTGCGTTCCGCGGGCGATATTGAGCGGGGCGATCATCAACGCCGACCTGCGCAGGTAAGGTCTCACGTCGGGGACCGACCCCGTGACAGTCACGCCTTCATGGCGCTCGAGACGCTTTACCGCAGGCGACGGGTCGGCGCCGACGATCGTGAGTCGCAGACTCGGTCGACGCGCGCGCAGGAGCGGCAATGTGTGTGCACAGAAGTCGAACATGCACTCCTGGTTCGGGTAGTAGTCCATGCGCCCGACGAACGCGATGCCGTCGGGATCGTAGGGCTCGCCCGAAGGCGCGAAGTATTCGCTGTCGACACCGTTGGGAAACCAGTCGGAGGCGGAAGCGGTTCCGAGCTTACGAAGCGTCTCCCACTCGGCTCGCGTGGTCGCCGTGCACATGTCGAATCTCGACGCGAGCCGGCGCTCTTCGCGTTCGAGCTTGGCACCCTCGAGACGGTAGCCGAGCGACAGGGGAAACGGCTTGTATCGCGCGTACTCGAGCCACTTCTGCGAGTCCATGTCGCCGAAATCGAGAATCTTCGGGACTCCCCGCACGTCGTCGACATATTGCGCAACGGAGGAGCAATGAACGAAGATCAAATCGAAGCGCCGGTCCGCCACCATCTCGCGGATGCGGTGCGCGAGGTCCGGGCAGTAGAAGAAGCCCATCGAGGAAGGTGTGGCTGTCGGCAACCGGCCCATCATTCGCAACGCCTGCACGACGTTGGAGACCCGGCCCATCTCGTAGCCCGCGCAGAATTGCGAGAGCCCTTCGCCTTCCTTCGCCTCCAGCGCGGAACGCGCAATCGAGGCGACATGCACGTCGTGGCTCTGGGATAAATGCTTGATCACGTTGAACGGCCGGATCTTGCCGCCCCGCTTGGGCGGAAAGGGAAAGCGGTGGCAGACGACGAGGACCCTCATGCGACCACCGACTTGAGCTCGTGGGCGACGTCGGCCGGGTCGCGCCGGTCGAGGTACATCCGCGCCCAGATCTCGAAGTTTAGGAGCGCGAGAAGCTGGTCCGTCCCGTCGACTCTGCTCGCCTCGTGCGCCGAGATCAGCGTGTCGATTCTCGGCTGCTGAAGGAAGCCTCGCGTGCGGACGGATTCGTGCGAGAGCAGATGGCGAACGAGCTTCGACAGGTCGCCCTTGAGCCACGCACCCATCGGCGTGCCGAATCCGCGCTTCTTGCGCGCGAGAATGTCCGCGGGAAGCACGCCGGCGAGCGCCGCCTTCATGAGATGCTTGAGTCGCCCGCCGCGCATCTTGACCTGCGCCGGCATGCGCGCCGCGAGCTCGACGAGCTCGTGATCGAGCAGCGGGACGCGGCATTCGAGCGACACCGCCATGCTCATCTTGTCGGTAAGAAGAAGCAGATCGTCCGGTAGCTGCGTCTCGGTGTCGACGAAGAGCATGCGGTTGACGTCGTCTGCGCTCGTCGCCTGTGCCAGCGCCACTCCGAGGGCGTCGTGCCCGGCGATGTGGTCCGGGCCGATGAGCTGTGCCGCCGCCCCGCTCGGGAAGACCTCGACGTAGGATCGGTAGCGCTCGGCGAACGGCATGCCGGCCGTGGCGAGAAAGCCCTTCGCGAGGCGCATGGCGTTGAGGAGCGGTGAATGGCGATCGCTCGGCAGCCTTTCTCCCAGCGCCGACGCCGCGCGGCGCAACCCCATCGGCAAGCGCTCGAAATAGCCCTGGTAGTGGCTGCCCAGGTAACGGCGGTAGCCGCCGAAGAGCTCGTCGCCGCCCACGCCCGACAGGATGACCGTGACCTCGCGGCGCGCGAACTCCGACACGAGGTAGGTCGTGACGAACGCGGTGTCGGCGATCGGCTCGTCCATGTGCCACAGCAGCTTCGGAAGCAGCGACACCACGTCCGGCCGGACGAGGATCTCGTGATGATCGGTGCCGAAGAGCTGCGCAATCCGCCGTGCGTACGGGAGCTCGTTGTAGTAGGTCTCCGCGCCGCCGCCTTCAAAGCCGATCGAGTAGGTCTTGACGGGGTGCTCGGTGTGAGCGGCCATGAACGCAACGACCGCGCTCGAATCGATCCCGCCGGAGAGGAACGCCCCGATCGGCACGTCGCTCACCATCTGCATCCGGACCGACTCCTCGAGGCGGGAGCGCACACGCGCGCACCACTCGGCTTCCGTCGGGCCGCGATCGACATCCTGGGGCAGCTGCCAGTATCGCCGCTCTTCGGAGCGGCCGTCCTCCACTACGAGCAGCGTGCTTGGGCCGAGCTTGCGGACGCCGGAGAAGATGCACCGCGGGCCGGGGACGTAGCCCAGGGCGAGGTAGGACGACAGCGCCGCGGTATCGACCTCGGGCTGGACGCCCGCGGCGAGAATCGCCTTGGCCTCGCTCGCGAACATCAGCCGCTTGCCGTCCTCGAAGAGGTATACAGGCTTGACGCCGAGCCGGTCACGGCCGATCAGAAGGCGCCGCCGCCGCCCATCCCACAGCGCGAACGCGAACATCCCGTTCAAATGCTCGACGAAGCGGTCGCCGTGGGCCGCATACAGGTGAAGAATCGTTTCGCAGTCGGACTGCGTCTTGAAGCGATGGCCCCGCGCGAGAAGGTCCTCGCGGAGCGACCGATAGTTATAGATCTCCCCATTGGCGACGAGCCAGAGCGTGCCGTCCTCGTTCGACAGCGGCTGGTGACCGCCGGCCACGTCGATGATCGAGAGGCGGCGCATTCCGAACGCAAGCGGGCCGTCGATGCGCGCGCCTTCGTCGTCCGGACCCCGATGGACCGTAGCCCGAGCCATCGCCTGCAGCGTCTCCCTGGCCGGCGTCGAGCCGTCCAGGCTCAAAATTCCGTAAATGCCGCACACGTCGCGCTCACCCTCCGCCGAACGAGCCGCCAAGAGCGGCGCGCGGCCGCGAGCAAAGCGCGCCGTACACATCGGAATATCGCGCGACGCTGCGCGTCCACGTGCGCTCCGACTCCACGAAACGGCGCGCGCGCACCCGCATCGCGGGCCATTCCGCCGTCCGCCCGAGAACCGATTCGATGGTCTGGGCGAGCATGAGCGCGTCCCCAGCGGGGAACAGGAATCCAGTGTCGCCGTCACGCACGAGCTCGCGGTGGCCGCCGACGTCGGAAGCCACCACGATCCTTCCCTGTGCCATGGCTTCCAGCGGCTTGAGCGGCGTCACGATGTCCGTGAGGCGCATGCGGTAGCGCGGGTACGCGAGGAGATCGACGAGGTCGTAGTAGCGTCCCACTTCGGCGTGCGGAACGCGCCCGGTGAAGATGATGCGGTCCGACAGGCCGCGCTCGCTCGCCTGTGCCTTCAGTGCCTCCTCCTGCGGGCCGCCGCCGATCAGCAGAAGGCGCAGGTCGGGGCGGCGCGATGCGATCAGCGCCAGCGCGTCGATCAGAAGGTCGAGGCCTTCGTAGGCGTAGAAGGATCCTGCGAATCCGATCACCGTCTTGCCGTCGAGCCCGAGGCGGGCGCGCAGCGCCGGGTCGGGCTCGACGCCGCAGCGGAATTCGCGCGTGTCGACCGCATTCGGAACGACGGTGATCCGCTCGAGCGGCACGCCGCGCGCCCCGATCTCGACGCGCAGGCCCTCGCAAATCGTCGTCGTATGCGCAGCACGGCGAAGTGCGTAGGACTCGAGCGCACGGGATGCGCGGTATCGCAAGCTGCGCTCCGTCGTGGTCCCATGGTCGACGGCGGCGTCCTCCCACAGCGCGCGCACCTCGTACACGACCGGGATATGCCGCCGGCGGCCGACCCAGAGCGCCGGCAGCACGTTCAGCACGGGCGAATGCGCGTGCAGGATATCCGGGCGAAAGGACTGCACGAGCTCCTCGACGCGGCGCGCCGTCGCCGCCATTTCCTCCAGATATACGCCGCCGGGCGCCCGCGACAGCAGGCCCTGCCGCATCGGGGTCCGATGGAAATGCCAGCCGTCCGCGTCCTCCTCGGCTGCCGCCGTTCCGCCGTGGCGGGGCGTTGTCAGCTGCAACGTGTCGAAGCCCAGGGCGCGCTGCTCGCGCAGGATCGCCGCGGTGCGAAACGCGTAGCCGCTGTGGAGCGGGAGCGAATGGTCGAGGATGTGGAGTACACGCACCGCCGGGACTCACGCGGCCTCGTGCAGAAGCCCGGCAGGAGCCTCCCGTTCGAGGACGTTGCGCAGGAAGGCGTCGAACATCAGGACCGCCCAGATCGGCGAGCTGAAATCACGCCGGCCGCTTTCGTGCTGCTCGACGAGGCTACGCAGGCAATCCGCATCGAAGTAGCCCGTATCGAGGAGGCGCTCGCCGAGCAGGGAATCACGCACGCGCGCGCGGAGCGGCCCGCGGAACCACGCGGCGAGCGGCACCGCGAAGCCCATCTTGGGCCGGTACAGTATTTCCCGTGGAAGCCGCGGCTCCATGGCTTTCTTGAGCAGCCACTTGCCCTCCTGCCCGCGAACCTTGAGCGAGGATGGTAGCGACCCAAGCCATTCCACGAGGACATGGTCCATCAACGGTTCGCGGACCTCCAGCGAGTGCGCCATGCTCGCGCGATCGACCTTGGTGTTGATGTCTCCGACGAGATACGTCTTGAGGTCCAGGTACTGGACGAGCGCAAGCGGGTCGTCGGTCCCGGCCATCGCCGCGTGGCGGTGAAAGACCTCGGCCGCCGAGTAGCCGCCGAGTTGCGCCTTCAGCGCGCTGGTGAACAGCTGCTTGCGCATGCCGTCGCGCAGCAGGGACATGCTATGGAAATAGGCGTCGACCGAGTCGCGTCCGAGGGCTTCGAACGTCGTCTTCGCACGGAACATGCGCGGCGCCCAGTCCGCCTTCGGATACATCTGGCCGAGAAGCCCGAACGCGGGCCGCCGCAGCGAAAGCGGCAGGAGGCCACGCATCCGCTCTTCCATGAGATGGAGGCGGTAGCGGCGGTAGCCTCCGAAGCTCTCGTCACCGCCGTCGCCGGAAAGCGCCACGGTCACGTGCCTGCGAGCAAGCTGGCAGACGCGGTACGTCGGTATCGCGGAGCTGTCGGCGTAAGGCTCGTCGTAGAGGCGCGAGAGCTCGTCGACCAGGCCAAAATCGTCGCTCTCGACCTCGTCGACGAAGTGTCGCGTGCCGTAACGGTCCGCGACCATCTTCGCGTATCGCGATTCGTCGAAGGCCGGATCGGCAAACGCAATAGAGCAGGTGTTGACCGGCTCGGTCGAAATGTTCGCCATTGCCGCGACGACGGCGCTCGAGTCGACGCCGCCGGACAGGAACGCGCCGAGCGGGACGTCGGAAATCATGCGGAAGCGAACCGACTCCTCGATGCGCTGCACGAGCTCGGTCGCGGCATCCTCCGGTGCGATCGGACGGTCGAGGGTAAAGCGCGGGTCCCAGTAGCAGGCGGGCTCGGGCACCGTCGATCCGCGGCGGACCGTTAGCGTATGCGCGGGCGGGAGCTTGCGGACGGACTTGAAGATCGTACGCGGCTCGGCGACATAGCCCAGGGCAAAGTACTCCTCG
>DATJWL010000166.1:0-5283 GCA_035501215.1 Casimicrobiaceae bacterium
GATCGATCGAGGAGGAACGGGAATGACGACGTTGCGCGCATTGATCGCGACCGCGATGATCATCGCGACCTTTGGCTGGGCGGTGGCGAAGCTGCCGCCTCCGCCGCCGATGGACGAGAAGGCGAAGGTCGCCGCCGAGGAGAAGAAAGCCAAGGATGCGGCTGCGGCCGAAGCGGCCAAGGTGGCGCAGGCAAAAGCCGAGGATCGCGTCGTCGCGCGCTACATTGCCGAACAGAGGGCGAAAGGCGTCATGGTCAAGCCGCAGATGGGCCCCGCGGCGCAGGCCGCCGCGGCTCCGCCGCCTAAGAAGTAACTCAAAGCAGGTCGTCGATCGGGAGCAGCGACAGCAGTTCCGTCTGCACGCTGCGCAGCAGATCGCTCGACGGCTCCGCAGTCAGCTCGACCATCTTGCCGTTCTCCTCGGTTTTCCAGACCAGCTTTCGCTTGCCGCTTGCGTCCAGCTGGCCCAGCGTGGGGATATAGCAGTTGGCGGGCTGCGCGATCGCGTCGAAGCGATCGCTGACCTGCTTCGTCAGCTCGGGGCTGTCGATGAGGAGCCCGACCTCGGTGTTGAGCCGCAGCGAGCGCGCGTCGAAGTTCATCGAGCCGAGGAAGAGCCGATTGTCGTCGAGCGCGAACACCTTGGCGTGCATCGCGAACTCGCTCGTCTTCTTCGACTTGATGCGCTCGCTTCCGTCGCCCGGGTCTTCGGGAAACGCCCGCACCTCGTACAACTCTACGCCGTCTTCGAGGAGCCTCTGGCGGTAGTGGCGATAGCCGCCGTGGGCGATCGTCATGTCGGTGGTTTCGAGCGAGTTGGTGAGGATGCGAACGCGCACGCCGCGCGCGCGCAGCGCTTCGACGAGCTTCATTCCATCTTCGCCCGGCACCAGGTAGGGAGAAGCGACCCGGAGCTCCGACTTGACCTCATGCAAAGCATCTTCCAGCCGGTGACGCAGCAGATGACCCGGCTGTTCGCCGGACTCGACCTTGGTCTTCTCCGGCGCATCGTAGAGCACCTCCGCTCGCGCCCAGACGAGTTGCTTGCCGCTCAGGGCCTCCGCCACCGGTCCCGGCTGATCGAGCTTGAGTTGCTTGGTCGAGGGCAACACTTTCGTCCTGCTCTGCGCGAGCTCGTCGCGATAGCGATCGAGCGCCGCGGTGGTCGGCTTGTTGACGAGCAGCCCCTCGACGGGGATCGCGAGCTCGCTGTTCCAGTAAGTGTCGAAGCTCTGCGAGAGCCGCGGGACGGCGGGCCCGATCACGAGCACGTCGAAATCCGCACGTTCGACCTTCGGGCTCGCCTGGAAGTATTCGTCGCCGATGTTGCGGCCTCCGACGAGGGCCGCTGCGTTGTCGGCGACGAACAGCTTGTTGTGCATGCGCGAGTTGAGCCGCCGTGTAAAGAACAGCCACTCCACATCGCGAAGCCTTTCGAGCGCACCACGCAAGGAGTACGGATTGAAGATGCGGATCTCGATGTTGCGATGAGCCGCGAGCGCCGTAATCTGCTCGTTGCGGCCGACATCGTCGTAGTCGTCGATGAGCATGCGCACGCGGACACCGCGGTCGGCAGCGCCCAGCACTGCATCCATTAGCAGCTTTCCGCTCGCGTCGTTCTGGATGATGAAATACTGCAGGTCAAGCGTACGCTCGGCTCTTTCCGCGAGCTCCATGCGCGCGCGCAGACCATCGCGTCCCAGCGGCAGAAGTCGGAGTCCCGAAACGCCGGGATGCTCATGGGCAAGCGCATCGAACTCCTTGCCGAGGCGGGTCTGCTGCGGCTCGGCGAGCGCGCTCGAAGCCTCCTTGGGATAGTTCGCGCCGGGGGTCGCGCACGCGGCGACCAGGAGCGCGGCGCAAAGTCCCGCGAACCATCGCGTCGCGCCGCGGGTCTCAACTGGATGGACTGCCTCGAGAGAATGTCGCTCAACCGCGCCGGGGCCTTCGCGGCCCTCGCGTTCCTCGCGCTCGGGTTCACGCCGGCGCTGGCGCAATCCGACGATCGCGACATCGGAGTCCATATCCGGAAGGACGGCGCGCGGATCATCGTCGATGTCAACCTTCCGGTCGCGGCCACGGCCATCGAAACGTGGAACGTCATGACCGACTACGATCACATGGCGAGCTTCGTCTCCAACCTGGAGTCGAGCCGCATCATCGATCGGCAGGGCGACACGCTGATGATCGAGCAGAAGGGCAAGGCTTCGCGGGGGCCGCTCACCTTCAAATTCCAGAACGTGCGTCAGATCATGCTCACGCCGCCGCGCGAAATCCGCTCGCGGCTCGTGAGCGGCGACCTCGAAGCCTCGGAGTTCACCACGCGCGTCGTCGATCACGGCGCTTCGGCCGAGATCGTCAATCACGGGGAATTCATTCCGAAGGTGTGGGTCCCGCCGATCATCGGCCCCGCCGTGATCGAAGCCGAGACGCGCAAGCAGTTTCAGGAGCTGCGGACCGAGATTCTCCGCCGCAAGGCCCAGAGCCTTGCCGGTACGCCTTAGCGTCGCGCGAGCCGTGGGGCGCCCCGAAGAGGTATCAGCGCTCTCGGACGCCGCGCCGCGCTCGACGACGTGGAGCAACGGGGGGAGGAGGGTCGGGCCGCAGCAGGGCGCAGCACTCGTCTTCGTCCGGTACACGCTCACGATCGGCGTGATGGTCGAATGCATGATCCGTGGGGTCGTCATCGGGCGGCATGGCCGGGATTTCGCCCCTTGGTGAACCCGCCGCGTGGATTTCCCACAAACGCAGCTTCATCGCCTCGTCTCCTCGACGGGGGCGTTTATCGCCGTATGAGCGCGGCTTTTAATGCAAATCATGAGGACTCCTTCAAAAAGCGATGTAACTTTTGCAATCCGATCGCCTGTCCGACGGGCGTCCGGGATGCCTCCAGCACGAGTTGCAGGAAGCGTGCCTGCTTTGCTTGCTCTCGCGACAAAGGCTTGCGTCGCCGGCGACGCGCCGGACGCAGGAAGGATTTACCGGGGGACGCGGCGCCCGACCCGACGTCCTCAATCCTGTTAGGATCGGTTCGAGCGAATCTTGGATATTGACCTTGCGGACAAAGAAGGCCGGAGTGAGCAACGCAAATGACCACCGCTTTCCCGACGGCGAGGCACCAGCCGCAGCGCCCGAGGTAGATGTACTGATCGAGGTTCCGCGAGGCAGCTTTCTCAAGCGTGGATCCACCGGCCACGTGGACTTCATCTCTCCCCTACCGTGCCCGTTCAACTATGGTGCCGTGCCGAACTACTTGGGAATGGAAGGCGATCTGCTCGACGCGCTCGTGCTTGGACCGCGCCTTTCCCTCGGTACTCGGGTACGCATCAAGGCATGGGGGGCGGTGATCTTGACGGACCGCGGTATGAGCGACGACAAACTCATCTGCAGTGACCGCCCCTTGAGCTCGGCAGAGCGGCGAAAGGTCCTGCGATTCTTCCACTTCTATGCAAAGTGCAAAGGGCTGTTGAATGCTTGGCGGCGCCGCCCTGGCCGTAATGCATGTGACGGATGGTGCGCGGCTGCCGAGGCCCTCGCGCGCGCTCGCCCGCGAGATGGCTCGTGGCGCGGATCGCCGGTCGAATTCTGAACAGTTGGGGTTTGCCCCTGTCGCTGCAACCCGTGATACGCTGTTCCGGTTGCGCAGCCCGCGGGGTTGGATGTCCTAATCATCACGATGACCCGGACCGACTTTCTCCGCCTCATGGTCGGCGCGACTTCGGCGTTAGCCGCATCGCAACTCCTCCGCGCTAACCCGGAGGTGACCGAAAAGATGCATTCGCGTCTTATTCCCTCGACCCGCGAGCCGTTGCCGGTCGTCGGCTGCGGAACGTGGCGCACCTTCGACGTCGGCCAGAGCCCTGCTGAGCGCGATCGACTGCGCGAAGTCCTTCGGGTCCTGTTCGACAACGCAGGCTCCGTGATCGATTCCTCTCCGATGTATGGCGCCGCGGAGTCCGTCGTGGGCGATCTGCTCACGGCAATGAACGCACGCGACAAGGCGTTCATCGCCACCAAGGTGTGGACGAGCGGCCGCGAGTCCGGCATCACCCAGATGCGGCGCTCGATGGAACTCCTGCGCGTCGAGCGTATCGATCTGATGCAGGTCCACAACCTCGTCGATTGGCGGACACAACTCGCCACGCTCCGCGCATGGAAGAAGGAGGGCCGCATCCGGTACATCGGCATCACTCACTACACGCCCAGCGCCTACCCTGAGCTCGAATCCGTGATGCGCGCAGAAAAGCCGGATTTCCTTCAGCTCGACTATTCGCTCGCTGATCGCGCGGCGGAGCAGCGGCTTCTGCCGCTGGCGGCCGATCTTGGCGTCGCGGTGATCGTCAATCAGCCGTTCGGAGGCGGCGGCCTCCTGCAATCCCTTCTCGCCAAACCGCTGCCCGCGTGGGCCGCCGAAATCGGCTGCGGGACCTGGGCGCAAGTCCTGCTGAAGTTCGTGCTTGCCAACCCCGCAGTAACGTGCGTGATTCCCGGGACTGGCCGGCCGGAGCACATGAAGGACAACGTGCGGGCCGGCTTCGGGCGCTACCCTGACGCAGCGTTGCGAGCAAGAATGGTGGCCGTGCTGTCGAGCTGATCGCACATTCTGCGTCGTCAACCGCCTCTTGCGAGGGGAATCGCTTCAGGGGCTGCGGGCCGTTCCGATGCGCTCGCACGCGCCTCTTGCGCGCGGCCGAGCACGAGCGAGAGCGCTAGCCAGGCTGCTGCAAGCGGTACGGTACCCAGGGAGATCGTCGACAGTTCGAGACCCGCGGCCCGCAGCACGGTGAACAGCCAGCCCGCGACCGCATCGGCGCCGCGGAAAACGACGATATCGATCACGTTCTTTGCCTTGTATTTCTCTTCGCGCCTGAGCACTGTAAACAATACCTCGCGCGCCGGATTCGAGATGGCGAAGTTGGCCGTGCGTTGTATCGCCTGAAACGCGATCACGACGAGAAGCCACGGCATCCAGGCGAGCACCAAAAAGCCCAGCCCGAACACCAGCGGCAGAAAAGCCGCCGCGCGGCCGACGCCGAAGCGCGCGAGGAGTCGCCCGGTCGCGACAAACTGCACGACGATCGTCAGTATTCCGACGGCCAGATCGATCGTCGCGAATATCCGTGTGCGCACTGCCGGATTGTCCGACGCCGCCGCAACGATATTCGCCTGCTGAAAGTAGAGAAACGTTCCGGCGATGGAGAGCAGAAACACCCACAACGCGATGCCCGCCAGGTATGGCGACCGCAGGATCATCGCAAGACCGGCCAGCCAGCCCCCGCCCAG
>DATJWL010000167.1:0-36928 GCA_035501215.1 Casimicrobiaceae bacterium
GCGAAGGTCTTCGTCGCACCCGGCAATGCCGGCACCGCGCGCGAGGAGGGGCTCGCCAACGTCGAGATCACCGACATCGCGGCGCTCGTTCGCTTTGCGCAGCGCGAGCAGGTGGCGCTTACCGTGGTCGGGCCCGAGGCGCCGCTCGCCGCGGGCATCGTCGACGCGTTTCGCGCCGAGGGCCTGAGGATCTTCGGGCCGACGCGCGTGGCGGCGCAACTTGAAAGCTCGAAGGACTTCGCCAAGGCGTTCATGACGCGCCACGGCATCCCGACTGCCGCCTACGCGAGCTTCGCCGACCCAGCGGCGGCGCACGCTTACGTCGACGATCGCGGAGCGCCGATCGTCGTCAAGGCCGACGGGCTTGCTGCCGGCAAGGGCGTGGTCGTCGCAACGCGCGCCACGGAAGCGCACGCTGCGATCGATTCCATGCTCGGCGAGCGTCGCCTGGGTGAAGCTGGCGCGCGAGTGGTGATCGAGGAATGTCTCGCCGGCGAGGAAGCGAGCTTCATCGTCATCGCCGGCGGCGGACACGCGCTCCCGCTCGCGTCGTCGCAGGATCACAAGCGCTTGCTCGACGGGGACCTTGGCCCCAACACCGGCGGGATGGGCGCGTATTCGCCGGCCCCGGTCGTAACTCCCGCGATGCACGCGCGCATCATGCGCGAGGTCATCGATCCGGCGATCCGAGGCATGGCCGCGGAGGGCACGCCGTATACAGGTTTTCTCTACGCGGGGGTGATGATCGACGCATCGGGTGCGCCGCGCACGCTCGAGTTCAATTGCCGCCTCGGGGACCCGGAGGCCCAACCGATCCTGATGCGCTTGAAATCCGACCTCGTCGATCTCATGCAACGAGCACTCGATGGAACGCTCGATCGCGTCGATGCCGAATGGGATCGGCGCGCAGCGCTCGGCGTCGTGCTCGCTGCTGCGGGCTACCCCGGGGAGCCTCGCAAGGGCGACGCGATTTCCGGCTTGGACAACGAGAGCGATGAGTGCAAGCTTTTCCACGCCGCGACGAAGCGCTCCGGCGACATCGTGACGACGGCTGGAGGCCGGGTGCTCTGCGTGACGGCATTGGGCGAGACGATCCGGCAGGCGCAGCGCACGGCCTACGCAACAGTCAACGCGATCCACTTCGACGGGATGCAATACCGCAAGGACATCGGGCACCGCGCCATCGCCCCGCGCAAGAGCTGAATCGGGCGTTACAGCCGCCGCACGCTTTGCTAGCATCGCAATCGTCGCAGGGACGACGGACCCATGGATCTCGCACGCGCCAGGACCTACTTCGCCGACCTGCAGGAGCGCATCGTGAGAAAGCTCGAAGCGATCGACGGGCGCTCCTTCCGGCGCGATGCCTGGGCGCGCCCTGAGGGCGGGACGGGGCTGACCTGCATTATCGAGGAGGGCCCCGTGTTCGAGCGCGGCGGGGTCAATTTCTCGCACGTGAAGGGCGAGCGCCTGCCGCCATCGGCGACCGCGGCGCGCCCTCAGCTGGCGGGGCGCGGCTTCGAGGTGATGGGCGTGTCGCTGGTTCTGCACCCGCGGAATCCGTACACGCCCACCGTGCACATGAACGTGCGGCTGTTCGCCGCGCTGCCGCAACCCGACGACAAAGTCGCCGCCCGGGATTCGCAGCCGATCTGGTGGTTTGGCGGCGGTATGGACCTCACGCCTTATTACGGTTTCGAGGAAGACGCCGTTCACTTTCATGCGACCTGTCGCGCCGCGCTCGCTCCCTTCGGCGCCGACTATCATCCGCGCTTCAAGCGCTGGTGCGACGAGTACTTCTTCCTCAAGCACCGCAATGAGCCGCGGGGGGTCGGGGGCATCTTCTTCGACGACCTCAATGAGCGCGACTTCGAGCACTGCTTCGCGCTGGCGAAGAGCGTCGGCGATCATTTCCTCCCGGCGTACGCGCCGATCGTCGGGCGGCGCCGGGACACCCCGTATGGTGAGCGCGAGCGCGATTTCCAGGCCTATCGGCGCGGGCGCTACGTCGAATTCAATCTCGTCTACGACCGCGGCACGCTCTTCGGCCTGCAGTCGAATGGCCGCACCGAGGCGATCCTCATGTCGCTCCCTCCGCTCGTCAAGTGGCGCTACGACTGGCATCCGGAGGCAGGCAGCGCCGAGGCAAAGCTCTACTCCGACTTTCTTGTCACAAGAGACTGGCTGTCGTGACCAAGCGATCCGCCGACGATGCGCACCTCATCGAGACGAAGATCGCCTCGGAGGACATCTTCGAGGGGAAGCTCCTGCACGTGAAGCGCGATACGGTGCGGCTCCCCGACCGCGGGACGGCCACGCGCGAATACATCGTGCACCCTGGCGCGGTAATGATCGTGCCGCGGCTTCCCGACGGAAAGCTTCTGCTCGAGCGGCAGTACCGTTATCCGCTGGCGCGGGTCTTCATCGAGTTTCCCGCCGGAAAGATCGATCACGGCGAGACGCCGGAAGCCGCCGCGCGGCGCGAGCTCCTCGAGGAAACCGGCTACGCTGCCGCGCGCTGGTCGTATCTCGCCACGCTGCATCCGCTGATCACCTATTCGACCGAACGCATCGAGGTCTACCTTGCCGACGAGCTCACCCATGTCGGCGCGCGCCTCGATTCGGGCGAATTCGTCGAAACCTTCGACGCTTCTCTCGACGAAGCGCTCGCCTGGCTCGATCGCGGGGAGGTGACCGACGTCAAGACGATGCTCGGGCTGCTGCTTCTCGCGCGCCGCGCCGCGTCGCAAGCGAAGGAATGATCGAGCCGCCGAGAATCGCGCGCCGATTGACCATCAGCGGCCGCGTTCAGGGCGTCGGATTCCGCTACGCGCTCGCCGACGAGGCGCGTGTGCGCAATCTCGGAGGGTGGGTGCGCAACCGGCGCGACGGCACGGTCGAAGCGCTACTCGCCGGTCCGGAAGCCGAGGTCGAAGCGGTGATCGAATGGGCGCGGCACGGTCCGCCCGCGGCCCGCGTGACTTCGGTCGCGGTCGAGCCGGCGACAGGCGACGAGACGGAGTTCGACATCGTCAGTACGTTGTAAGGGTCTCCGGCCGCGGCGCGTAGACGTCCTTCCACGCGGTGTAGTTCGCAGCAGCAAGCAGCGGGAAGATGGCGACGAGCGGCACGAGGTAGGCAAGCAGCCCCACGGCGATCAACGCCAGCGAGATCACGCCAAAGACGATGAGCGGCGCCGCGTTGAGCGCAAAGCCGCGGAAGCTCAATGCGAAAGCGCGCGTGAATCCGGTGCGCTGAAAGAGCGCGGCGAACGGCACAAAGGCGAACGGCAGCGAGACGAGCGTGAACGCCGCGATCACCGCCGATATCGAGCTCACGCTGAGTCGCGCGTCGGTCGGTTCGGCGAGCAGGTTCACCCCGGCGAGCGCGTAGGCGACCAGAAACACGACCGCGGACACGATGAGCGAGGACACGACGATCGCCGCCAGTGCGATCGGCGGCGCTCGGAATGCCGCGAACGCGTAGCGCAACTCGAGCGCAGAGCCGCGATCGAGCGCTGCCGCGCCAATGAAAAGCCCGCATTGGACCACCGGCACGACGACCTCGGCGGCGGCCCGCCCGATGCCGGGAACGAATTCGAGCCCGAGCTTGATGCCGAACGTGATGCCGCCGAGCGCGCACCAGCGCCAGGGCGCGAGCTTGAACAGGCGCATCGCGCTCTGGAACCACGCGAACGCCTGGGAGATCGGCAGCGCCCGCGGCGCGAACGCCACGGTCGATGGCGGCGGCTCGAGCATTTAACCTGCTACGCGGCTTCGCCGAGGTAGGCGGCGCGCACCTTTGGGTCCGTCAGGAGCTTGCGGGCTTCGCCGTGCAGCGTGATCTCGCCGCTTTCCATCACGTAGCCGCGCCCGCTCACCTCGAGCGCGAGCTTGGCGTTCTGCTCGATGAGAAGGATCGTCACTCCGTCCTTCGACACCGCGAGCACCGTCTCGAATACCTTCTGCACCATGAGCGGCGCGAGACCCATCGACGGCTCGTCGAGCAGCAGCAGCTTCGGTCGCGACATCAGCGCGCGTCCCATCGCCAGCATCTGCTGCTCGCCGCCCGAGAGCGTCCCGGCGGTCTGCTTGCGGCGCTCCTTCAACCGCGGGAAGAGATGGAAGACGCGCTCGACATCGCTCCGGATTTCAGCGTGGTCGCTCCGCGCATACGCGCCCATCGCCAGATTCTCCTCGATAGTGAGCGCGCCGAACACTCCGCGGCCCTCGGGCACCATCGACAGGCCTTTGCGCACGAGCTGGAACGCGGGCTTGCCTGTAATGTCTTCGCCGTTGTAATGGATGGTCCCGCTCTTCACCGGCTCCAGGCCGGTGATTCCCCTCAGGGTGGTGGTCTTGCCCGCTCCGTTGGCGCCGATGAGGCAGACGAGCTCGCCCTGACCGACGCTGAGATCGATGCCCTTGACCGCACGGATGCCGCCATACGCGATCTGCACGCGCTTCAACTCGAGCAGCGGCCCGTTCGACGACGCGGTGTGCGGCGGCTGCTTGCCTCGCTTCATAAGGGCCTGCCCCTAGGCTCCCGCGGCCTTGAGCGTTATTTCTCCGCCGAGATAGGCGGCGATCACTTTCGGATCGTTCTGCACGTCGGCCGCGCTGCCCTCGGCGATCTTCTTCCCATAGTCGAGGACGAGCACGCGGTCGCACACGCTCATGACGAGCTTCATGTCGTGCTCGATCAGCAGGATCGTCGTCCCGTCGCGGCGGATTCCCTCGAGCAGGCGCTTCAAGGCCTGCGTCTCGGTGGCGTTCATTCCTGCCGCTGGCTCGTCGAGCGCGAGAAGCTTCGGCTCGGTCGCGAGCGCGCGGGCGATCTCGAGGCGCCGCTGATCGCCGTAGGCGAGATGCTTGGACAGATCGTTCGCGCGCTTCGCTACGCCGACGTACTCGAGCAGCTCGTAGGCCCGCTTCTCGATGGCGGCTTCCTCGGCGAGTGTCGCCTTGTCGCGCAGGAGCGCCCCGACGACGGTAGCCTTGGTGCGCACATGGCGACCGATCATTACGTTTTCCAGCGCCGAGAGGTTCTGGAACAGCCGGATATTCTGGAAGGTCCGGGCGATGCCGCGCTCGGCCACCTCGTTCGGTTTGAGACGGTCGAGCGGCTCACCGTCGAAGATGAACGAGCCGCCGTCCGACGTATAGATGCCGGTGAGCACGTTGAACAGCGACGTCTTTCCGGCGCCGTTCGGCCCGATCAGGCCGTAGATCTCGCCGTGGTTGATCGTGAACGAGACGTTGTCGAGCGCCTGCACGCCTCCAAAGCGCTTGGAAATGTCCTTTGCGTCAAGGAGGGTCAGCATCGGACTGGTCTCGCGTAGCGACCCTAGTCCGCCGCCTCGGCGGCTTCGGGGACCTCGAGCTCGCGCTTGCGCACGGCGGAGGGCCACAGGCCTGCCGGCCGGTAGAGCATGATCGCGACCAGCGCGATGCCGAAGACCAGCAGCCGCACGGTCTCGGCATCGAGCAGCACGCGTCCGAACAGCGCATTCTGCAGCGGTTCCATCGTCGCGCGCAGGAACTCGGGCAGCAGGGTCAGCATGACCGCACCGAGGATGACGCCGGGAATGTTGCCCATGCCGCCGAGCACCACCATCGAGAGCACGATGATCGATTCGAACAATCCGAAGCTCTCTGGGCTGACGAATTCCTGAGTCGCGGAGAATATTCCCCCAGCGATGCCGCCGAAGGAGGCTCCCATGGCGAAGGCGAGAAGCTTCACGTTGCGTGTGTTGATGCCCATCGCCCGGGCCGCGACCTCGTCTTCGCGGATCGCTTCCCAGGCGCGGCCCAGCCGCGAATTCTGCAGCCGGATATTGACCACGATCACGGCGATGGTCAGCAACAACAGGATGTAGTAGTACTTCTGCGGGCCCGAGAAACTGATGCCGAGAATGGTTTCGGAGCGAGCGAAAGAGAAGCCGCCGAACCGGAACGGATCGATGAGATTCACGCCCTGAGGACCGTTGGTAATGTTGACCGGAGCGTTGAGGTTGTTGAGAAAGATGCGAATGATCTCTCCAAACCCAAGAGTGACGATCGCAAGATAATCGCCGCGGAGCTTCAGCGTCGGCGCGCCGAGCAGCACGCCGAAAATACATGCGAGCCCGGCGCCTAGGGGCAGGATCACCCAGAAGGGCAGATGGATGCCGAAGTGGGGCGAGGCGAGCAACGCATACATGTAAGCCCCGACGGCATAGAACGCGATGTAGCCGAGGTCGAGCAGCCCTGCGAAGCCGACCACAATGTTCAGCCCCAGCGCCAGCATGATGTAGATCATCGCGAAGTTGAGGATCCGTACCCACGCCTGCCCGATCATGCCGGCAGCGAACGGCAGCAGCGCCAGCGCGAGGGCGACCAGCGCCACGCCGGCCCAGACCCTGGGAGGAATCGAGCCCGTCCGCCCGCGGACGCTCATGCGCGCTCGCTCACCCGCTCGCCCAGCAAGCCGGACGGACGGAAGATCAGCACGAGGATGAGCACGAAGAACGCGAACACGTCCTGATAGTTGCTGCCGAACAGGCTCACGTAGCCGTCGCTCGCGGCGCACTGCTCGCGCAGCGAATCGGAAAGGAACGGAAGACCGCAGATGTTGGAGACGTCGCCAATATAGCCGGCACCGAGCGCTTCGATGATGCCGAGCAGAACCCCGCCCAGCATCGCGCCCGGGAGATTGCCGATGCCGCCGAGCACCGCCGCGGTGAACGCCTTGAGTCCGAGCAGGAAGCCCATGTAGTAGTGCGCGATGCCGTAGTAGGTCATGACCATGAGACCCGCCACGGCGGCGAGCGCCGCGCCGATGACGAACGCGGCCGAGATCACGATGTTGATGTCGATCCCCATGAGACCTGCCACCTGCGGGTTCTGCGCCGTGGCGCGCATCGCCATTCCGAGTCGCGTGCGCTGCACGACGAACATGAGTCCGGCCATCAGCAGCGCAGCCAGCACGACGATCAGCATCTGCAGATCGGTCATCGACGCGCCGAACAGGTTGTAGGGCGTGGGGTGGAAGAGCGGCGGGAAAGTGCGGTAGTTGCGTCCCCAGATGACGAGCGCCAGGTTCTGCAGAATGATCGACATCCCGATCGCCGTGATCAGCGGCGCGAGACGCGGTGCCTTGCGCAGCGGCCGGTACGCAATGCGCTCCATGCCGAAGGCGATAGCCATGCACACGGCGATCGCAACCAGGAGCCCGGCGAGGACGATCACGAAGAAAGGCAGCGGAACCTGCGCACCGAGCAGTGCCGTGACCACACTCAGCGAGACCATGGCGCCGATCATCACCACCTCTCCGTGCGCGAAGTTGATGAGCCCGATGATCCCGTAGACCATCGTGTAGCCCAGCGCGACCAGCGCATAGACGCTCCCCAGGGTCAAGCCGTTGATGAGCTGCTGAAGGAAGATGTCCATGGCGAGGAAGGGCGGGGGCCGGCGGTGGGCTCGGGTGATTCTCCGCTTAAGTGCGCTCCGGGGAAATCCCAGTCGGCGCGGGGCCGGACGCAAAAACGGCGCCCCGGGGGGCGCCGTTTCCGTACGCTGCGGTCGGCTACTTCTTTTCGTCCTTCTTCATCTCGTCCTTCTTCGGCTCGGCCGGGGCCATGGCCGGAGCCGCCGGCGCGGCCGCCGCGACCTTCTCCGTCTTGCCGCCGACGTTGATCGCCATCGGCTCGAGCTTGCCATCCTTCACCTGGTAGAGCGTGATCGCACCGTTCTTGGTGTCGCCGTGCTCATCGAACTCGATCTTCGCCGTGATGCCGTTGTACGAGATCTTGGCGAGCGAGGGGAGGTACTTCGCCGGATCGGTCGAGTTGGCCTCCTTCATCGCCGCGATCAGCGTGTTTGCGGCGTCGTAGGAATATGGCGCGTACACCTGGATCGGACCGTACTTGGCCGTGAAGCGCGTCACGAAGTCCGCAGCGTTGGGCATCTTGTCCGGGGGCAGGCCGGCCTGCGTGCAATATTGGCCTTCGGCGGCGCCGCCGGCGAGTTTCGGCCATTCCGCCGAGCACACGCCGTCGCCAGCGATGTATTTCGCCTTGATGCCGAGCTCCTTCATCTGCTTGACCATCGGGCCGCCCTGCGCGTCCATCCCGCCGTACATGATCACGTCGGGATGCGTGGCCTTGATCTTGGTCAGGATCGCCTTGAAGTCGGTCGCCTTGTCGTTGGTGTACTCGCGCGCGACGATCTGGGCGCCGGCGGCCTTGGCGGCCTTCTCGGTCTCGTCGGCGAGTCCTGCGCCGTAGGCCGTCTTGTCGTCGATGATCGCGATCTTCTTGCCACCCAGGGTTTCCACCGCCGCCTTCCCAATGACGCTGCCTTGCTGCACGTCGTTGGCCATCACGCGGAACACGTCCTTGAAACCCTGCAGGGTGAGCTTCGGATTCGTCGCGGAAGGCGAAACCATTGGAATGCCGGCGTCGTTGTAGATCTTGGAGGCCGGGATCGAGGTGCCCGAGTTCAGGTGTCCGACCACTCCGGCCACTTTGTCGTCGACCAGCTTCTGAGCCACGATCGTTCCCTGCTTGGGATCGGCCTGGTCGTCCTGGGCATCCAGCTCGAACTTCACTTTCTTGCCGTCGATTACGACGCCCTTAGCGTTGGCGTCGTCGATCGCCAGCCGGGCGCCGTTCTCGTTGTCCTTGCCCAGATGCGCCTGCGGGCCGGTGGTCGGTCCGACATGACCGATCTTGACCACCACTTCGGACATTGCCGGCGCTGCGGGCGCGGCGGTTGGTGCAGCTTGTTTTGCGGGTTCTTGTTTGCCGCAGCCGTAGGCGACCAGCAGCGCCGCGGCGACGAGCGTCAGCCCGAGCGAGCGGTTCATTCTCATGAATTTCCTCCGAACAGGGGGTGAAGGGACAAGCGTAGAGCCCGGAATTATTCTCTGGCGCCCCACCACTGTCAATTGAAACACGCGCGCGGTGCGGGCCTGGCGGCCGAAAGCACGCGCTTCGTCGGCGGCAGCGGCAACTGCGCCACGGGCTCGGGCGTTTCGTCGGCTCAAGCTTGTCGGGCTATGTGAAGGGGCCTAAACTCGCGCATTTTTTCGAATCCGGGGCCGCCGCTCGTGGCATCAAAGGGCGGTTGGCGGCACGGAAAGCGCGGGCGAGCGCCGTGGCTTCGGGAGGCGGGACAATCATGGCAGGAAGGTTGAAGCGGCGGCACACGCTGGGCATCGTGGCCGCGATCCTCATTGTCGGAGCTCTGGCGGGTAGCGTGGCGCTGCGCGCCAGCAAGCGCGCGCAGGATGCGTCCGGCGCGCCACCCACGCTGGAGTTCGCGGCTACCGATGTGGCGCTCGTCGAGCCGCACGCGCTCACGCGCTGGCTCCCGCTTTCGGGAACCTTGCAGCCCGTCGATCAGACCACGATCAAGGCCAAAGTCTCGGGCGAAATCCGGCAGGTGACGGTGCGTGAAGGCGAGGCGGTCAAGTCCGGACAGGTCATCGTGCGCTTCGACACAGCCGACCTCGAGGCGAAGCTCACCGATCGGATCGGGGCGCTTGAGGCGAGCCGGGCGCAACTCGCGCTTGCCGAGAAGACCCGGACGCAAAACCAGCTCCTGCTGAAGCAGAATTTCATCTCGCGGACCGCCTACGACGCCGCCGAGAGCAACCTCTCGGTCACTCAGGGCACGCTCAAGTCGAACGAGGCGCAGGCGCAGCTCGCGCGCAACGCCCTGCGCGACGCCGTGGTGGCGGCGCCGCTCACCGGCACCGTGGCGAAGCGCCACGTCCAGCCGGGCGAAAAGGTCGGGCTTGACTCGCCGCTCATCACCATCGTCGATCTCTCGAAGATGGAGATGCAGGCGATGGTGCCGGCCAATGACATTCCGGAGTTGCGCTTGGGGATGAATGTCGACCTCACGATCGACGGCTTCGGTGACCGGCGGTTCACCGGGACCATCGACCGGATCAATCCGACCACCGAAGCCGGTACGCGCGCGATCCTGGTGTTCATTCACATCCCCAACCCGGACTCGGCCCTGCGCGGAGGCATGTTCGGCACGGGCAGGGTCATTCTTGCGGCCGGTGAACCGGTGTCGACGCTGCCGGCGATCGCGATCCGGACCGAAGCCGGACAAACCTTCGTGTGGACGATCGAGGGCGGCAAGCTTACGCGCCGAATCGTAAGCGTCGGACGGCGCGACGACAGCGCGGGCAGGGTCGAGATCAAGACCGTGCTTCCCAAGGACGTGCCTGTCCTGGCTGCGCCCTTCGACAATCTCAAAGCGGGTGCGCCCGCCCTGGTGCGGGCATCGACCTCCTCTAGGGCCGCGGCCACGACCTAGTCCTGCGCACGAGCCGGGAGAACAACCATGTGGATCACCCGCGTATCGATCAAGAACCCGGTGTTTGCGACCATGGTCATGGTCGGCATCGTCGTGCTGGGGCTCTTCTCCTACGCGCGGCTGCGCGTGGAGCAGATGCCCGACGTCACGCTTCCGTACGTCGACATCGAGACGGTCTATCCGGGCGCCTCGCCCGAAGTCGTCGAAACGGACGTGAGCAAGCCGATCGAATACGCCGTCAACACCGTCTCGGGCGTCAAGCGAATCTATTCCAATTCGCGCGAGGGGCGCAGTCAGGTCTTCGTCGAGTTCCGCCTCGGCACCGACGTCACGCGGGCTATCCAGGATGCACGCGACAAGATCGCGCTCGTGCGGCCCAGCTTCCCCCGCGACGTCAAGGATCCGCAGGTGATCCGGGTCCAGATCGACGACAACCAGCCTACGATGTCCCTCGCGGTGCTCTCGCCGACGGTGGACCTCCGTGAGCTGACCTCGCTCACCGACCAGACCATCGTCAAAGCGCTGGAGAACATCCCGGGCGTGGCGCAGATCACGGTCAACGGCCGGGTGACGCGGCAGATCCTGATCCAGATCAGACCCAGCGCGCTCGCCTCGCTCGGCATCGGCATCGATCAGGTGATGACCGCGGTGCAGAACGCCAACCAGGACGTCCCCGCGGGTCGGATCACGCGGGGCCATAACGATTCCATCGTGCGCGTCGAGGGCAAGATCAAGGACCCCGCGCAGTTCGCTCGCATCATCGTCGCCCAACAGGGCGGGGGCCCGGTCTATCTCTCCCAGGTCGCCGACGTCATCGACGGCGAGAAGGAGCTCGACTCGATCTCGCGCATCAACGGCCGGCCGTCGATCACCATCGACATCCGCAAGTCGCAGGACGCCAATATCGTCGAGACCGGCCGCGGAGTAGTCGACGCGCTCGAAACGCTGAAGTTGCGGCTGCCGCAGGACGTCGAGGTGCGTCTCGTCTATTCGCAGGCCGACCAGGTCGAACGCAGCGTAGCGAGGGTCAAGGAGACGATCATCGAGGGAGCGCTTCTCACGGTGTTGATCGTGTTTCTCTTCCTGCATTCCTGGCGCAGCACGATCATCACCGGCCTCACGCTGCCGATTTCGGTGATCGCAACCTTTATCGCCCTCTACGCCTTCGGTTTCACCCTCAACATGATGACGCTGATGGCGCTGTCGCTGTGCATCGGGCTATTGATCGACGACGCTATCGTTGTGAGGGAGAACATCGTCCGCCACCTCGGCATGGGCAAGACTCATGTTGCGGCGGCGCGCGAGGGCACCGACGAGATCGGGCTTGCGGTGATGGCGACGACCTTCGCCATCGTCGCCGTGTTCGTGCCCATTGCGTTCATGAGGGGCGTGGTCGGCCAGTTCTTCTTCCAGTTCGGGTTGACCGTCGCGGTCGCGGTGCTGGTGTCGCTGTTCGTGAGCTTCACGCTCGACCCGATGCTTTCCTCGGTCTGGCGTGATCCGCCCGGGTCGCGCTTCTCCAAAGCGCCCTGGCTCGGCCGCTTCATGGACCGCGTCGAGAGCGTGGTCGAATGGGTGCACGCCGTGTACGGGCGCATGCTCGAGTGGGCGATCTCGGACGCGCATCACCGCATCTTCATCCCGACCGTCGGACTGTGGACGGCGGTGCGGACCGGCGAATGGCGGGCGCTCAAGCTGCGGTGGGCCACGATCAGCAACCGCGGCATCGTGCTGTGGACCGCGGTTCTGATCTTCTTCGGCAGCTTCGCGCTCCTGCCGCTCATCGGCAAGGAGTTCTCGCCCCAGGTCGACGAGAGCTTCATTTCGTTGCGCTTGAACACCCCGGTCGGGACGAGCCTCGAATCGAGCGACACCAAGGTGCGCGAGGTCGAGGACGCGCTCAAGCAGTTCCCGGAGATCGTGCTGACGATGACCACCGTCGGGAGCTGGGACGGCCGTAACTATGCGCGGGTCAATCTCAGGCTGACCGATCGCGGCGCGCGCGCCCGATCGCAGAAGGATCTCGAGCGCGCCATCCGCGCTGCGCTCAAGCCGATCCCGGGGATCGAGCTGGCGCTCGGGTTCGATCGTCCGATCTGGGTCAACCTTCTGGGGCCCGATCCCGATACGCTCAAGACGCTCATCAACGAGTTCGCCGAGAAGGTGGCCAAGGTTCCGGGCATCGCCGACATGGAGACCTCGGAGAAGGCGCTTAACCCCGCACTGTCGATCCGGCTCAATAACGATGCAGCCGCCGATCTCGGCATCTCGGTGCAGCAGGTCGGCGCCACGGTGCGGCCGCTGCTGGCCGGCGAAACGGTCACCTACTGGCTCGGTCCTGACGGGCAGAACTACGAAGTCAACGTGCAGTTGCCCAGGGAAGGCCGCCGCCTCGCCTCCGACCTGGGCAACCTTTACATCTCGACCAGCAAGCGTGGCCCCGACGGGGAACTGCGAATGGTGCCGCTGCGCCAGGTGGCGGAGATCGTCGAGTCGACGAGCCCGCAGATCATCAAGCGGCAGGATTTGCAGCGGCGCGTGGCGCTCTACGCCAATGCCGAGGGTCGCCCCTCCGGCAACGTCGGTGACGACGTGAAGAAGATCGTCGATGCCACGCAACTTCCTCCTGGCTACCGTTTCGTGATCGCCGGGCAGCAGGAGGACACGGCGGAATCGGCCGCGGCGCTGGTGTCGGCGCTGGGGCTCGCCATCATCTTCATCTACCTCGTGCTCGCCTCGCAGTTCGCGAGCTTCACGCAGCCGATCGCGATCATGGCCTCGCTGCCATTCACGCTGATCGGCGTGCTGCTTGCGCTGCTTCTCACCGACACGACGCTCAACATCCTGTCGATGATCGGCTTCGTGATGCTCATGGGACTGGTGACGAAGAACGCCATCCTGCTCGTCGATTTCGCCAACCGCGCGCGGCGCGGCGGCGCAGAGCTGCACGATGCGCTGCTCTCCGCCGGACAGGTGCGTCTGCGCCCGATCCTGATGACCACTGCAGCGATGATTTTCGGCATGCTGCCGCTGGCGCTGGGGCTCGGCGAAAGCGGCGAGACGCAGGCGCCAATGGGCCGCGCGATCATCGGCGGCGTGATCACCTCGACGCTCCTCACGCTGGTGGTCGTGCCGGTGATCTATAGCTACCTCGATCGCTTCTTCGAATGGCACAAGGCGCGCAAGGCCGCGCGGGAGGCCCGCAGGGCCGCTCGCGCCGACGCGCCGGCCACCGGCGATTGACGTGCGATAATGCGCGAGAACCGCCGTCAATTCGCGTCGGCGGAAGAACAGCCATGAACTTCGAGCAGGCGCGTTTCAACATGATCGAGCAGCAGATCCGCACCTGGGAGGTGCTGGATCAGAACGTGCTCGATCTCCTGTTCGAAGTCAGGCGCGAGGACTTCGTTCCGCCCGAGTATCGCGCGCTCGCCTTCGCGGATCTTGAGATCCCGCTCGGCGATGGCGAGCGGATGTGGACGCCGAAGATGGAGGCGCGCGTGCTGCAGGAGTTGGAGCTCAAGCCCCATGAGACGGCGCTGGAGATCGGCACCGGCAGCGGCTATCTGACGGCGCTGCTCGCGCGGAGTTGCAGCGAAGTGTCGAGCGTCGAAATCAACGAGCGCCTGTTCGCCGTGGCGAAGGGGAGACTCTTCGGCGGGTTCGACAACATCGAGGTCGAGCAAGGCGACGGTGCGTGCGGATGGCGTAACGGCATCTACGACGCGATCGTGCTCACCGGCTCCACTCCGGTGCTGCCGGATTCGTGGGTCAGGCAGCTCAAGCCGGGGGGGCGGCTCTTCGCCGTCGTCGGCGACCCACCGGTGATGACGGCGCGATTGCTGCGTTGGACCGCGCCGGACGCGGTCGCGAGCGAAGATCTGTTCGAGACCGTCCTCACCCCGCTTCGCAACGCACCGCAACCCGAGCGATTCGTCTTCTGATGAAACAAGCCCTCTTGATCGCGCTGGGTATGGCGATCGGCGGCGTGCTGCCTTCCGCGGCCGCCGAGGATCTCCTGCAGATCTACCGTGATGCGGTGGCCAACGATCCCACGCTCGCGTCAGCGCGCGCCACCTGGCTTGCAACGCAGGAAGTCGTGCCTCAGGCCAGGGCGAACCTGCTGCCCGCAGTCACCTTGCAGGGCAACGCCGAACGCCAGAATTTCTACGAGAAGCTCCACACCGATCCGAGCCTTTCGTTCAGCACGACGTTTCCGCAATACAACTACACGGTGTCGGCCACCCAACCTTTGTTCCGCAAGCAGAACCTCGTCGCCTACGACCAGGCGAAGCAGCAGGTGGGGCAGAGCGACTACGTCCTCACCTCTGCGCAGCAGGACCTGGTCGTGCGCGTTGCGCAGGCGTATTTCGACGTGCTGCTCGCGAGCTTCACTATCGAGCTGACCGAGAGCCAGAAGCGCGCGGTGAGCGAGAATCTCGCGCAGGCGAAGCGCAATTTCGAAGTGGGCACGGCCACCATCACGGACACCAACGACGCGCAGGCAAAGTACGACCAGATCGTGGCGCAGGAGTTGTCGGTGCAGAACGATCTCGACAACAAGATCGCCGCCCTGCGCGCCATCATTGGCCGGCAGCCCAAGGACCTCAAACGCTTCGGCGGCAAATACGAGCCGCAGCTCCCTTCGCCCAACGCACTCGACGCCTGGATCGAGATGGGGCTGCGCGACAACCTGCAGGTGCGAATCGCGCAGTCGAATTACGACATTGCCGTGCTCGAGGTCGATCGCCAGCGCGCGGGCCATTACCCGACGCTCGATCTGGTCGCGAGCTTCAACCAGGGTTACGCCGGCGCGTCGGCGTCGGTATCGCTCTCGTCCCCCGCTGCCTACGATTCCCATCTTGGAATCGTCGGGGTACAACTTAACGTTCCGCTCTACCTCGGCGGGTCCATCGATTCCAGGGTGCGTCAGGCCGTGGCCAACCTCGAAGCAAACCGCCAGAACCTGGAGGCTGCGCGACGGGCTGCGCAGCTTTCGACGCAAACTGCCTTCACAGGAGTCACCAGCGGGTTCGCGCAGATCAAGGCGCTCGAGCAGGCGCTCGTGTCGGCGCAGGTCTCTTACGACTCGACCAGGGTCGGGCTGGAGGTCGGCGTGCGGACGAACCTCGACGTGCTCAACCAGCAGCAGCAGGTCTACCAGACGCGCTTCAACCTCGCGCAGGCCTACTACAACTTCGTCATCAGCGAGCTCAGGCTCAAGCAAGCCGTCGGGACCCTCACCGAATCCGACCTCGAGCAGATCAATCGCCACCTGAGCGGTTGACGGTCATCGCGACGGCGGCAGGCGCGCCGCGAGCCAGTCCCACAGGCGATCCGCAGCGCCTGCGTGCAGGGCGTGAAAGCCAAGCCCCGCGCGGCGCATCGCCTCGCGTCGGAGCCCATCGTCGAGGAGGGCGCGCACCGCGGCGATCAGCGCGTCGGCATCATCGACGCGCTGCGCGGCGCCCGCCGCGATCGCCCCGGCGCTGGCCTCGGCGAAATTGAAGGTGTGCGGGCCGAAAAGCACCGGCGTCCCAACCGCGAGCGGCTCGATCAGGTTTTGACCGCCGAGCGGAAGCAGGCTGCCGCCGACGAACGCGAGCTCGGCCGCCGCGTAGTAGCCGAGCAACTCTCCCATCGAATCGCCGAGCACGACGTCAGTATCTTCCGTGATTTCGGCAGCAGTCCCATCGCTGCGGCGTACGAAGGCGATCGCGCGCCCGCGAAGGAGATCCGCCACGGCGTCGAAGCGTTGCGGATGCCGCGGCACGATTACGGTAAGCACGTCCTTCGGCAGAGGATGTTCCGCGAGCGCGTCGAGGATGAGCGCCTCTTCGCCGTCGCGCGTGCTGCCGGCGACCCATACGCGACGCGCAGGGCCGAACCATCGACGCAATCCCGCGGCCAATTCGCTGGCTTCGGGCGCCACCGTAACGTCGAACTTGAGGTTACCGGTGATGACGGGTTGCTGCGCGCCGAGCGAGGTCAGCCGCGTCGCGTCGGCCTCCGACTGCGCCGCCACACCGGCGAGCGCGCCGAGCATCGGTCGCGTGAGGGCGGAGAAGCGCGCATAGCCGCGTGCCGAACGCTCGGAAAGGCGAGCGTTGACGAGATAGAGCGGGACACCGGCGGTGCGCGCCTCGGCAATCAGATTGGGCCACAGCTCGGTCTCGAGCAGAAAGCCGGCTGCCGGGCGGAAATGGGCGTAGAAAGCGCGCACGGCGAAAGGAAGATCGTAGGGCAGCCACGACTGCACGACCTGATCGCCGTAGAGCGCGCGTCCGGTTTCGCGTCCAGTGGCAGTCATGTGCGTCATCAGGATCGCGGCGCCGGGATAAGCTCGACGCAGACGCTGCACGAGCGGAGCCGCCGCCCGCGTCTCGCCGACCGACACTGCGTGCAGCCAGAAGAGCGGCCCCGCGCTCGCTTCACACCTGCGTCCAGGATAGCGGCCGAAGCGCTCGCCGACGTGCGCGCGGTACCCGGGCTCGCGGCGCCCGCGCCACCACAGCCGAAACGGCAGCCATGGCAGCGCCGCGGAGCCGAGCAGCGTGTAGAGCGCGCGCGCCGGCGACATCAACCACCGCCCTTCGCGGCGAGAAGTGCGGCGGCAGCGGTGATGACCTCGCCCGGCTCAATCGATGCATTCTCGTCTCCGAGATCACACGCATGCATGCCGTCGATGGCAACGCCAGCGAGCCTCGGATCGGTTGCCGTGAACAGCGCGACGGTAGGCGTGCTCAGCGCCGCGGCTAGATGCGTGAGACCGGTGTCGACGCCGACAACGAGCCTCGCGCCGGCGAGCAATGCGGCCATCTGCGGAAGCTTTTGGCGCGTCGGCACGATCGCTTCGCGCACGTCGCGGGCGAGGCGCTCGCTGCGGGCGCTCTCTTCCTCGCTGCCCCACGGCAGCACGACCGACATACCGCCGCGCGAAAAATGCTCGAGTAGCGCTCGCCAGTGCGACTCGGGCCAGAGCTTGTCCGCGCGGCTCGTCGCGTGCACGAATACTGCGTATGGCCGGTGCGACGCCTCGGCGAGCTTGGGGACGCGAAGCTCGAAGCGCGGCGGTCCGACCGGCGCGTAGCCGAGCGCT
The DNA here is from genome assembly GCA_035501215.1 of Casimicrobiaceae bacterium. GTDB lineage: Bacteria > Pseudomonadota > Gammaproteobacteria > Burkholderiales > Casimicrobiaceae > PALSA-1003. Next base: position 17,410 of record DATJWL010000167.1, read on the forward strand.
TTGCCGGCAAGCTGGCGGCAGCGGTCGATCAGGTGCTGCTGCGGATTGATTCGATAACGATGGCGGTAGAACAGGGCGGCCGTGCCCTCGCGTACGCTGGCGCGGTCCGGGCCATGCACGGGTCCGCGCGCGAACCACGCGATCAGTGCTCCTTTGACCTGCTCCTGCAGGTCGATCACGGCGTCGTAGCGCTCGTGCTTGAGCTCGCGCCGGAACCGCCGCAGCTCGAGCCAGGTCGAGGGCGCCAGCACGCCGCTGCGCCATCGCCGCAGCGCGACCGGAATCACGCGCCGCACGCCGCGATGCATCGCCACCAGCTGGGTGAACGGCTCCTCGACGACCCAGTCGATCTCCACGCCGGCGCGATGCCGGTGCAGGTCGTGCACGATCGGCATCGCGTGCACGATGTCGCCGAGCGAAGAGGGCCGGATGATCAGGATTCGACTCATGCTTCAGTCAGTGAAGCGCGCGTGATGCGCGCGGTGGTCTGCACGTTCTTTTGGACGTAGAATGAGCGGCGCCTTCCGGCGCCGACTTGAGAGCAAGAATGATCGCCGCGCGCTCCCACGTTTGACGCGATGTCCGAGCCGCTCCCGCCGCTTCCGCTCACGCTCGTGGTAATAACCCGCGACGCCGGGCCGCAGCTTCAGGATTGTCTCGCTTCGGCTGCGTTTGCCGCCGAAGCCATCGTCGTCGATTCTGGCAGCCGCGATGATACCGTAGAAATCGCGCGGCGCATGGGCGCGCGCGTGTTGACGCACGAGTGGCTCGGTTTCGGTCCGCAGAAGAATTTCGCAGTGACGCAAGCTGCCCACGACTGGGTACTGTGCCTCGACGCCGACGAGCGCGTCTCGAGCGAACTCGAGCGCTCGCTGCGCGAGGCGATGGCGACGCCACCTCGGCACGTCGCCTACGCAATGGCGCGCCGCAATCGATTCCTCGGACGCTGGCTCGCGCACGGCGAAGGCTACCCGGACTGGAACCTGCGCTTGTTCGATCGCCGCCGCGCGCGCTGGAGCGACGACGCTGTGCACGAGCACGTTCTCGCCGCCGGCAGCGTCGGGCGCCTCGACGGCGATCTGCTGCACGCCTCCGGCGAGTCACTCGACGCCTACCTCGCCAAGCAGAACACCTACACCACGCTGCAGGCCGAAGCGATGCACGCGCGTGGCGAACGCTTCTCCGTCGGGCGGCTGGTCATCTCGCCTCTCGCGCGCTTCGCCCGGTTCTATCTCCTCCGCGCCGGTTTCCTCGACGGCACGGCCGGGCTCGTCCACATTGCGATCGGCTGCTTCAACAGCTTCTGCAAGTACGCGAAGCTGCGCGCCCTCGAGCAGTCGGAGCGCTCGCGATAGCCTCATGAAGGTACTGGTCACCGGCGCAGCAGGGTTTATCGGCATGCATCTCGCCGAGCGCCTCAGGCGCGACGGAGTCGAGGTCGCCGGCGTCGACGATTTCGATCCGTATTACGACGTCGGCCTCAAGCGCGCGCGCGCCGCGCGGCTCGCGGCGGCGGGGGTCGCGTGCGAAACGCTCGACCTCGCCGACGCGGAGTCAACGAAAGCGCATTTCCGCGATCGGGGATTCACGCATGTCGCCCATCTCGCCGCACAGCCGGGCGTTCGCTACTCGCTCGTCAATCCGGGCGCGTATCTGCGCAACAACATCGACGCCTTCGGTGCGGTGCTGGAAGGCTGCCGACAGGAACGAGTCGCGCATCTCGTCTACGCGTCGAGCTCCAGCGTGTACGGCGCCAATCACACGCTGCCCTTCTCGGAAGATCAGCGCGTGGACCAGCCGGTCAGCTTCTACGCGGCGACCAAGCGGGCTAACGAGCTGATGGCGGCGAGCTACGCGTACCTATATCGGCTGCCGGCCACGGGGCTTCGCTTCTTCACGGTGTACGGTCCGTGGGGAAGGCCGGACATGTCGCCGATGCTCTTCGCGCGCGCGATTCTCGCCGGTGAGCCGATCAAGGTATTCAACCACGGCCGCATGCGGCGGGACTTCACTTACGTCGACGACATCGTCGAAGGCGTCGTGCGCATCCTGCACAAGCCGCCGTCGGCCGAAGTCTCGAGCGCTCCGCACGCCATCTACAACATCGGCAATCATCAAGCGGTGGAGCTGGAGACCTTCATCGCCGAGCTCGAGCGCCTGCTCGGACGCAAGGCTGTAAAGGAGTATCTGCCGATGCAACCGGGCGACGTCCCGGAGACCTACGCGTCGATCGAGCGTCTCGCGGCGGCGACGGGATTTGCACCGTCTACGCCGCTTGCAGTCGGGCTCGGGAAGTTCGTCGAGTGGTATCGCGGCTTCTACGGCTAGTTGAAGTCGGTGCGTCTCGAAGAATAGGGCATGCATGATAAAATGCGCGCCCCTTAGGTAGAGATTCACGATGCTTCTGGTCACCGGCGGCGCGGGCTTCATCGGCGCCAACTTCATTCTCGACTGGTGCGCCGCGAGCGACGAGCCGATCGTCAATCTCGACAAGCTCACTTACGCCGGCAATCTCGGCAATCTGGTCGCGCTGAAGAACGATCCGCGCCACGTCTTCGTTCGCGGCGACATCGGCGAGCGCGCGCAAGTCGATGCCCTGCTCGCCCAGTACGCGCCGCGGGCGGTCCTCAATCTCGCCGCGGAAAGCCACGTCGATCGCTCGATTCACGGCCCGGCGGACTTCATCGCCACGAACGTCGTGGGAACCTTCGTGCTGCTCGAGGCGGTGCGGGACTACTGGAATCGGCTCGCCGAGCCCGAGCGTTCGCGCTTCCGTTTCCTGCACGTGTCCACCGACGAGGTCTATGGGTCGCTCAGCCCCGCCGATCCACCGTTTAGCGAGGCGAGCCCGTACGCGCCCAACAGTCCGTATGCCGCATCCAAGGCGGCGGCCGACCATCTCGTGCGCGCGTATCGGCACACTTACGGCTTGCCGACGCTCACCACCAACTGCTCGAACAATTACGGACCGCGCCAGTTTCCGGAGAAGCTGATCCCGCTGGTGATCCACAACGCGCTTGCCGGCAAGCTGCTCCCGGTCTACGGCGACGGTCTGAATATTCGCGACTGGCTCCACGTGGAAGACCACTGCGCGGCGATCCGCGCGGTGCTCGAGCGAGGCCGGCCGGGCGAAACCTATAACATCGGCGCCGGCGCCGAAAAGACGAACCTCGAGGTCGTGCGAACCTTGTGCGGCATTCTCGTCGAGTTGCGGCCGGGCCGCGACTATGCAAGCCAGATCACGTTCGTCAAGGACCGACCCGGCCACGATCGCCGCTATGCGATCGACGCTTCGAAGATCCGACGCGAGCTTGCGTGGCGGCCGCGCGAAAGCTTCGAGTCGGGACTCGCCCACACCGTGCGCTGGTATCTCGCCAACGACGCCTGGCTCGCCGCGGTCACGAGCAAGGAATATCAGAAATGGATTTCCCTGCAGTACTCCGAGGTGGCCGCGTGAGCCCGCGGCGAGGGGTCCCGCGCGTAGCGCGGGGGTCGCGCGAGGCGAATTTCGCCCGCTGCCGACGCGTCGGCGGTAGGCATTCGCGTCGCGCGAGCAAGGAGGCAGCAGCGTGAACGCGCGCAAGGGAATCATCCTGGCCGGCGGGTCAGGCACCCGGCTCTACCCGGTGACCCAGGTCATCTCGAAGCAGCTCCTTCCGGTGTACGACAAGCCGATGATCTATTACCCGCTCTCGACGCTGCTGCTGGCGGGGATTCGTGAGATCCTGCTCATCTCCACGCCGGAGGACACGCCTCGCTTCGCGCAACTCCTGGGCGACGGCACGCGCTGGGGCATCCGCCTTTCCTACGCGGTGCAGCCGCGGCCGGAGGGACTGGCGCAGGCTTTCGTCATCGGCCGGTCGTTCGTCGGGTCCGATCACTGCGCGCTGGTTCTCGGCGACAACGTCTTCTACGGACACGAGCTGCAGCCCTTGCTCCGACGCGCCAACGAACGCGAGCAGGGAGCGACAGTCTTCGCCTATCCTGTCGCTGACCCCGAGCGCTATGGCGTGGCGGAGTTCGACGCCGCGGGGCGCGTGCTGAGCCTCGAGGAAAAACCGGCGCAACCGAGATCGCGCTACGCGGTCACCGGACTCTATTTCTACGACAATGCCGTTCTCGACATCGCGGCGAGGCTCAAGCCTTCGGCTCGCGGCGAGCTCGAGATCACCGACGTCAATCGGACCTACCTCGAGCGCGGCGAGCTCTCGGTCGAGTTGATGGGGCGCGGCATGGCCTGGCTCGACACCGGGACGCACGAATCGCTCCTTGCCGCCGCGCAGTACATCGAAACCATCGAGCGGCGGCAGGGGCTGAAGATCGCCTGCCCCGAGGAGATCGCCTATCGGCTGGGCTACATCGATGCCGCCGCGCTGGAGAAGCTCGGCCAGTCGATGAAGAACGGCTACGGGCGTTATCTGCTCGACGTTCTGCGCGACCCGCTCATCCGCTGACGTGAGGGTCACGCCGACCGCTCTGCCGGACGTGCTGCTGATCGAGCCGCGCGTGTTCGGAGACGAGCGCGGTTTCTTCTTCGAGAGCTGGAACCGGCGCGCCTTTGCCGAGGCCGGTCTCGAAGCCGAGTTCGTTCAGGACAATCACTCGCGCTCGGGCCGCAACGTGCTGCGCGGGCTGCATTACCAGATCGAGCACGCGCAGGGCAAGCTCGTGCGCGTATCTTCCGGCGAAGTGTTCGACGTGGCGGTCGACATTCGCCGCAGCTCGCCGACCTTCGGGAAGTGGGTGGGAATGAGGCTCTCCGCGGAGAAGAAATCGATGCTGTGGATCCCGCCCGGGTTCGCCCACGGATTCCTGGTCGTCTCCGAGGCCGCGGAGTTTCTATACAAGACGACCGACTACTGGTACCCGGAGCACGAGCGAACGCTGTTGTGGAACGATCAGGCGCTAGCGATCGACTGGCCGCTGACGGGCGCGCCGACACTCGCGGCCAAAGACGCGGCTGGAAGCCCGCTCGCCTCGGCCGATCTTTACCCTTAGTGCGATGGCCCGGCCCACGATCCTCGTCATCGGGGCGCGCGGTCAGCTCGGGTTCGAACTGGCGCGGCTGCTTCCGGCGCACGGCGAGGTCACGGCGCTCGACCGCAGTGAACTGGATATCGGCGACCCCGATGCGATCCGCGAGACGCTGCGCGCGCTGCGACCAGTGCTTGCCGTGAATGCGGCGGCTTACACAGCCGTCGACCAGGCCGAACGCGAGCCCGAGCGGGTCGAAGCGATCAACGCTCGCGCGCCCGCGATCCTCGCCGAAGAAGCGAAGAGGCTCGATGCTCTCCTCGTTCACTACTCGACCGACTACGTCTTCGACGGCGCCGCCGCCGTGCCATATCCGGAGGATGCGCCGACCAACCCGCTCGGCGTTTACGGTGCAAGCAAGCTGCGTGGCGAGCAGGCGATCGTCGCGAGCGGGTGTCGTTACCTCGTGCTCCGGACAAGCTGGGTCTATGGGCTGCGCGGCCGCAACTTCCTGCTGACGATTCGCCGTCTGGCCACCGAGCGCGACGAGTTGCGCGTCGTTGCCGATCAGATCGGCGTTCCCAACTGGAGCCGCGCGCTCGCCGAAGCGACCGCAACGCTCGTCAGTCGGGGACTGGACGTCCTCGCCGAGCGTGCCGGGCTCTATCATCTGAGCGCACGCGGGAGCACGAGCTGGTTCGAGTTTGCGCGCGCGATCGTCGGCGAAGTCGAGAGCCCTCGCGTGCTGCCGATCACGACCGCTGAATATCCGACCGCGGCGCGACGACCTCCCTACGCCGTGCTTGCGACCGAGAAGCTCGAGCGCGTTTTCGGAGTTTCGCTCCCCGACTGGCGGGAGCTGCTCGCACGATGCCTCGCAAGCGGAGTCTAGAAGGATCTCTCCCGTCGCTGCGCGACGACAAATCGGCCGCCGATCGTCGGAAGGCGCAGCGTCCGGGGAACAACGCCTTCGGCTCGATGGTCGCAGTCGGCTCGGTGCTGTCAATTCTCGCTGCGGGGCGCGCTCGATGTTGAAACGGCTGGCCACGGGATTCGTTTGTGCGTTGGTAGCTGCCGCGGCGAATGCTGCCACGACGGCGCCCGCCGCCGCGTACCGGCCGCCGCTTCCGGCGCGGGCTGAAACCGCCGCGGCGTTCCTTACCTCCGATGCCGCGCCTCGTTACACGCTGACGCTGCATGCGCCGACGACGGCCGAGCTGGCGAGTCTCAAGTCCTCTGCAGCGCCGAAGAACGGCGTGAGCATCAAGGCGCGCCGGCTGAAGGTCGGGTTTGCGCGTGCCGGTCCCGCGGGCGACCGAGCGCTGCCGCTTGCCGCGTTGCCGTGGCAATCGGTTTCGGGCGGCACGGCCGCTCGAATCGAGGTTCAATCGCCCACCGCAAGTTCGATCCGGCTGGGAATCGATCTCGAATCGTCCGACCCGCGAGTCGCGCTCCGCTTCGCTGGATCGGGAGCTCCGCAGCGGGTCTATGGACCTTTCCTCGTCAGCGAATTGAGGCGAGGAAGGCGCTCCTGGTCGCCCATCCTCGACGGCGACACGGCGACGCTCGAGATCTATCTTCCACAAGGCGTGAGCCCCGGCTCCGTCACGCTCGCCATCCCGCAGATCTCACATCTTGTCGTCGCCGGCCTGGCGCCACGCGCGGAACCGGTCGACGAGATTGGGCAGGCCGCGAGTTGCGAGCGAGATATCGCCTGCTTAGCGACCCCCGCGATCGCGGCGCAGGCGAAGGCGGTTGCCAAGATGTACTTCTCGGAAGCAGGCGACAGCTTTCTGTGCACCGGCACGCTCGTCAACGACACGCTGTCTTCGAACACGCCGTACTTCCTGACGGCGAGCCACTGCATCGATTCACAGGAAGCCGCGAGCACGCTGCAGACTTACTGGTTCTTCGACGCCATTGCCTGCGGCAACCACACCGTTCCGCCGTTTGCCTCGATGCCGGTCGGCGCGACTTTGCTTGCGCGCAGCGACGATTACGATTGGGCGCTCCTGCGCCTCGATCATCCGCCGCCCGCGGGCACGACTCTGTCCGCGTGGAATTCGGCTCCGATCAACGCGGGCACGCAGGTAAGCGTGATGCATCATCCGGAGGGAGACCTGAAGAAATTCAGCCAGGCGGTCGCGGCCGGAACCGCGCTCACGCCGATCGCGAGCGGAACCTACAACGTCGCCGACCACTACAGCCTCGGCACGACCGAGGCCGGCAGCAGCGGTGCCGCATTGCTCACTGCCTCGGCGAGCGGCGGCTTCGAGCTGCGCGGCACGCTGTTCGCGGGAAGCTCGTCGTGCCACGCGCCGCAAGAAGCCGACTATTACTCGCGGCTCGATCTCGCTATGCCGCTGCTGGCGCAATATCTGGATCCGAATGCGGCGAACCCGGGCAAGGCCGTCGTGGTCGAGTTCTATCACTCGGGCCTGGACGACTACTTCATGACGGCGAGCGCGATCGAAATCCACGACCTCGACACCGGCGTGCATCCGGGCTGGGTGCGCACCGGGTTGCGCTTTCTCGTCTACACGGATCCGGCCCTCGCCCCTCCTGGCGCGACTCCGGTGTGTCGCTTTTACGTACTGCCCCAGTTCGGCAACTCGCACTTCTATTCAGCCGACCCGAACGAGTGCGCGCAAGTCCAGGCGAGATTCTCCGGGCAGTGGTTCGACGAGACGGCAACCGCGTTCTACATCGCCTTGCCCAACAAGAGCACCGGCGCATGTCCGGCTGGCACCCACGCGGTCTATCGTTTTCTCAAGAGTGCAAATCAGCTGCACCATCGCTACACCGCCGAGGCCGATCTGCGGAACTGTCTCTACTACGGGCTGAGCCCTAGCGTTACGGAGCCGGAAAACTGTTCGACCGTGGCGGGCGAGTGGATCGAGGAGGGGTATGGAACGGCTCCCAATGCCACGGTGATGTGTTCACCGGACAGCTAGTCGTGCTCAGTGCAAGCCAGTCGCGTATTCGGCGACCGCGCGCATCTCCTGGTCGGACATCTTGCCGGCGACCTGCGCCATCACCCGGCCATTGGCGTCCTTGCCCTCCTTGTCCATGCCGCGTTCGCCCGCCTTGAACGCCTTGAGCTGAGCGTAGGTGTAATCGGCGTATTGCCCGGAGAGCCGCGGGTAACGCGCAGGAATGCCGACACCGCTCGGAGTGTGGCACGCCGCGCACGCCGGGACTCCGGCCGCGCTGTTGCCTCCGCGATAAATCTTCTGCCCCAAGGTCACGAGCGCAGGATCCTTCGCCGCCATAGCTTTCGGCTTCTGCTGTGAGAAGTACAGGCCGAGCGCGCGCATGTCTTCGGGAGAGAGACTGCTCGCCATCCCGGCCATGATCGCGTTGCTGCGAACGCCGTCCTTGAAGTGCATCAGTTGCAGGGTAAGATACTCGGCACCCTGACCGGCTAGCGTGGGATTGGCAGGGCTCGGGCTGTTGCCGTCAGCTCCGTGGCAGGCCGCGCAGACCGTGGTGACAGTTTGCTGCGCCTTGGCGAGGTCGGGCTTGCCCGACTCTGCCTGAGCCGAGGTTGTATCCGCAGCGCAAACGGCAATCGACAGGGCGAATAGGAACAACACGTTTCGCATCGGGGCGTTCTCCCTGGACGCGCCCATCCGCAACGTGGCGTGATCGGCGGCAAAAAGCAGCCCGTGCATTCTACCGAAAAGCCACGCCCTGGCGCAGATCGGCCCCTCCCATGCGAATTCGCGGGAGTGGGATCGTTGCCCCATCCGTTTGCAGGGGCGAGGTTTCTCACGACGGCGGCCGAGTGGCGACAGCTTCCCGATGGCGAGGCGCCGGAGATCGCGTTTGCCGGACGCTCGAACGCCGGCAAGTCTTCAGCGATCAATGCGCTCGCGGGTCGGACCCAGCTTGCTTTCGTGAGCAAGACACCGGGGCGAACGCAACACATCAATTTCTTCGAGCTGCGCTCGGGCGCTTTGCTCGCGGATCTGCCGGGATACGGATATGCGGCAGTGCCCGAGGCGATGCGCCGCCGCTGGCAGAGCTTTCTGTCGCGCTATCTCAGCACGCGGGTTCCCCTGGCTGGGCTCGTGCTCGTGATGGATTGCCGCCGTCCGATGACCCCGCTTGACCGGCAAATGCTCGACTGGTTTCTCCCCTCGGGACGTCCGGTCCGGATTCTGCTGGCCAAGGCCGATAAGTTGAACGTACGCGAGCGAGCGCTCGCCCTCGCCAGAACACGAGACGCGCTTGCCGCGGACTATTCCGTGGACCCTATGCGACTCGATGTGCAGCTCTTCTCGGCCGAGCACAGAATCGGGATCGCGGAGGCGGAAGCGGCCATCATTGCCTGGCTCGCTCCACGCCCTCGCGTTCCGGAAGGACAAAAAGAAAGGCCCCGGCATCAAGGGGAGTGACACGGGGCCGAAAACGCCCTGCGATCGGTGAAAACTCACAACCGTAGGGCACCCGCTCAGGGAGGAAAGCGGGAGACGTTACAACCGTCCGCAGTTTCAGACCATGCACCGCAAACAGAGTTCCGCAACAAGAATTCCGCCTCGGCGAGCATTCGATTCGCCTCGCAGGCGACATGGTTAAAGTCGTGAAACGTGCGTCCCGCTTGAGCAGCCTCGCGCTTGCCGCCCCAACCGCGCGCGGGCTAGGATGCGCCCTTATCGTATTCGGACCGGCGCGCGACACCTCATTCGACAGTTCCCACCATTGACCATGCGCTTTGCGGGGAAATTTCCACAACGACGGCCGCGCCGCATGCGCCGCGACGCGTTCTCGCGCCGGCTGATGCGCGAGCATGCTCTGCAGGCAGCGGATCTTATCCTGCCCGTCTTCGTTCACGACGGCAGGGCAAGCGAAGAAGCAGTGCCGTCGCTCCCCGGTGTGTCGCGGAAGAGCGTTGATCTGCTGTTCAAGGATGCCGAGCGATGCCTCGAGCTGGGCGTGCCCGCCATGGCGCTCTTTCCCGTGATTCCGGCAAAGGCCAAGTCACTCGATGCGGCCGAGGCGTGGAATCCCGAGGGCTTGGTGCCCCGAACCGTGCGCGCGCTGAAGACGCGCTTCCCGACGCTCGGCATCATCACGGACGTCGCGCTCGATCCCTACACCAGCCACGGGCAGGACGGGCTCCTCGACGAGAGCGGGTACGTCGCGAACGACATCACCGTTGCCGCGCTCACCCGGCAGGCGCTTTCTCATGCCGAAGCGGGCGCGGACGTGGTTGCTCCGTCGGACATGATGGACGGCCGCGTGGGCGCGTTGCGGGCGGCGCTCGACGAAGCGAAGCTGGAGCGAACGAGGGTCCTCGCCTACTCGGCCAAGTACGCCTCGAGTTTCTACGGACCCTTTCGCGACGCGGTGGGGTCGTCGGGCACTCTCGGCGGAGGCGACAAGTACACCTACCAGATGGACCCAGGCAATTCCGACGAAGCGCTGTGGGAAGTTTATCTCGACCTGCAGGAGGGCGCGGACATGGTGATGGTCAAGCCCGGGCTGCCCTACCTCGACGTCGTCCGACGGGTGAAAGAAACCTTCGGCGTCCCCACCGCGGTCTACCAGGTGAGCGGCGAATACGCGATGCTCAAGGCCGCCGCGCAGAACGGCTGGCTAGATGAGCGCGCCTGCGTGATGGAGACGCTGCTGGCCTTCAAGCGCGCGGGGGCCGACGCCATCCTCACCTACTTCGCGCTCGCCGCCGCTGCCTGGCTGAGGGATTGAGGCTCCTCGAAGGCTAGGCTTCGCCCTCGGTGTCGAGCAAAGCCTTGAGCTGCGCCATGCCGAGACGGTCGTCGGCCTCGCCGCTTCTTCCGCGCCGGCGCCGGTTTCTGCGCTCGAGCGGCGAGACGATGACCAAGCGCAAGGTTGCCTCCGGGCGCTCGATTCGAAGCTGGACTTGGGTAGTGCTTCCAGCGGGCGCAGGCGCGCAGGCGTATTCGACTCCGGCGTTGAGCAACGACAGCTCGACCGATTTGGCGTCTTCGGCTTCGAGTTCCAGGCGCACCTCGCTGTGCTCGGTGGCCCAACCTGCCGCAACCGCGCCGGTAAGCACCGGATTCCACTGCGACAGCCGTTCCATCCAGCGCAAGGCCTCGAGCCGTTGCAGGCGCAGCCGTGCCGGCTGCTCAGCGTACTGGAACAAGCTGTTGTAATCACGCAACGCCTGTTCGACTTCCTCATTGTCGGGCAATGCTTCACGATGGGGGAGTCCCAGCTCGCGGCAGGCCTTGCGCTTGGCCGCGTTCCAGTCGGTCAGGCCGTGTTCGGCGATCAGTCTTGCGGTGGTCTGAGCGATGCGCGAGCGGTTGCGCTGTGCGCGCGTCGAGTCGGGACGGTCCATGCCTAGAAAATCTGGTTCCGGATCTCGCCCGGCGTGCGGCTCGATCCGGGTACAAGAGTCTCGTCTCCACGACCCGGTGGAAACTCGGAATAGAAATACTCGGGGAGCCCTGCCCGATCATCCAGCTCACGGTAACCCGTTTCCGGATTGATGCGCACAACGAGAATGCCGTCCGGTTGCTGCAGTGGGCGCTCGGGAACTCCCTTGAGCGTCTTGCCCATGAAATTCATCCAGATCGGAAGGGCGGCCACGGCTCCTGTCTCGCCCGAGCCGAGCGTCCTGGGTTGGTCGAAGCCGATCCATGTGACAGCCACCATCGATGCGTTGAAACCGCAGAACCAGGCATCGACAAAGTCGTTGGTGGTGCCGGTCTTGCCCGCGAGGTCCTGGCGGCCGAGTTGCATCGCCCGCGCCGCCGTGCCGGCCCGCACGACGTCGCGCAGCATGGTGGTCATGATGAACGCATTGCGCGGATCGATGACGCGTTCGGCACCTTCGCCGACGACGGCAGGTTCGGCCCGGGTGAGCACGTTGCCCCGGCTGTCGAGGACCCGGTCGATTAGGTAGGGTGTGACGCGGTATCCGCCGTTGGCGAAGACCGAGTACGCTGCGACCATCTGCAACGGTGTCGCCGCGCCCGCTCCGAGCGCCATCGGCAGATAAGGGGGATGCAGCTTCGGGTCGAACCCGAAGCGCGCGATGTAATCCTGCGCGTATTGCGGTCCGATCGCCTGCATCACGCGAACCGTAACCAGGTTCTTCGATTTCATCAGGGCGGTGCGCAAGCGCATCCGGCCCTCGAACTTGCCGTCGTAATTCTTCGGCTCCCACGGGTCGCTCCCGGTTTGCGAGGCATCGAAGTAGAGCGGGGCATCGTTGACGACGGTCGCAGGACTGAAGCCCTTTTCCAGCGCGGCGGAATAGATGAACGGCTTGAAGCTCGATCCCGGCTGCCTCAGCGCCTGGGTCACGTGGTTGAACTTGTTGCGCTCGAAATCGAAGCCGCCGACCAGAGAAAGGATCGCACCGTCCGACGGGCGGGCCGAGACGATCGCCGATTCGACCTGGGGTAGCTGGGCGATTTGCCAGCGGCCGCGGTCGTCACGGCTGACGCGGATCACCGCGCCGCGGCGAATGCGGCTGGCCGGCGACGCCTTGTCGGAGAGCGCCCTGGAGGCGAACTTCAGTCCGTCACCGCTCACGCTGACCGTTTCACCGTCGCTGCGGACTGCTTTCACCTCGGCCGGGGAGGCCTCGAGAACGACCGCCGCTTCGAGGTTGTCGCTGTCGGAAAGCTCGGCAAAGGCGCGGTCGAGCACTTGTTCAAGCTCGGCAGGATCGCTGGGCAGGGTGACGAACCCCTCGGGGCCACGAAAACCGTGGCGGCGGTCGTAGTCGAGCACGCCCCGCCGCACCGCGTTATAGGCAGCATCTTGATCGGCTTTTCGAATCGTCGTATAGACGGTGAGCCCGCGGCTATAGCTTTCCTCGCCGTAGGCGTCGAAGATTGTCTGACGCACCATCTCCGCGACGTGATCGGCATGCGCGGTGGGGTCGCGCAGCGTCTGCCGGACGACGAGCGGACTGGCTTCCGCCTCCTTCAACTGCGCGTCGTCGATGAAACGCAGCTCATGCATACGATGCAGCACGTAAAGCTGTCGTATGCGCGCTCGCTTCGGGTTGGCCACCGGATTGTAGGCCGACGGAGCCTTTGGCAGTCCCGCGAGCATGGCGGCCTCGGCAACGTCGATCTGCGCGAGCGGTTTGCCGAAGTAAATTTGGGAAGCGGCCGCAAAGCCGTAAGCGCGCTGCCCGAGGAAGATCTGGTTGACGTAAAGCTCGAGAATTTCATCTTTGCTCAAATTCGCCTCGATTTTGTAGGCGAGTAGGACTTCTCGCAGCTTTCTCGTAAGCGTCTTTTCGCGGGTCAGGAAGAAGTTGCGGGCAACCTGCATGGTGATCGTGCCGGCCCCCTGCTGTGTACCGCTGGCGACGTTGGTAAGGGCCGCCCGCAACACCGAGATATAGTCGACGCCGCCATGCTGATAGAAGCGCTCGTCCTCGGCGGCGAGGATGGCCTGGCGCATGACTTCCGGAACGTCCCGGATCTTCACGACCGCCCGCCGCTCTTCGCCAAATTCGCCGAGCAGTTCCCCCTCCGCCGAAAGGATGCGAAGAGGGATCTTCGGCTGGTAGTCGGTGAGGGTTTCCAGGGTGGGCAGGGTTGGAGAAAGCAGTGCAAAAACAAAGGCCGCCAGCAAAACCCCGACGAGCGCCAGACCAAACAAAACGGACGCCAGATAGATGAGCCACCGCTTTAGCATGATTGAATGAAACTTACCGGGGAGTCGCGCGGGACTCGCAATTATATGCAGGGTTAGCGGGCGAACAAACTTGAAAAAAAGAAATTGCCATGGTTTATACTTGCTGCTAGCATTTAATGTAGTTTATATGTATTTGGCCTAACCTTCCCATGCTGAAGGAAAAACTCGGTTCCGCTTTTTCGTTTTTGCAGACGACTGCTCCGCCGCTGATCGGCGTGGACATCAGCTCTTCTGCGCTCAAGCTCGTTGAGCTCTCGGAGACGGGCAAGGGTGCCTATCGCCTCGAACGCTATGCGCTCGAGCCTCTCGCCAAGGACATCGTTAGCGACGGCAACATCGCGAACCTCGATCAGGTCAGCGATGCTCTGCGGCGGGGCCACAAGCGCCTTGGCACGCGAAACCGAAACGTGGCGATGGCGCTGCCGGCGGCGATGGTCATCACCAAGAAGATCATCGTCCCGGCCGGACAAACCGAGGAAGAGCTCGAACTGCAGGTCGAAGCCGAGGCGAACCAGTACATTCCGTTTGCACTCGACGAGGTGAACCTCGACTTCCAGATTCTCGGCCCCGCCCCGAACAACACCGACGAAGTCGAGGTGCTGATCGCCGCCTCGCGCAAGGAGAAGGTCGAGGACCGCGTGGCGATCGCGGAGGCAGCGGGGCTGAAGCCGCGCGTCATGGACGTCGAGTCGTACGCGACCGAGGAAGCCTTCCAGATGGTTGCGCCGTCGCTGCCGGCGAATGGCCGCGACCAGAACATCGCGCTGGTGGACATCGGGGCGCACGTGATGCATTTCTACGTCCTGCGCAACAATCAGATCCTCTTCTCGCGGGACCAGGCTTTCGGCGGGAATCAGCTTACACACGAAATCCAGCGAGCGTTCAATCTTTCACCCGAGGAAGCCGAGTCAGCCAAAAGAAACGCCGGTCTCCCGGAGAACTATGACGTCGATGTTCTGCAACCGTTCATGGAAACGCTCGCGCTCGAGATCACGCGGGCGCTCCAGTTCTTCTTCACCTCGACGTCCTACAGCCAGGTCGACCAGATCGTACTCGCCGGAGGGTGCGCGCTCCTGCCCGGGCTCGACGAGTTGGTTGGCAAGAGGGCGGGCGTGAACACGATCGTGGGCAATCCGTTCGCCAACATGGCGGTATCGGATCGGATACGTCCACGGCAGCTCGCCACGGACGCACCTTTGCTGCTCATCGCCTGCGGGCTTGCCATGCGGAGCTTCAACTAACATGGTCCGTATCAATCTATTACCGCACCGCGAGCAGAAGCGCCAGGCGCGGCAACGCCAATTCGTCTCGCTCGTGGTGGGGCTCGGTGTCCTTGCGCTCGCGGTCGTCGGGCTTGGCCACGTCGTGATCGCGGAACGCATCGAAAACCAGAACAGTCGAAACGCCCTGCTCAAAGGCGAGATCGCCAAGCTCGACGAGCAGATCAAGGAGATCGACCGGTTGCGCGACCAGACCCAGGCGCTGCTCGCGCGGAAGCAGGTGGTCGAGACGCTGCAGGCCAATCGAACCGAGGCGGTTCACCTCCTCGACCAACTCGTGCGGCAGCTGCCCGACGGGATCTACCTGAGGTCGGTGAAGCAGAACGGCACCCGCGTTACCCTGACCGGGTACGCGCAGTCAAACGCACGGGTGTCGACCCTGATGCGCAATATCGAGGGTTCGCCCTGGCTCACGCAGCCGGAGCTGGTCGAGATCAAGTCGGTCGCGGTCGACAAACAAAAGGTGAATGAGTTCACCCTGGTGGTCCAGGTCAAGCGGGCAGTGCAGGCGCCGGCTACGGGTCCCGCAGCGCAGCCGGGCAAGGCGCCTCCTGCCAAAGCGGCTCCGGCAGCCGGAAAGGGAGGTCAGGTATGACGCTCGACGACCTCCGACGGCTCAACTTCCGCGAGGCGGGGAATTGGCCGCTGCTGCCGAAGGCGGTAGTCCTAGGCGTCATCTTCGTCGTGATCGTCGCCCTCGGCGGGCTCCTCGATTGGAAAGATCAGCTCGACAGTCTCGATCGCGCGCAGAGCAACGAGAACAAGCTCAAGGAAGAGTACGCTTCAAAGAAGGCGCGCGCGGTCAATCTCGAACTCTACGTGCAGCAGCTCAAGGAGATCGAGCAATCCTTCGGCGCGCTGCTGAAGCAATTGCCCAACAAGTCCGAGATGGATGCCTTGCTGACGGACATCAATCAGGCCGGGCTCGGCCGCGGATTGCAGTTCGAGCTCTTCAGGCCGGCGGCGCAGGAGCGCATGGCAGATTTCTATGCGGAGCTTCCCATCAACGTGAAGGTTACGGGCAGCTACCACGACATGGGCGCTTTCGCGAGCGACGTCGCGCAGTTGCCGCGCATCGTCACGCTTAACGACCTCAGCATCGTCAACGACAAGGGCTCCTTGACGATGGACGCGGTAGCGAAGACGTTTCGCTATCTCGACGAAGAGGAAGTCGCGAAGCAGAAGCGCCAAGCGCAGGACGCGAAGGGCAAGGCCAAGGGCAAGAAATGAGACCGCGACTGATCGCCTGCGCGGGAATCGTCTTGCTCGTCGCTGGCTGCGGCGGCGAGAGCCATCAGGATCTCCGCGCCTGGATGCAGGAACAGGGCAAGGGCGCGAAGGGAAAGCTCGACCCCCTTCCGCAGGTGAAGCCGTACGAGCCGTTTACCTACAACGCATTCGACCTGCCCGATCCGTTCAAGCCGCGCAAGATCGAACCGGTCAAGAGCGGGGGGACCCTGGCACCCGATCTGAACCGGCGCAAAGAGCCGTTGGAGGCTTTTCCACTCGAGTCGCTGCAAATGGTCGGCACGATGCAACGCGGACGGTCGACGTTCGCGCTGGTGCGCACGACGGACAAGGACATCTACCAAGTGCGAGTCGGCAATTATCTGGGACAGAACTTCGGAGTCATCATCGGCATATCGGATAGCGAGATACACCTCAAGGAGTTGGTGCAGGACGGGAGCGGCGACTGGACCGAGCGGTCGAGCACGCTCCAGCTTGCCGAGGCGACCGAGCCTAGACAGGAGCGACGACGATGAATGCGTTGCCAGGGAGCGAACATCAATATAAGCAGTGGCCGATATTTAACTGGATTGCAGTACTCATCCTAGCCATTTGCTGGCTGGGTACCGCATTCGCGCAAACCGCGAACAGCATCGATGCGGTGAGCGTCTCGAAGGGAAGCTCCGGCCGCACCGTCGTCAAGTTCACGCTCAAGGCCCCTCTGGCGAATCCACCGGCCGGGTTCGCGATCATCGATCCGCCGCGGATCGCGCTCGATTTTCCTGATACCGCGAACGGCTTGGGCAGGACGGCGCAGGACGTCGGCGATCCATCGCTGCGCAGCCTGAACGTCGTGCAGGCGGGCGGGCGCACCCGAGTCGTCTTCAACCTGAACAAGCCGCAGTCCTACGAGACGCGGCTCGAGGGCAACGCCGTTTACGTGACGCTTACGGAGCAGGCGGGGGCAACGGTGCAGGGGCCGGTCGTTTCGCGCTTCGCCGAGGCGAAGCCCGGAGAGGTCACGCACGCGCTGCGCGACGTCGACTTCCGGCGCGGCCGCAACGGCGAGGGTCGAATCATCGTCGACCTTTCGGACAATACGACGGGCATCGACATTCGCCAGCAGGGTCGCACCCTCGTAGTGGACTTTCTACGCACGACTCTGCCGCGCAATCTCGAGCGGCGTCTCGACGTTGCCGACTTCGCCACACCGGTGGCCACGATCGATACGTTTTCGCAGCGAGGCGACGCGAGGATGGTGATCGAGCCGCGCGGACTGTGGGAGTACTCCGCCTACCAGGCCGACAACCGCTTCATCCTCGAAGTCAAGCCAATCCAGGAAGATCCGAACAAGCTGACTCAAGGGACGCGTCAAGGCTACAAGGGTGAGAAGCTCTCGCTCAACTTCCAGAACGTCGAAGTGCGTGCGGTGCTACAAGTCATCGCCGACTTTACCGGCCTCAACATCATCACGAGCGACACGGTGACGGGAAGCCTGACATTGCGGCTGAAGGACATTCCCTGGGATCAGGCGCTCGACATCATCATGCAGACCAAGGGCCTCGACATGCGCAAGAACGGCAACGTCGTTCTGATCGCGCCGCGCGAGGAACTGGCAGTCAAGGAGAAACAACAGCTCGAATCGAGGCTGCAGATCAGCGAGCTCGAGCCGCTGGTCACCGAGACCTTCCAGCTTAACTACCTCAAGGCCCAGGATTTCTCGGCGATGATCTCGACCAACCGGCAACAGCAGTTTGGTGCCGGCGCGGGGCAGACGGCGACCACCGGGGGCCAGGGATCGATCCTGTCCAAGCGCGGGGTCGCGATCGTCGATCCGCGTACTAACATCCTCATCGTTTCGGACACCGCGGGACGGCTGGATGAGGTGCGCAGGCTGATTCGCCAGCTCGACGTGCCCATAAGACAAGTCACCATCGAGAGTCGCATCGTGGTCGCGGACGACAAGTTCAGCCGTCAGCTAGGCGTGCGGCTGGGCGTCCAGACCGGGTTTACCTTGAATAAGCGCTATGCCGGCGGCTTCGGCGGGTCACTTTCCACCACCCCTGTCGTAACCTGCACCGGCACAACCTGTACTCGCGATACGCGGACTCAAACTCCATATGAGCTGGCGTCAGGAGTAGCGACCGCGGGCTATTCCGACAGCCCCCAGCTCAACGTCAATCTGCCGGTGGCCGGCGCCGCAGGACAGCTTGCGCTGACCTTGATCAATCTGGGCAGCGGCAACCTCATCAACCTCGAGTTGTCGGCGCTGGAAGCCGACAGCCGCGGCAAGGTCGTGTCTGGGCCGCGCGTGGTCACCCAGGACAATCAGAAAGCACATATCGAGCAGGGAACCGAGATTCCGTACATCATCCAGGGCACGAACAACACCGTGCCGACGGTTCAGTTCAAGAAAGCAGTGCTGGCGCTCGACGTCACGCCCCAGATCCTGCCCGACAATCGGATTGTGATGACGGTGGAGGTGCGCAAGGACACGGTCGGACAGGTCGTTGTCATCCAGGGCAGCCAGTATCCGTCGATCGATACCCGGAACGTCACAACCCAGATCGCGGTCAACAACGGAGACACCGCGGTCATCGGCGGCATCTTCGAGGAGACAAACAACAACGACATAACAAAGGTACCGCTGCTCGGCGACATCCCGATCCTGGGTTATCTCTTCAAGACGACGAGCAAGACCACCGAAAAGACCGAGCTCCTGATCTTCCTCACCCCGCGCATCATCAAGGAATCGGTCACCGCGGTACGCTGAGCGATCGGCTCGCGCGCGCGCAACGCTTAAACTACAATGCCCCGATGCAGATGCATCGGGGCAATCTTTTTCTGGTCGGCATGCCGGGTTGCGGCAAGTCGACACTCGGGCGGCTCCTTGCTCGCAGGCTCGACAAGCGCTTCTACGATGCCGACGTCGAGCTCGAGCGCCGGCTCGGCGTGAGCATCCCCGTGATCTTCGAGCTGGAAGGCGAGCACGGCTTCCGCGACCGGGAGGAGGCAGTGCTTACCGAGCTCGTCACCCAGACGAACATCGTGCTGTCGACGGGCGGCGGTGTGATCTTGCGCCCGGCAAACCGCGAACGCCTCAAGGAAGGCGGTACGGTGCTTTACCTTCACGCCACGCCCGACACGTTGTGGGAGCGAACACGGCACAGCAAACACCGCCCGCTGCTGCAGGCCCCCGACCCCTTCGCCAGGGTGCAGGAACTCTACGCCACGCGCGACGGCCTCTATCGCGAGGTGGCGGACTTCGTGATCGAATCGGACCGCGAGCAGGTCAATCGCCTCGCACACCGACTCGAACAGCAACTGCGCGCCGCGGCGCGCGCCTGACCCCGTGCGGACCCTTACGGTCGCGCTCGGCGAGC